>CAZRJY010000001.1:0-46506 GCA_964600525.1 uncultured Clostridia bacterium
CCGCCGCGCCCTCCAAGTCGGCGGGAGTGCCCCACCTGCCCGCGGGTATGCGCGCCAAAATATCCGCGCTGCGCTCCTCGTCCTGACGAAGCTGCTGGGTGTTGTTGGTTGCCATATAGCCGGGGGCAATAGCGTTCACGTTTATGCCGTGGCTTGCCCACTCGTTGGAAAGGGTCATTGTTATGCCCTTGATTGCCGACTTGGACGCCGTGTACGAAGGCACGCGTATGCCGCCCTGATAGGAAAGCATAGAGGCGATATTTATGATTTTTCCGCCACCGCCCTGCTTAATAAACTGCCTGGCAACCGCCTGCGTTAAGAAAAACACCGTCTTTAAATTTACGTTTAAAACGCTGTCCCAGTTCTCTTCGGAAAATTCCAGACTGTCCTGACGCTTGATAATGCCCGCGTTATTGACGAGAATGTCTATGCGTCCGTAGCGCGCAAGCGTCTTCTCGATGACCTCGGGTATAACTTCGCACGAGGAAAGGTCGGCGATTACGTTATAAAAATTTTCACTGCCGATAAGCTGTTCGGTTTCGGTAGACGGTCTGCGCGACACGCCCACAACCTTTGCTCCCGCCTCGGCGTACGCTCTGCATATGCCCTGCCCGAGCCCCGTGTTAGAGCCCGTAACGATTGCCACTTTGCCTTTTAAAGAAAATAAATCTAATATCATAATTCCCCCGGAATATTTATTTGTCGAACGTTACCGTTTCACCCGCGCCGACTTTGTAAGTCTTGCCGCGAAGTTCGAGCCAAACTTCAAGCGCCGAGGGGTTGCACACCCTTTCGCCGTCCAGCGAAAACACAAGGCGGTTGTATGCCTGCACGTAGTCGTAAATTTCGATATTGGTCGCAAACCATATATCGTCCTTATTCTCGGAAGCGCGCCTGCACAGGCTTTCGATTACCTCCCAGTTGTTGTCGTCGTCGAACTCGTAGGAGTGCCCCCAAACGTAGAACAGCCACGGCTCGCGGTGCTTGAATTCTTTAAGCGGCGAACCGCCGAAAAATTTGTCGGCAAGGGGCGCAAGTTCCTTTTCGGTATGGTGGCAGGTAGGGTTGAGTTCCAGCCAGTCGGTCGGAATTTCAAAGCCGTAAGTGGACTTGGTAGTCCGCGCATACGCCACGCCTAAATCGGCAAGCACGCGCTTTATATTATCGTTGTAACCGCCGTACGCGTAAGCCATTCCGCGCACGATTTTTCCGAATTTGTTTTCAAGATAATCACGGTTGTCCAAGACTTCCTTTACAGCCTCGCAAAGGGGCACTTTGTCCATGAATATGTGCCGCGCACCGTGCAGAGCAATCTCTTGTCCGCAGTCGCAAAAGGCGGCGTAAGTCCCCTCTTCGTCCATTCTGTCGTGCCAGCACCGGCAGTCGAAAAGCCTGGAATTCAGGTTGAACGTGCCCTTTAAATTATACTTTGCAAGTACCTGCAAAAGCCGCTTGTCCGCCTTAACACCGTCGTCGTACGAAAAAGTGAGCGCCTTACACTTTCCGTCGGGAAAACGCATATATTTTTCCTCAAACATCTGTCTGAACATAAATTGACCCCCTGATATGCCTTAATTAACGGTGTTTTCGTCAGTTTCGGGCGAATTTTCGGTTTGTTCGGTTATAACTTCATTTCCCAAACTTTCCCCGACCGTTACGGAAATGCCCTCCGCCGCCGCAACGACCTCTGCGGGCTCTTTAAACAGCCCCGACGACTTTTTCCACTTGCCCGTCAAAAGCCTGGATAAGAACAGTACCGAACGCAGTACCCAGTCCGAGCACATACCTATCCAGTAGCCGAACGCACCCAGCTGCGGCAAGCCGGCAATCTTGTCGGTGGTAAGTATGAACGCCAGTCCCACGCGCATTACGAACATCGAAATGACCGCGCTGAACATAACGTATTTCACGTCGCTTGTAGCCTTTAAAATAGCGGGCGTCGTGAACGATAACGGATAAGTTACAATCTGCATAGCCAGACAAAAATAAAGGCACTTTAAAGCTATTTGTCTTATTACACCCAACTGTTCCGCAGTTACGTCTTTAAAGTTCCAGATAAGCACGATATACTGCGACAGCCCCAAAAACATCGCAACGCAGATTGTATTTGCAATATACGAGAGAAGAAACATCTTTTTCATATAGTGCTTGCACTGGTCAACGTCGCCCGTCCCCACGGACTGACCTATGACCGTAAGGCACGCAGTACCAACGCCGCCGCCCACCATCGAGGCGTAGTTGTTTACGTGGTTTGCAATCGAGTTGCCTAAGGCCTGTACGTTAATAGTTTTATTTACGCCGTCTTTGATTACCTGCATTCCGTTTTCGTCGAGAACAGGACTGATATAGCAACCCACGTTTACGAACGTAGAAGTCATCAGCTTTCCGAGCTGGAACAGCGCGCTCTCTATGCCGGCGGGTATCGCAAGGCGGAGTATCTTTTTTATCATCTGCTTATTAAAGCGGAACTTTTCGAAAATTCTAACGCAGACGGCGTTCTTTTTATTGCCTAAAACGACGAGCATATAGATTGCGGGAATGGCTCTGCACACGAGCGTAGCAAGCGCCGCGCCCAAAACGCCCAGTTTAAAGACGTATAAAAACAGCGCGTCCATCGCCGCGTTGAGTCCGCAGGATAACGCCGCGGACGACATGGTTATCATGCTCTTCCTCTGCACCCTTAAAAGCGCGGCGCAGGCGTTGAAAAGACCTATAAACGGAAACGATGCCGCCGTTATGTAAAAGTAAATGCTCTGGAATTTGAACGTCTGGCTCGAAGGAGAGATATCGCTGTACAAAAGTCTTAAAAGCGGCCAGTTCAGCGCAACGCTTAAACCGCCTATCACAAGCGAGGCTATGATAACGATTATAAGCATGTGCTTTGCGCTGGATTTTGCCGCTTCGCCGTCCTTTGCACCCAGAGCCTGGGAGGTTATGATTGCGCCGCCCGTGGCGAATGCCGAAAACAACTGAATAATAAGATTATTCATGTAGTCGATATTAGTTACCGCAAGGCTTGCGCTGGTGCTGTCGCCCGGCATATTCGAAACCATTATCGAATCGATAAACCCCAGCGACGACGAAAAAATCTGCTCGATTATAATGGGCAAAATCAGCCATAAAAGCTGTTTGCCCGTGAAAAGCGTGTATTTTCTTTTTTGTCTTGCCGCTTTCTCCATTTATGCCGCTCCGTATTACTGCCCATTATATTACTTTATAATTAAAAAGTAAAGAAAACCGCGGTCGATAGTTGACACGGACGGCGATAATTTTTATAATATGGTATGTGGAAGCAAAAAAGAAAACAGTATTAAGAATTTTAAAGCAGTACGCCGTAATTACACTGGGCTGTATTTTATACGCTACGGGCATATCCCTTTTCGTAGAGCCCGCAAACCTCGCATCGGGCGGAATGACGGGTATTTCGCTTATAATCAACGCCGTTTCGGGATTTCCGACCGGCTACCTTTACATAATACTCAACGTTCCCATGTTCATACTGGGACTGATTTTCTTCGGCTGGAAGTTCCTTGTTTCTACGGGATATGCAACCGTCGTTTCGGGTCTTTTAATGCGGTTCGGCAAGTATGCGCTTTACCACTGGATAAAACACCCCTTTACCGACCAGGTTCTGGTAAACGCCGTCGTGGGCGCGGTGCTGTTCGGCATCGGTATGGGGCTCATATTCCGTATGGGCGCGACGACCGCGGGTACCGACGTCATAGTAAAAATTCTGCGCAAACGCTTCCGCCATATCAAGACGGGTATGATTTCACTCGTTACCGACATGATAGTCGTTGGCTGTTCGTTTTTCGTGCACTACGACGTAAATAAACTTTTTTACACCGCATTGCACGTAGTCGTGTTTACGCTCATGTTCGACTGGGTTTTATACGGCGGAAACTCCGCAAAGACGGTATTTATTATCACCGCAAAAGAAAATTGCGAGAACGTGATAAAACGCATTTTAAAGGAAATAGACACGGGCGCGACCATCGTCGACGCGAAGGGCGCGTATACCAACGACGATAAGGTTATGATTATGTGCGTAGTAAAACCCTTCCTCTACCCGCGCCTCCGCGACGTGGTGCACCAGGAGGACAAAAAGGCGTTTATGATTATTTCCTCCGCCAAGGAAATTTACGGCGAGGGTTACCAGAACCCCGAAGACGCCGAGTTGTAAAAGTTAAAAGCCCCGCGGCGACAGCCGCGGGGCTTTTTTTATTTTTTACCTTTTGCCAGCTCGAAGCTCATATCCACGAGGGCGCAAATCACTTCGGCGTTCACCCTGCCGTCCAGCGGAACGGTTATCCAGCTCTTTTTGTTCATATGGTACGCAGGCAGATAGTTCACACCGTCCACAAGCCTTGCAATCCCGGTTGCGGGCGCGCGCAAATCGATAACCTCGATAAGTCCCTCGCCGTCCAGTCCCAACCTTTCGCGCTTGACCTGCATAACTAAAAAATACCACTTGCGGTTGTCCCTGCGGCGCATAACCGCGTTTTCGTCGCCCCATAAAAATTCGAGCGGCGTGCGGTATTTTCCCTTGGCGTACTTTATAACCGCCTTCGCCGTACTTTCGCGGTAGACCTCCGCGTCCGAATAGCATTTGTCCGAAATCGAGTTTATAACCCTTTCGTACTCCGAGCGCACCTCTCCGACGAACGCGCCTTCCGCGCCCTCCACGGCGAACAGATAATATCTGTCTTTGGTTTCGCCGTCGAAAACCGCCGCTTCGGGTATATCGTCCTTGACTGTAACTTCAATAAAAAACTGACCGTCTAAAATATCCTCGGTATATAAATACCTGTCGCCCGATTTTTCAAAGCCGTATTCCGTAAGGGCTTTTTTTATTGCCTTTCTGCCGTAAAACAGCCCTTTAATATCCAACATTTCAGCAATTACCCCCGTAATATGCCTTAACTAACCGTATTTTTACAGCGCCGCGGTGTAAATTGCAAGCGCGTCGCTCTCCTTGATTTTTTTGCAGCTGCCTTTCTCTGCGCCGTTGTTTTCCACCCACTTTGCCGCCATTTCCTTCAAATCGTCCTGCGTGGGATTGACGCCCAGCGCCCTGATAGAAGTCGGCATACCCAGCTTCTGGAACCACTCCTCCGCCGCCTCGATACCCTTTAACGCAAGCTCGGCGCGCGTGCCGTTGGGGCGCACGCCCATAACCTGCACGGCGAATTTATGAAAGCGGTTAAGACAGTTTTTATATACGTACCTCGCCCAGCTTCCCCATACGGCCGTAAGGGAAGCGCCGTGCGCTACGTCGTACTTTGCCGACAGCTCGTGCCCCAGAGAGTGCGTGCACCAGTCGCCGCCGTCGTTGCCGCAACCCGTCATTCCGTTGTGCGAAAGACTGCCCGCCCACATCAAATCCGAGCGCGCTTCCAGATTAGTCAAATCGCGCATAATAACTTTCGACGCGGATATTACGGTGGTCATAAGCGCCTCCGCCATACTGTCGGTAAGCTTCAATGTTTCGCCGCTCACAAGATAGCGTTCGAGCGTGTGCATGAATATGTCCACGCAGCCGCACGCCGTGGGATATGCGGGCACGGTTGCCGTAAGCTCGGGATTTAAAATTGCGAACACGGGGCGCGACAGCTCTGCGTTGCGACCGCGCTTTATCTGCAAATAATCGTTGGTTATTACCGACGACTTGCTCATTTCGCTGCCCGCCGCCGCAACGGTTAAAATTACGCCCACGGGCAAAGTCTTGTCGGGAGTGCGCTTTTCCGTGTAGTAGTCCCAGACGTCGCCGCCGCCCGCCGCGCCCATTCCTATCGCCTTGGCACTGTCGATAACGCTGCCGCCGCCGACCGCCAAAATAAAGTCGACGCCGCTCTTTTTACACAGCTCTATCCCCTCGTAGACAAGCGATAAACGCGGATTGGGTTTAACTCCGCCCAGCTCTACAACATTTACTTTCGCACTCTCCAACGCCCACTTCACGCGCTTGATAAGTCCGCTCTTGACCGCACTGCCGCCGCCGTAATGCAAAAGCACGCACTTACAGCCGTGTTCGGTCATAATCCCGGTAAGCTTTTCGTCGCTTTTAATTCCGAAGTAAACCTTTGTGGGTGCGTTGTAAATAAAATCGTTCATTAAAAATTCCCCCGTGATATTCGTAATTACATAATAGCATAAACCCGAAGTATAATCAA
Organism: uncultured Clostridia bacterium; assembly: GCA_964600525.1. GTDB lineage: Bacteria > Bacillota > Clostridia > Christensenellales > Borkfalkiaceae > Coproplasma. The sequence continues at coordinate 6,174 of CAZRJY010000001.1, forward strand.
TAGCCGCGCGGCATTTACACGTTGACTTTTTTTTGCGTTAAGGGTATAATTTACACGTTGAAAGAGGTATGACATATGTTAAACAGAATTTGCGTGATTTTTACGGGCGGCACCATAGGGAGCGACTCGGACGGAAAAAACGTGGCTTTAAGCGGCGCGAGCAAAAAAATGCTGATTGAAAAGTACCGCGAAACCGCGGACGGCGATATACGCTTCGACGTGCTTTCGCCCATAAACATATTGAGCGAAAACGTGCAAAAGAGCGACCTTGAAAAGCTGTACAACTGCATCAAGGGCGTAAACTGTTCCGATTACGACGGCATAATAGTAACCCACGGCACGGACACGCTGTGCTTTACCGTCAACTGGCTGAGCCTTGTTCTCTGCGATATTTCCCTGCCCCTCGTCGTGGTTTCGGCGCTGTACCCTTTGACCGACCCGCGCACGAACGGCGTCAAAAATTTTGCGGGCGCGGTGGACTTTATAGAAAAGTCGGGCTTGCGCGGGGTTTACTGCGCGTTTGCCAACGACAACGAAAACTGCAAAATCCACTTGGGCAGCCGCCTTACCTACCCCGACGAAATTAACGGCTTTTACCACAGCTCGCTGGGAGTGCACTTCGCCGAAATAGAAAACGGCGACGTAGTATACAACTCCTCACGCGTGTTGCCTTCTTTAAAGGAAGTCAACGCCGAACGCATACCTCCCGTGCCGAGCTCTCTCTGCGACGAAATAATGCTGATTACCATGCGCTCGCTTTTAAACTACACGGTGTACGATTTTTCGCGCACCATGCCCAAGGCGGTAATTATCGAGCTTTCGCACAGCGGCACTGTCTGCACCGTGGGCGAGGAGCTCAACTTTAAAAATTTCGCCGCATACTGTAAGGAGTGCGGCGTGCCCGTAATCCTCGCCCCCGTTATGAGCAGGGCGCGCGTTTACGCAAGCATGATAGGCATACCCGAATACGCAATTTTAGTATACGACATGACCATAGAAATGACAATCGTAAAGGTTATGAGCGCACTCGGCGACAATCTTTCCGCCGACGCGTACTTTAACGCCGATTTCGCGTTCGAGAAAATCGACTTCCCCGCCGTCTGAAAACGATATTCATTTATGCGTATATTTTATGAATAAACACGGCTTTAAGGGCTTATAAAATTTATTTATACCTTTAAATTGTACGCCCGCGCGTATAAATTATTGACTTTTATATAACCATATTATAAAATAGAGATAATTGAGGAATAAGGTTATTATGAAAAAATTCACGAAATTGATAGCGGCGGCGACCGCGGTAATACTGACGCTCGGCATTGCAGGTTGCAATACCTCCGATTCGGGCAATAAGAAACCGCCCATCAATCCCTTAGATTACCCCGGCTTTATCAATCCCGAAAATTCCGGCGAAAATATCGCCCCCAGCGAAAAGTACGTCGTAAACGTGCGCTCAGAGGGCGGTATGCCTCTTGACGGCGTTAAAATCGCCGCAAAAAGAAACGGTCAGGTTATTAAGCGCGGTATTTCCAAGGCGGGCAAAATCGAGTTTGCCGTATCATTAGGCGAGTACGACCTCGAAATCGACGAGGAATCCCTTCCCGCGGGCTATCACCTCGACGAGGGCGCAACCTATAAAACCAACGCGAACAAACGCGAAGATATAACCGTAAAACTTTCCTCGCGCCTTTTAAGCGCTTCGGCTATTATGACTTCGTACGCGCCGGGCAACATTATGCGCGACTTTACGTTCACCGACTGCGGCGACGGCAATAACGCCGGTCCCAGCTACACTCTTTCCAAACTGTTGGAGACCAAAAAGGCGGTCGTACTCAACTTCTTCTATACCACCTGCGGTCCCTGCCAGGCGGAGTTCCCCTACTTACAGAACGCATACGACAACCGTACGGCGGACGATATAGAAGTGCTGGCAATCTGCACGACGTCGATGGGCGACTCCGCACAGTCGGTTGCCAATTTCAGAACTCAGCGCAACCTCAACCTGCCTATGGGCATAGACAGAATAGGTATATGCTCGGCGTTCGGCGTTTCGGCTTATCCCACCACCGTCGTTATCGACAGATACGGCATGATAGCGTTCAGGACCAACGGCAGCGAGGTTACAACCTCGTTCTGGACGGGGCTTTTCAACAGATTTACTTCCCCCGACTACAAGCAGGACCCTTACGGTAACGGCAGCGAGGAAAATCCCGGCACACCCGTAATCGGCGAGCTCGAAAAACCCGACGTCGAGATGCCCTCCTCCGCAGTTCTGGAACAGGCGGCGCTTGCCGAGCACGTAAACGCGGTATTCAAAGCGTATGACGACGAATATTCATGGCCCTGGCTTGCAGGCTCCGACGCCGAGGGCAGCTATATATATTCCTCCAACAAAGGAAAGGGCAATTCGTACGCGATAGTCAACGCCGAGATAGATATGAAGGAAGGCGAGGTTCTTTCCTTCCAGTACAACGTTTCGACGGAAGCCAACGCCGACTATCTGTACGTCTTACTTGACGGCGACCAGATGAACACGGGCTACTCGGGCGAGAGCAACGGCTGGCAGACGGTAGATTTGTACGTTGCCGACCGCGATAAGACCGTAACTCTTTCGTTTGCATACCGCAAAGACCCGCAGGACCCCGATTCGGGCGTGGGCGACGACGTTGTAAAAATAAGAAACATCAGCCTTGCCGACGCGGCGCAGGGCGGCGTTGTGAAATCGCTCGACGTTATGCGCGCCTGCGCTTCGGGCGAAATCGAGAACTTTAAGTACGGCTACTACGTAGACTACGAGCTTGCAAGCGACGGCTTCTATCACAAGGTACTCTACAACGAGGACGGCACCAAGTCGGATAAGCTCGGTCCCATAATCTATATGACCATCAACCAGCTCTCACCTTGGAGCAATTTGCACGGCAAAAATATGACGGCGGCGGACGGCACGACCTACGCGAGCACGATTTTCAGTATGACCGCGCAGAAATACGTCGAAACAAAGGAAACGGACGACGGTAACACTACCTTTAAGGTAAACATAGGCGGCAAGGACGTTACCGAGGCATACACGGTTTACGTACTCATTATGAACTATATGCCCGCGCCCTTCTACCTTATCCCCGTAACCGAACAGCTTAAAGGCTGGGCGGACGCGCTTATCAACGACTTTGAAAAGGGCAACGCGCACGACAACGAGTGGCTTGAATTCTGCTATTACTTCGACCACTACGGCGCCGAGCACGACGACGCGGCCAACGGCGACGGCGACACCTGCAAGGTTGACGTGGACTACACCAGAGGTCTTACGAAATACAACGCGTACGAGGCTTTCGAAAAGAACGACGCCGAGCTTGCAAATTCGGAAATGTACAACCAAACCACGCAGAGAAACAAGGCGGTTATCGACTTCCCCCTGCAACTTGCACATAACGGCACGTACTATAAATTCAAAGCCGGGGAAGCGGGCGTTTACCAGATACGTTCGTATACCAAGGGTTGCTCGCCCTCGGCAAACGCTACCGCGGACAACACGGATTCGTACGTAGTGCCCGACCCCAAGATACTTGTTTACAATAAGGAAGGCGATTTAATCTCGCTGACAAGCGAAGCGCTCGACCACGACGCATATAAGGGCGTGGAATACGAGGGTTTCAGCGATTATATAGCTCTGGACGAGAACGAGGAAGTTTACCTCTACCTCTGCACGACGTCGGGAACCAAGTCTTACTACGACTTCGAAATATCCTATCTCGGCGAATCGTTCAACAAGATGCTTATATGCTCTACTGGCGGCGGCGTATGGACGTATATCGACAACGTGGAACCGATTGTCTGGACGTATATCGGCATCGACGTTATGTACGACGATTTGACTAACTGCTACTACGCTGTCGGCAAAGACGGTAAGATTGACAAGAACCAGCCCGTATATATCGATATGCTTTACAGCAGCTTTTTCAGATGCAATATCGAAAAGTATATTCTCGCAACGCTTAAATATATGATTGAGGATTACGCGTTCGAGGAATATATCCACCACGGCGAGGACTACCAGCCTATTATGGAGGAAGCTTTGGGCAAATCGACCGAGGGCAAGCAGGAAGGCGACGACCTGTACGGACTTGTTCCCGCCACGCGCGAAATCGTAGACATTCTGAACATGTTTATCAATCAGAACGTGGACGGCGGCATGGGCGAAGGTAACGGCTGGCTTGCGTTTGCCGTGTACGACGCCAAGATGGGCAAATAATTAAACTTTGAAATAAAATTTTAAGGAGCAAAAAAATGAAAAGGTTTTTAAAGATTTTTGCAATTGCGGTTATCGCCGTGGCTGCGGCTGTTGCCTGTGTGTTTGTCGGCTGTAAAAAGAACGGCGGCGAAACCAAGTCGGACTACAACTTCACCATCGTATACGAGGGCGGAACTAAGGACGGTCAGGCCGTAAACGGTAAGACCGACGGAACTATCGAAGGCAAAGTAGCAACCCAGATTTGCACGGACGTATGTATCGGTCTCCCTCTGGCAAACATTTTCCCCGACGAAAACGGTAAGCTTTCACTTTCGCAGGCAAAGGTAAACGAACTGTTCTCATCGGAAACGGACGTCACCGTATTCGTGTTCCACGCTATCGGCGTCAACGGTTACAAAAACGACTGCGCGGTTGACGTTAACGGCAAAGGCGATTATACTCTTAAAATTACGGTTGATTGATTAAAATAAAATTAAACGCCCCGCGGCATTTGCCGCGGGGCGTTATTTTGTTTTTATTATCCCAGAGCTTTAATTATTTCGCTTCTTAACAACGCTTCCGAGCAACTGCCTTGCTTTGCGAAAGTTATTCTGCCCGACGAGTTGAGTATAACCGTCATAGGGTATGCGTACTTGCCGCCGAGCTGAGCGTAGGTATTGAGCTCTTTTGTGTCCTGCGCGAACACCAGCTTGTAGCTGTTCCACGCCCTTCCGTTCTTGTCCGTTTGGGTATCGAGGAAAACCTGAACGCCCGTCGAAGGGATTGCCGAATAGCTGTGTATAACGAACATATCTATTTGGTCTATATATTCTTCGTAAACCGCTTCGAACTCGGGCAATTCAGCCTTGCAGGGGTCGCAGTCGGTATACCAGTAATTTAAAACCGTAACTTTGCTTATGCCGTAAGTGCTTACGCTTTCCGCGTCGTTGTCCGACTTGTAGGTGGAAAGAATAAACTCGGGGCACTTATCGCCGACGGAATACACAAGTGTGCTTTTATTTTTCATTAGCCCGTAGCCGAGCAACGCGCCTATAAGCACCAGGGTTGCAAGCACCCACGCTACGAACTCGACGACAAACCTCGGCTTTTTAAACGCCGCTTTGACCGCCTGCAACTTTTGTCTCTCAGGCTTGTCAGATGCCGCTACCGCCGTTTCCTCAACGGTTACCGTCGGGGACGATACGGTTAAATCCGCGTTCGACTTGGCAATTTCCAAAAGCTGTATCTTTTCGCCCTCGACGACAGCAGGTTGTCCGACGGGCGTCGTATTCTTCAAGAAAATCTTACTGCCCTTCCAGCTTATCGCCTGCACGGGGCAAACGGAGATACATTCGCCGCACTGGATACATTCGTGGTCGCCCACGTGCTTTATATCCATTTTACAGCCCTGAACGCACAGTCCGCAGTCGATACACTTGTCTTTGTCCAGCTTGACGCCTAAAAGCGAAATTTTGCAGAACAGCGAGTATATGGCGCCGAGCGGACAGATAAAGCGGCAGAAAAAGCGGTATATGAAAATGCTCGCAACCACCACTACCACCAGCACGCAGAACTTCCACGTGAACAGGTAACCCAGCATTCCGAAAAAGTCGGTGTTGTTGGGATTGGACAACAGCGATATCGCTCCGCCGAACGTGCCTGCGGGGCAGACGTACTTGCAGAACGACGGTATGCCCGCGTAAATTACGGGTATTGCTATCACTATCGCAAGCAATACGTACTTAAAATAGGACAGCACGCGTGTAAAACGGTTCTTTCTCAATTTGGGAGTGCGGATTTTGTACAGCAGTTCCTGAATAAGTCCGAAGGGGCACAGAAAGCCGCATATCAGTCTTCCGAGCAGTAACCCGAACAACAGCAGTATGCCGAGTATGTACGACGGAGCGGACCTGCCGCTCTGCGCAAGGCTGTCCTGCAACGCACCCAGAGGGCACGCTCCGACGGCGCCGGGGCACGAATAGCAGTTGAGCCCGGGCACGCACATCTTTTTGGTGTCGCCCGTATAAATTTTACCCGTGGCAAAGCCCTTCAAATTGGCGTTGGTAAGCAGTGCGGCGTAAAGCTGAATAATTCTGCGCTTTGTGGGCTTGTGGGCGATGAACCAATTTTTTGGATTGTGGGCGATAAACCAATTTTTAACCTTTGCAAAAAACTTTTTCATATCAACCCAGCCCTATACATTCGGTACAGATATTTATCGCCTTGATAAACACCGCGCGCGCGTTGCCGTTCAACGCGCCCCAGATTATAAACGCCACGGCAATCACCGCAACCGCTATGCGTATGCCGAGTATTACCCACTTATTTTCAAATACTGCGCTTACCGTCTGCAAAAGGTTATTTTTGCTTTGCGGCTTCTGTCCCTTTGTCAACTTTTGAACGGCGGGCAAAACCGCTTTAACCGCAAACTTTTCGTAAACCGCCGCACCGCAGATTACAAGTAGCCCTGCGAACACGCACGGAAATACGTGCTTTACCATATTCAGAATTTCGTGCGTTACGTTTTTGTTGGGGAAGTTCGACGGTATGCAAAGATATACCAAGCCGTACACGCACGCGAGCGCAAACAGCGCCCACGCCGCGCATTTCAGCGCGAATATTACCTTTTTGGACTGAGCTACCTGCGAAAACTCGGCTTCCAGTCCTTCGGGAGCGGCCACTGGCATACGTTTATCAAGCCGCGCAAGCTGTAAGTCGGGACATATTTTGCGCGCCTTTTCCTTTACGGGGAAAACCTCCCACAGCACAAAGCCGACCACTATTCCAGCAATCCACAGCCAGAAAAAGAGAGCTATTTTAGAGAGCGCGTTCACAACCCTTTCGCGCGTAAAAACGTCGCCCGAATACCCGGCCGCCGTACCCGAAAAATACAGCGACAGCACCTGCCATATGAACAGCGCGCCCACCACCGCGGTGAATACGCCGAATATTATTCCGTAGCTTAAACGCACGGATTTGCAAGTTTTTTCCTTCATAATTTCCTCATAATTTATTATAACAACGCGCGCGCGTAAAGTCAACATTTTCCCGCTTGACAAAGGTTGCCAAATACCTTTATAATCTATACGGTGCTACTATGGATAAAGAACTTTACAAAGATTTCGTAAATATCTTAAACGAAGAGCTTTTGCCCGCTATGGGCTGTACCGAGCCAATAGCCATCGCGTACGCGGCGGCTCTTGCCAAAAACGCGCTGGGCGCTCTGCCCGAACGCGTTGAGATTACCGTTTCGGGCAACATCTTAAAGAACGTCAAAAGCGTTATCGTTCCGTCGACCGGCGGTCTTAAAGGCGTAACTTCCGCGGCGGCGGCAGGCATTGTCGCAGGCAGGCACGATAAAAAGCTGGAAGTGCTTACCGCTCTTACAGAAAGCGATATTCAAGCTATTAAATCGTACATATCCGCCACCCAATTCACCGTAAAGCCTTCGGACAGCGGCTGCGTGTTCGATATAGGCATAGCCGTTTTCAAAGGCTCCGACCGCGCTTACGCGCGCATCGAGGGGCATCACACCAACGTTGTGGAAATTTCCAGAAACGGTGAAAAGCTTTTGGATAAACAGGTCGTTGAAGAGAACGCCAACGACGGTATGACCGACAGAGCTTGCCTTTCGGTCAAGCGCATAATCGAGTTTGCCGACAGCGTTGATATAAAGGACATAGAGGCGGTTATTTCGCGGCAGATAGAATATAACTCGGCAATTGCCGCGGAGGGCTTGAAAGGCGACTACGGCGCGCGCGTCGGCAAAGTGCTTTTAGACAGCTTCGGCGACGGAGTGCACAACCTTGCAAGGGCGACCGCGGCGGCGGGTTCGGACGCGCGCATGAACGGCTGTTCGTTGCCCGTAGTAATTGTTTCGGGCAGCGGCAACCAGGGTATGACGGCCTCCCTTCCCATTGTTGTTTACGCTGAAAAATTGAACGCGCCGCGCGAAAAAATGCTGCGTGCGGTTGCGCTTTCGGATTTGATTACCATTCATTTAAAGACGGGCATCGGCAGACTTTCGGCGTACTGCGGAGCGGTTTCGGCTGGCGCCGGTGCAGGCGCTGGCGTTGCCTACCTTTGCGGCGGCGGCTTCGAGGAGATTGCTCACACCATAGTCAACGCGCTTGCAATAACTTCGGGACTTATCTGCGACGGAGCCAAGTCAAGCTGTGCCGCCAAGATTGCCTCGGCGGTAGACGCGGGACTTTTGGGATACGAAATGTACAAGCGCGGCAGTCAGTTTTACGGCGGCGACGGCATTCTGTGCCACGGCGTTGAAAACACTATCGACAACGTTTCCGACCTCGCGCGCGTGGGTATGCGCGAAACTGACGAGGAAATTATCCGCCTTATGATTAAGGATTTGGGGTAATTGCCCCCAGAATATGCTTTAATGAAACAAAAAAGCTCTCCGAACAGGAGAGCTTTTAAATTTTAACTTACCCAAAGCCAGGCGATTAATCCCATAATACCGAATACCAGAATTACAATTAAAAACACGGGCGCATAGGCGGCAAACGCCGCGCGCACAAGCTGTCTGTATTCCTTTCGGGACATTTTCTGCCTGTGCTTTTTCATTCCGCTTTGACTGCGTTTTTTTAAATTCGGGTCGTACCAACGGAACCCCTCCACGTTCATATCCGCAAAGGTGGTTTCCATATCCAAATCGTCTTGTTTTTTATTCTTTTTCGACATTATCGGTTTTTACTTCTTCAACCTGAGGATTTTCTGCCGCGGTCACACCGTCTGTATCCGCTTCGGTCGCACCGTCTGTATCCGCCGCGGTCGCACCGCTCTTCTTTTTGAATATGTTCTTAACGGTTGTTACTATCTTGGTTTTAGCCACGTTCCAGGGCTTCTTCGCTTCCTTTTCGGCGCGCGCCCTCTCTTCCTCGTCGTTGATATCAGCCTGCGCAAGCAGTCTTTCGGTGTCCTCGGCGCTGTTGTAAAGATGGCACGAGCAGAAATGCCCTTCCTCGATTTCCCTGTACTCGGGTGCAATGCGGCCGCAGATTTCCATACAGTGCTCGCAGCGCGTGTGGAATTTACAGCCCTTGGGCGGATTGACGGGCGAAGGAATATCGCCCTTTAACATTATTCTGTTCATCTTCACGTGCGGATTGGGCACGGGAACCGCCGAGAAAAGCGCCTTGGTGTAAGGGTGCAGAGTATTATTGAATATCCTATCCTTACTGCCGTACTCGACAATGTTGCCGAGATACATTACGCCTACGTCGTCGGATATGTGCTTGACAACCGACAAGTCGTGCGAAATGAATATGTATGTCAGACCGAGCTTCTCCCTCAGCTCGATAAGCATATTTATAACCTGCGCCTGTATGGATACGTCGAGCGCGGATACCGGCTCGTCGCATACGACAAGCTTGGGTTTAAGCGCCAAGGCGCGCGCGATACAGATACGCTGTCTTTGTCCGCCCGAGAACTCGTGCGGATAACGCTCGAAATAATGGGGCTGTAAGCCGCACATATTCATAACGTTAAGAACGTAATCGTGGAAGCCCGCTCTGTCCACAAGCCCGTGCTGGCGCGCGGACTCGCCGATTATCTCGCCTACCGTAAGGCGGGGCGAAAGACTCGCGTACGGGTCCTGGAATATCATCTGCATATTGGGGCGCAGTTTGTCGAACTCGCGGTTTTTGAGCTTAGCCACGTCCTGACCGTCGAATATAATCTCGCCCTCTACGCCGTCGTACAGTCTTAAAAGCGACCTGCCCATGGTAGATTTGCCGCAGCCCGACTCGCCGACTATGCCGAGGGTTTTGCCCTTGTACAGCGTGAACGATATGCCATCTACCGCCTTTAAAAACTTGGTCGGTTTGCCGAAAAGGTTGGTTTCGACGGGGAAATATTTCTTTAAATTCTTGACTTCGAGGAGCGGTTCGCCCGCAGCGGTATTTTCCAATACGACTTCTTCGTTATTGTCCATTGCCGTCCTCCTTCGTATCCTCGTACAGATAGCACGCCACCTTATGAGTAGGCGACACCTGCACGTAGTCGGGGTATTCGCCCGCGCACTTTTCCTTGCACATTTCGCATCTGTCGCGGAAATAGCAGTAATCGGGCATATTTATGGGGTTGGGAACAAAGCCCGGTATGCAGTAAAGTTTGTCCACTTCGGCGTCTACCGTCGGCTTGCTCTTTTGAAGTCCTATCGTGTAAGGGTGCATGGGGTGGTCGAAAATGTCCTCCGCCGTGCCCATTTCGATAACTCTGCCCGCGTACATTACAACAACAAAGTCAGCCATTTCGGCAACTACGCCCAAGTCGTGCGTAATCAGCATTATCGAACCGTTAATCTTGTGCTTGATGTCCCTTAAAAGGTCGAGTATCTGCGCCTGAATGGTAACGTCTAGCGCGGTCGTAGGCTCGTCGGCAATAATCAGCTTGGGGTTGCACAAAAGCGCGATTGCTATCATAACCCTCTGGCGCATACCGCCCGAAAGCTCGTGAGGGTATTTTTTGTAAACGCCCTCCGCATCGGCTATGCCGACCATTTTGAGCATGTTTATGCTGTGCGCCTTTACCTGCTTTTTGGATATGCCTTCTATGTGTAAAAGTCCGACCTCGTCAAGCTGGTTGCCTATGGTGAACACGGGGTTCAAGGAGGTCATAGGCTCCTGGAAAATCATTGCGATTTCTCTGCCGCGGATTGAGCGCATAGCCTCGGTAGGCATCTTTGCGATGTCTACTACTCTGTCCTCCATCTCGTAAACGTTGCCGCCGAGTGAGTTCTTTTTTATTACGGGCTTGCCCTTTTCGTCGAGCTTGGTGCGCTCCTGTCCGTCTTCGCCGGTTTCGGTTTCGTACACGGGGATTTTCTTGCCGCGCGCGTCGCGCTTGAAAAGACTTGCCTTAAATCTTATTGAGCCGCTTACAATCTGTCCGCTGGGCGCCTGCACAAGCTGCATTAAGGAAAGCGAAGTTACGCTTTTGCCGCAGCCCGATTCGCCTACCACGCCCACGGTAGAGCCCGCGGGTATCGAGAAGGTTACGCCGTTTACCGCCTTGACCGTGCCTGCGTCCGAAAAGAAATAGGTGTGAAGGTCGTCGAACTCGATAATGTTGTTGTCGTCCTTCATTTCGGTCGTGTAGTCGTCGGGCTTGGCGCGGCGCTTCTTCTGCTTTTCGTAGTAGCGGATAGCCTTGGAATTTTCTTTGGCAATTGCGCGCGATTCCGAGCGGGATATATAGTGCTTTTTATCCTTGTTTGTCGCCATAATTACCTCTTCATCTTAGGGTCGAAGGCGTCGCGCAAGCCGTCCCCGACAAAGTTAAACGCCAGTATGGCAAGCGTTATGCACACGCCCGCGCCCACCCACAGATTGGGATAGTACTGCCTGTACGTGTTGTTGCTTGCAAGGTTTATAAGGTTGCCCCAGGTAGCCGTGCCGTAGGGCGCGCCGATGTTCAAGAAGCCCAGCGTCGCTTCGGTCAGAATTATACTGCCTAAGCCCAAAGTCATAGATACGATAAGCTGGGGTATTACGTTGGGCATAAGGTGCTTGAATATTTTCGAGAAGGTCGAAAGTCCCGAAGCCTTGGCGGCAAGCATGAACTCCTGCTCGCGCAAAGACAAAATCTGTCCGCGCACAAGCCTTGCCGTTCCTACCCAGCCGATTAGACAGAGCACCATCATCATATAATACAGCTTTGCTATGCTGTCGCCCAAGCCGCATGCGGTGAAGATTACCGACAGAATAAGCATTATGGGAAGCGACGGTATACAGCTTAAAATATCGACTATACGCATTATAAGGTTGTCTACCCACTTGCCGAAATAGCCCGCAAGACCGCCCATTACAACGCCGATAAGCGTTTCGATTATAACGACTACGAAGCCGATTGTAAGCGAAACTCTGCCGCCGTACATAAGGCGCGTAAGCACGTCGTAGCCCATATCGTCGGTGCCCATCCAGTGCGCCGCGCTGATGTCGCCCATCTTAACCACCTGCGGAAGTCTTACCGACACCGCAAGCGCGTTGTGCGCCTCGTCGCCTATGTAGTATTTTATGGGCGACACCGAAATAAGTTCCTTTATGCGCGAAGGGTCGCTGTCCAGCTTGGTGCCGCCGTTAGCCGCCCAGGGCGAGAAAACCGGTCCCAAAAACGCGAACAGGAACAATAATACTATGGTCACAAGTCCGATAACGGACAGCTTGGAACGGAAAAATCTCTTTAAAACGGTCATCCAGGGCGAAAGCACCTTTGCCCTTTCGGTAAGGTTTTCGCCGTGCAAATCGTCGCCGCCGACCTGCGCGTCGTTCGCTACGGTCGTCTCGGTGATTGTTGCGTTCTCGTCCGCCAATACTTCGGCTTCGGTATTCTTATCTTCCATACGCTGCCTCCTTTACTTGCCGAGCTTGACCCTGGGGTCGACTACCGCGTACATAATATCGGCGAACAGAACGCCGATAACCGTGAGCACGGCAAGGAACATATTGTAGCCCATTGCAAGGAACACGTCGCCGCTCAAAAGCGCTTTGTATGCAATGTTGCCGATACCGGGCAGGTCGAACACCTGCTCGGTTATCATTGCGCCGCCGAACAGCGTCGGAAGCGTGAACGACAACTGGGTTACAAGGGGTATCATAGTGTTGCGGAAAACGTGCTTGTATACGACCTTTCCTTCCGAAAGACCTTTTGCGCGCGCCGTTCTTATGTAGTCGGCGTTGAGCACTTCGAGAGTGTTCGTACGCGTATAGCGCATAAGTCCGCCGATGCTTAAAAGCACCATAACCGTCATGGGAAGAATGAGGTGCCAGATTTTATCGATGAAAATCTCGAACTCCGTTCCCATTACACCGCTGGTTAAGCCGTGCGTTTCGAACCAGCCCAAATCGACCGCAAACCATTTGATAAACAGGTTGCCGAGGAAGAAGGACGGGAATGCTATGCCGACCATGCAGAGTACGGTTGCCACGTAGTCGAGCTTGCCGTACTGGTTGACCGCGCACTTTACGCCGAGGGGAATTGCAATTGCCATTTCCAGAAGCAAAGCCACGAACGAAATGCCGAACGACAGCCACATATACTGTCCGATAACGTTCTGCACGGGTGCGCCCTGGTGCTGGAAGGATATGCCCATATCGCCCTGCAAGAACCTGCCGAGCCACATAAAGTAGCCCTTGAATATTCCCCAGGCGGAGTCGTCTTCCAACCCGTAGGGCGCAAGCTGTTCCCTAAGCAGTCTTTCCGCTTCCTCATCGCTGTCGATGGGGTCGTAGTTAGCTCGCAACGACACAAACTGGTCCTTCAAATAGTTGGCGGGCATACACCTTATGAGAACATATAATATTACCGATACGCCGAACAGAATAAGAAGCGCCAGCAGTAATCTTTTGATTATATATTTAACCATCTTTTACTCCGAAGAGATTTTTATTTATTTAACGTAGTTCAACTTCCAAAGTTCGCTGATAGGTCCCATATTGTAGGAGGGTTCCGCAGTCATAGTGCTTCTGTCGAGAACGCCCTTTCTGAATATGCACAAATCGTTACGCTGATAGGTGGGGAATTCAACCGCAAGCTCCATTATAAGGTCGAGTGCGCCGCCGTCGCCGCCGTATATGTTCGAACGCGTACGTTCGTTAAGCGTCTGTCTGCCTTCGATAATCTTCTGGTTTAAACGGGTTGCAATATCGTACTCCTTGGCAAACTTATCGGGGTTGTTGATTATGCCGTCCTTGTTCCAGTTGTTGGTGCTCGACGCTCTGGAATTGATACTGTAAATCTGGTAAGGGTCGGGGTCGATACTCGACGACCAAGCCGCCGCCCATACTTGAAGTTTACCCGAAACAAGCTTTGTAAGCGCCTGAGGGTCGTTACCTACCGAAATGTTGAAGCCCGCTTCTTCCAGGAAGTTCTTGGCATAGGTGAACATTGCGTATGCGGGGTGGTCGGTAGATTCGCCCGCGATTACGAAGCTGTAACTGAGATTTTGTTTTGCGCCGTTCTTATACCAGCCGTCAGACCTCTTTTCCCATACGCCGTTGCTGTCCGACTCGATAAAGTCTATAAGCTCGTCGGCGGTTGCCGCAGGCTCGTAATAAGGAGTTTCCTGCTTGCTTCTGTGTCCGTAAGCCGGATTCCATACCCAGGACGTAAGCGTCATAGGTCTGTTGATTATGTTTACAAGCGAATCGCCGTAGTATTCCAAAAGCGCCGAGGTGTCGAAAGACTTCATTATAGCGCGCCTTATGGTTATATCCTCGATGTACCTGGGGTTGATACCGATATAGCCGTAGCCGCCCGTTTCGTAAGTGATATGCTCGAACTTGTCGGGGCTGAACGCAGCCTGGTTATCCGACTTTGCGGTAGGCTCGCCGTAGTCGATTTCGCCCGTTTTAAGCGAGTTTACTATCTGGTCGTCGCTTGTTACCTTGTAGGTTACGTATTTGATTTTAGCGTTCTCTACCTGCTTGCCCATCGTCTCGAAATAGGGGTTCCTCTCGAAGAACGCCATATAGTTGTACCAGAAATTGTCGTGGGTTACGCCCGTAGAGCTGTAATTGTAGGTGCAGCATCTGTAAGCACCGGCGCCCACGGGAACGCCGTTTTTGCTGCCCGCGGAAAGCACGGTGGACGAGAAGCCGCTGTCCCTGTACTTAACGCCGAAGTTTCTTGCGTCCGGGGTGTAAACAACGCCGCTTTCGTAGTCGTCCATAGCCAGCTTGACGTAGTCTACTCCGTCATAAGTGCCCGAATAATAGTGCATGGGCGCTACCGCGAAGCCGAAGTTCCACTTTGCCTTGGGGTCTACGCCGACGATTTCAATCTTTAAAATGTCGTGTTCCTCGTCGTAGGTCTTGCCGTTGAACTCTTTGGAGTGCGAAACGGTTATACCCGAGATATTGTTTATACGCTGTGCGTCGGTTTCGTTTTCCTTTGTCTGCTCGTCCTTAATAAACTCGCTTAACGCGGTGCCCGACGTAGCGTTGTAGGTGAGAATGTTGTGGATATTCGAATCAATCGTATTGCTGTTATACAGATACTTTACCGCATAATCCTTTGTAACGGCAAGCTTTGCATTCTCTCTGCTCGTGCCGGGGTTGTTTGCGATATATTCGTCAATCTTTGCGTCGGTAATATTCTCGGCAACGTCGTTGAGTATTCTCTGTCCGCGCTGAGTAACTACGCCCGTTTCGTAATTGGGGTCGATTTCGGTGGGATACTTGCCGTTGTCGTCCTTAAAGCGCACAGGTATGCCGTTGTCGTTGAGCTTGGTCTGCTCGCCGAAAACCTGCTCCATGAAATAGTACGCCTGCCAGACTTCGGTGAAATAATAGTCCTTATAGGTTTCCGCCCAGCTTGTCGCAATAGCGTTCCAGTCGGTGGTGAGCTCTTCTTCATAGAGCTTCTTTACCTTTGCAAGGTCCTCTTTCTGAGCGGCGGAAAGCTCGCCCTGCGTAGTGCCGTTAGACCAGCGTATAAGCGCGTCGATACGGCTCTTTGCCGCTGCGTAATACTTGGTCATGGAAATGTCGGAATCCTCGCTTGCGCCCTCTTTATTCTGTCTGTACGACTGCAAGCCCTTTATTTTGGTCGAATAAATGGTACTCGAACCGCTGTAAAGAGGGTCGAGATATACGTAAAGGTTAAACAGTACGTCCATAACCGTGAGGTCTACGCCGTCGGAGAACTTCATACCTTTCTTTATTAAGAACTCGTATGTAGTACTGCCCTCGATGTCCACCGAGCTTTCGTTGAAATCGACGCTCGAACCGTCGCCCGTACCAAGCTTAACACCCGCCTTGTTGTAGTAGGTTTCCAGATAATCGAGCGCAACCGTAGGCTGGTTTTCGCCGACTACAAGCTTACCGTCCTCGTTGGTGGTGATAAGCGATACCTGGGTAAGTCCCGCAATCGTACCGTCGTTCATCGAGGTGTAGAACAGGGGATTGAATTTTTCGTCGCACGCGCCTATCGAAAGCCTTAAAGGTGATTTCTCGGGGTCGCGGCCCGAATTCTTTTTACACGCCGCCGCACAAAGCGTGCCCGCCGCGAGCGCGCCCGCAAGTCCCGTGCATAAAAGTGCTTTAAATATCTTTTTCACAATCGTCCTCCTTGAAAAAGTGTTTAGTCTTTATATTAAGATTGCTCTTCCTGTAACTTGGTAAATGTGTTGGTTCCGCTCAGCTTAACGCCCGTAAACTGCGCAAGGAACGCCTCGTCGCTCGCCGCGCCGCCGAACAGCCAGTTGCTGCGGTCGTCGCCGATAGCGTTATGGATTGTGGGCGTGCCCTGATAGGTTGCGGTAACGTTTTCTATCTTCAAATCCAAATTTGCCGCCGCCGCTTTTACCTCGGCGCTGATTGCATAGAATTCGAACGAAGTATTACTGATAGGTATGGTGATTTTTATGTCTTTAAGCGTTAAGCCCGAAACGCTGAACTGCTCGCTTACCGTGCCGAGCATCGAATAGCACAGACCCTGCTTGGGCGTGGGCACGTTTACGGTAAGTCCGCTTATGGTGTGGGGCTTATCGCATACTATCGTCGCGTTTGCCGCCCTCGTCGTCTTTTCCTTTGCGTTGAGCGCGGCCGTCGTACCGTATTCTATATCGTTTATGACAAAGAATTTTTTCGGAGTGCGCGCGTTGAGCGAGCCGAACATGCTTTCCGCGTCCGCCGCCGTCCTTACCACCGTCCAGTCGCCCACGATATAGTGGCAGTAAACTCTGGGGTTTTCGGCGTCGGGGTCGGTGGGTCTGGGAATATAATTCAATCCCTCGCTTAAATCGGCGTTCAGCGTCTTTACGAAGGTCAGTCCGTTTATCTTTACCTGCTCGTTACTCTGCGGAGTTTCACCGTCGTCGGCGATGGGGAAGGATACAAGCACACTGCCGTGTTTAAAGGTCGATTTACCGTCCTCCGAGGTATATTCAGTACCGTCGTCCAGAACGTTGCCCTTTTCGTCGGTTATTCTCAGATGGTATTCTATCTCCTTCTTGGGCAACCAGCGCGCACACACGATAAGTCCGTGCGCGTCGTCGATATTTTTCTCGATTTTCGTGCCGCCGGTAACTCTTTTATCCGAACAGACTATCGTAACGTCCTTTTCGAGTATCTTTTCGTCTACAAGCTCGCCCTGCGCGTTTTCCCTTGCGAATACGGGGCGGTCGGTCTTGGAGTCGGTTACGGGGTAGCCGTTCGCTTTGAGAACGGGGAACACCCTGACGGTGATATTGTCGGGATTTTTTTCGTCGAACTTCTCCGCAGGCTTGGACGCATCGTTTTCGTCGGGCGTATAAGTGTACTCATACATGATTTCGCCCGCGTGGGCGCCGCCCTCGGGATAAGTTGCAGGCTCGTACCAGCCCTCAAAGTCCCACGAGCCGCGCTGCACCTTCATACCTCTGCTCTTTTCGGTAATTTCAAAGAAGGGCACGCCGCCGTCTTCGCTCTTAAAGTAAATTTCCCTTACTTTCAGCGAGGTGGAAGTGTCGAAATATCCGCCGTTCGAATAGTAAGTTACGTGCGTGTCGTAACCCGCGAGCAATGAGCTGCGCCCCGGTCTGCCTATCTTACAGCCGACAAGAGTGCAGGCAAGACACGCCGCCGCAAATACTATTAGCAAGTAAACCTTTAATCTCTTAGTCATCGGTTTTATCTTCTCCGCTGTTTTCCTGTTGATTGTTTTCCACGTCTGTTTCCGTGCCGTCGCCGCTTTCGGTTTCCGCTTCGGTTTCCGTTTCGCTGTTGTCCGCGCTTATTTCGCTTACCGCTTCGTCTTCGGGAACGTATACCGAATTATCGGCTTCCGAAGCTACCGCCGCTTTGCGCTTTTTAAGCACGATTACCACTGCTGCAACCGCCGCCGCTGCTAAAACCGCAACGCCTGCGGCTATAATTCCGATTAAGCCGCCCGTGGTAAGTCCTTTGCCGCCGTTGCCGCCGCTTGTCGAAGGAGGCGTTACGGGAGTTTCGCCCGAGTCACCGGCTACGGTAATGCTTATTCTCACGCTCTTGCCCGAATAGTTGCCCAGACCTTCCAGAGTAATAATTCTGTCGGAAGTCCTCAAAGCTCTGTTGAGGCTGTCGCGCAGTTTGAAGTTGCCCGCAACGTCGATAACTTCGTTAGAGAAATCGTCGTAAGTTACAAGCAGTTTTATGCCGTCCAACAAGAACATTTCGCCCGCAGTGTACGCCGTGCGGTGGGTAGAGCTAGCGTCGACTACAACCGTGCTGATTGCAGGCTGTAAGCCGAACAGCGGCTTAACCTCTTTGAGCGCGCTTTCAACCGCGAAAAGCTTGTCGATATTCTCTTTGCCTACGTGGTTAATCTGGGTTTCGGTCTTTAAATCGTTATAAAGTCCGTGCGCGCGCTTTACGGTTTCGGCAAGAGCCTTAACCTCCTCCGTCGTTACGTTGTTCTTGTTCCAGCCCTTGATTGTCTCTAAAATATCGTCGGCAAAGTTTTCGATTATTTCAAGCAACTCTCTCGTTCCGACCTCGGGCAGTTCGCCGATTGCCTCGCGGTTATTGCCGAAGTAACCGTTATAGATAAAGTTGTCGTAACCCGTTCCGTTGGACGGATAGTACAGCTTAAAGGTAAACGTTGTGTCGGTAGGAATATCGCCGGGGAACTTGACCGAGTGGCTCGTAAGGTACGTGCCCGTCACGTTGCCGTAGTTGTCGTAAATCATCGAACCGAAGTTGATATAGAAGAACGAATTCGACGAATAACTGCTCTGCGGAAGCGGTCTGTCCATTACGCCCTGTAACAGCGCTGGCGCCGTTATGCTTTCGAAACGGTACTCGCTGATTGAACTGTCAAGGAACGCGCCGTGCCCGATTAGCTTTAACGAATGGGGCAGGGTTACTCTGTACACGCTCGACGAAGGCACGCCGTTGAAGGAATAAGCAAGCAGTGAAACAGTGCCTTCCTTGACGCTGTAAGTGCGTACGCCGTTATCGTCCGTATACGCGCCCTTGCCAGCGGGATATTGCGTGAGCTCGTAAACCTTCTTTGACTTGCCGATATATCTGTAAAGTGCGCCGTTGTCGTCGAAATAATTTTTATTTCCCTCGGCAACGGTGATTGCCGTAAGACTTGCACAGCGCGCAAACGCCGCGCTTCCGACGTAGATACAGCCTGCGGGTACCGTCACGCTTGTAAGCGCCGTACCGTAGAACGCGTAGTCGCCTATACCTTCGAGGCTGTCGCCCAAAGTTACGCTTGCAAGAGACGTTGCCATCTGGAACGCGCAGGCGTGAATTTCGACCGCCGCCGAAAGATTGAGCGAGGTAAGCGCCGTGCAGTCGGCAAACGCGTATGCGCCGAGCGCCGTTACTCTGTCTATACCCGTTACGGTTGTAAGCGCTGTACAGCCCTTGAACGCGTATTCTCCTATAACAGTTGCTTTGTTCAAATCTATCTGCGTGAGCTTGTCGCAACCGGCATAGGTGGTCAGACCGGTTTGCGTGCTTGCAAACACGCCGTCGCCTATCTTTTCTATTTTACCGCCAAATACGACCGTTGTCAACGCGCTGGGAACGAATTCGGAGACAACCCACATTTCCTCCGACAAGTTATACACTAAACTTGTCGTCGAGAAGGTATAATCGCCCGTTACTTCCGCGTCCGCCCCGAATGTTACCGTTGCAAGCTTGGGGCAGAGCGCAAACACGCGCGAACCCATCGTCTTTACGGAATTTACCGTCGCCTGAGTGAGCTGAGAGCACCTTGCAAACGCTTCGCCGCCGATTTTCTCAACGCCGCCAGGCAAGGTCAGAGTTGCTATTGCAACGCCGCCGAACGCGCCGTCGCCTATTTCGGTAAGATTTGTAAGGTCTGCAAAGTTGACAGCCGCGAGCGAGGTACAGCCGTAGAAGGCGTAGCCGCCGATTGACGTTACAGATACGGGAATATTAATTTCCGTGAGGTCCGCGCACTCGCCGAACGCGTATGCGGGGATTTCCGTCAAACCTGCGTTTAAAGTTACCTTATTAAGTCCGCTAAGCCCTCTGAAAGCGCCCGCGCCGAGCGAGGTTATTTTACTTAAATCGAGCTCGGTCACGCCCGACGCAAGCCTGCTTGCCGAGAACGCGTTGGGACCGATTGCCTCGATTTCGCCGCTTGCGAGCAAAGCCGCAAACGTGCCGTCCACCGTCTGGGGAGCAAGCGTGAGCGTACCGTTTTTGATTACGCCGCCGCCCGCCACGTTGCCCGCGCCGTCGAACACGTCGTTGCCGAGCACGGGATTGCCTGCCGTAAGCATACTGCCGAGCGAACTGAGTTTGGAACAGTTTCGGAAAGCACAGTCGCCTACCGACGCAACCGCCTTGTTATTGTCGTTTTCGAACGCGGTCAGCGACGAGCAGTTTTCGAATGCGCGCGCGCCGATTACAAGCGACGAGCCGCCCGTATACGTGTACTTGACCGTCGCAAGACTGCTGCAACCCGAGAACGCGCCGTAGCCTATTACGGGGCACTCGATTTCAACCTGCGTAAGGCTTGTGCAGCCGCGGAACATATACGTGCCGATTGCCGAGTAGTAGTCGGTGGTTATTTCGGAAAGATTGGTGCAGCCGTCGAATACGAAGTTGCCCGAAACGTGCAGGTTGGATATATCCGCGCCTTCAAGAGCCGTACAGCCTGCAAACGCGCCGTCGTACACCGTGCCTACCGCCGTCATCTTGACAACTTTTTCAAGCGCGGTACAGTTTTGGAACGCGTATTTGTTGACCGTGAACAGCTTGCAGTTGGTAAGGTCTGCGATTTGCAGTGCGGCGCAGTCTTTGAACGCGCTTTCGTCTATAAGAGTTAACGCCGAATTTGCAATGTCCTGCGCTGTCAACTGAACGAAGCATACCGCTTTGAGGTTGTCACAGCCCTCGAACGCTCTTTTACCTATGGTCGTTACGTTTCTGGGTATTATTATTACTTCGACGTTTTTGGCGTTCTTGAACGCCTCGTCGCCTATCTGTGTTATCGTCTTGTCCTTGGGGAATTCGAGCACGCGCACGTTGTTGAAGGTCTTGCCGCCTACCGTCACGCTCTCTTTCAGCTCGCCGCCCGCGCCGCGGTATTTTCTCAGCGACGTGCCGTCTATATTGAACGACGGCTGAATTGACAGCAGTACTTCCGCCGTGAACAGCTCGGCGCCGTCCGTAGTTTTAGCGGTCGCCGAAATCTTTACGTTCTCGGAATAGTCGCCCTCGTACAGCACTTTAACGTTGCCGTTGCCGTCCACCGTCGCGTAAGACTTGTTGCCGGACTCCCACGTCCAGACGAGATTGTCCGTAGGATAGTACCACGGCTCGATGACGGGCGAAAGCCTGAACTGCTGACCCGAGCTTACCTCTACGGAACCCTGGGCCATGCTCAGTCCCTCGTCGTTGTTTACTATCGTGCCGAACGAAGCCGTTGCCGAATTTATTTCGAGCTTCTTGTCGCTGTCCAGGACCTCTATCCAAAGGTTCTTGGTCACGATATTTCCGTTCGCACCCGCGCCGCCCCTTACGGTAAGCAGCGAGCGCCCCTTGCTTAAAGCTACGACTTCGCCGTTTTTAACATTTGCAACGGTGTGGTTGCTCACGCTCCAATCGAAGTTGGATACGTCGGCGCTGCCGATATTTTCTATACCGAACTTGAACACCGTGTTCTTGTCAACTTTTATAGTGTCAATCGCGCCGTTTGCCGAAACCTCTCTGCCCTGATAGGTGAGTTTGAAGTCGCCGGGGCATACCGAAGTCGTCTTGGAATAATTGAGGTTGAGATAATATACGCTGTTGTTCAGCGCGTAGTCGTCGATTTCGACGAACAGCCTTTCCTTGTACTCGTCGTAGAAATCCGAAATGTCCACCGATACGGTATTTACGGTATTTCTGCGGGGATTGAGTACGGGTATAACGTATTCGGTTGCAAGCTTAATCGTCCTTAAATCGGTATCCGCGCCCTCGTCTTTTTCCGAATAGCACAGTATTACCGCCTGGGGATAATGGTTGTCGAATATATCGAGGTCGAGATATACTTTCTGGTAATCTCTGTTTGCGTCGTCTTTGAGATTTTGGAACCTTATGCGGCTGTCGACAAGTATGGGCGCCTCGTAGTCGACGTAGAAGTTCATCGAGAACGTGTTGTCGACGTATACTCCGTGCACATGCTTTTTACCGTCTTCGTCCGTATAAGTGAACGCCTCGTCGCCCTTTTCCAGATACGCCGCGTAGTCCTGATAGTCGAAATAGAACTTGAAGTCCAATCTGTACTTGCCGTTCGCCGTCAGTCCGAGTTCGTCGGGTTTAAGCTCTAAAAGCACCTGCGACGGTATCGAACTGCCGCCGTCCGCGTACGACTTGTTGGCACGGAAAACTATTCTCGTTTCGTTACCGTTCTCGTCCTCTATAATCTCGCCCGTATCTACGTTGGTAAGAGTGTAGGTTACTACTTCCGCGTTACGGAGAAGTCCTGCGTACAGCGCCTTGATGCCCGATGTCGTAAGATAGTTGCGCGAGTCGTTGTCGCCGTAGTACTGGTGGAAGTCACGCGAAACAGCGATGTGCTCTTCCTCCGTATAAACGTACTCGGAGGTATGCTCCTTTTTCTCGTCCTGAATATAGAGGAACGAACCGAGGGGAATGGAATATTTCTCACCCGCATAGAAAGCGTACGGCTGGGTAGCCCATATGCGCGGCTGAGCCCTGTCTTCGTCTTTAAGCGAGGTGTCTTTTGCGTCCTTTGCAACGTCGAAGCAGGTGAGGTCCATCATGGGCGCGGCTTTCCAGTCGCCGTAGAAGCCCATAAACGGTAAATTCAAATCGCACTGTCCTTCCGAGCCGAGAAGCTGTAAAAAACCTTCGACGAACATACCGTTTTTAAAGTTGTCGTTGAGATATTTCTTTTCCGCGTCGGTAAGCTTTAAAGCTACTTCCACTTTGACTTCCGAGCCAGCCGCAACGTTGAAGCTGCCGCCCTCGGCAACGCTCTGACCGCCTACCGTCCACTTCGCGTCACTGTTTAAAAGGTACGCCTTTTCGGCTACGGACACCTTGTCTGCGCCCACCGTTTCTGTCATAAAGATTGTGTTGGTCTTAAACGTGAGCGGAGATGCGCCGAAGTTTCTGACGTAGAACTTAATGTTGTAAACGCCCTTCTTGTTTATATCGTCGCCGAGCTCGGCTTTGGGTCTGCCGTCCTCGCACATTTTGTCCTCGTCCTTGGTGTAAAGGTACGCATTAGTGCCGAAAACGTTTGCAAGCGTCGCAAGACCCGCGCCCTGCTTTCTGGGCGAGTAGGGCAGCTTGTTCTGGTCGTAAACCGTAACCGCCGTACTCATTACTATATTATTGGTAAGCTTGGTAAGTCTGAGAGCGTTCTGCTCGTCGGATAAAGAATTATCCTTCCAGAGCTCGGGCTTGTTTTTGAGATAGCCCTTGAAAATCGCCTCAAAACCCGCGAGGTTGGGGCACGCCATCGAGGTGCCGCTCATCTCGTCGTAATAGCCGCCCGCAACGGCAGAGGTTATTTCGCCGCCGTGCGAGGTTACGTCGGGCTTTAACTGCAAGTCGGGGGTTACGCCCCACGACGAATAGTCGTTCATGAACGGACCCGCGTCGTTGTAACTGCGCGAAACGGTTATCGTGCCCTCGGTCTTGGCGCCGTCGCCCGTGAGCTTCAAGCCCGCTTCGAGCGAAATGGATATCGAGGGAACGCGGTTGCGCATATCGCCGAGCGACATTCTTATAGTACCCGAAACGTTGTTATAAACTATAACCGCCGCCGCGCCTATCGGAGTGCCGTCGTCGTCCCTTACGTTCATAGCGGTGGTAATCTTGTCCTTGAAGGGGCTGAAACCTCTCTTTATAACCGCGATTACCTTTTCGCCTGCGTATTTGGGTTTTAAAAGTCTCTTTATACTGGGCAGATAGTCGGTCGGTTCGCCCGTGCCGGGGATAACCACGTATCTGAAAGTCGCGCTCTGCTGACCGGGTTCGAGTATTTCGTTGACAAAGTCGTATGCGTCCGAGTCCTCGTTGCGCGATTCCTCGAAGTATATTGCGTCGGCGTCGTTAGCTAAAAGGTACGACGCACGCTGTCCGTTTACGCTGGCTACCGACAGAGCGCCCGTAAAGGTCGAGGGCGCGCCGATTGTGCCCGAGTCGGGGTTGGACGTGAGGTTGGTACCGAACGCACTGCCGAAGCCTGCCGAGAAAGAGTTGCTCGCCGCTACGATAAGGGATATGCCCTTGTTTCTTATGCGTTCGTACACGCTCTTCATAAGGTAGCCTTCCTCGTCGTCCTCCTTGCAGTCGGTGGGACAAAGAGCTCTCGACGAGAAGCCCGCGCTGGTGCCGAGCGACATATTTATAACGTCAACGTTTAAGTTGTAGCAGTCTTCGAGCGCGTCGAGTATATCCACCGCCTCCGCGCCGCCTACGCTGTCGCTGTCGAGATTGTCGGTGAATACCTTACATATTACAAGCTGTGCCTCGGGCGCAACGCCGCGGAAAGAAAGCGCCTCTCCGTTCTCACCCTTGGCGACGTTGCCGTACTTGTCAGTATAGCTGTCCGCCTTGCCGGCAACTATGCCCGCAACGTGCGTGCCGTGGTTGGAGTACGAGGGGAAAACGTCCGTGTCCCTGTCCGCGTAGTCGAATGCGAACGGAACTTTTTTGCTTATATAAACGTCGTCCGTCGTCGCGCCTAAATTTTTAAGCGACTGGAACGGCACGGGGTCGGTATCGTTTGCCGACACGGTATTTTTGATTTTATCGTCGACGTATTCGTACGTGAAAGATATTGCATTGTTGGTTTCGTCGGGCGCCTGCGTGAACGCGGGGTGTGTGTAGTCCAGACCCGTATCCAGAACGGCTACGGTCATACCGCTACCGTCGTGACCTGCCGACACGTATTCGGAAGAATTGTAAATGCCGTTGGCGTAAATATTGCTGTCATTCTGCTGAACGCCGTTTGAAGAGCCTTCCGCCACCTTGGGGCGCGCGTAAGTTGAGCCTACCGAGACGGTTGAAACGCCCTTTAAGCCCTTTATCTTTTTCAATTCGGAAAGTTTAACGTCGATTGCAACCGCGTTGGCTATCGAGGAATAACTGCTTCTGAACTTATAGCTAATCCCCGCCCTTTTGAGTTCGGTTAAAAACGCCTGCTGTTCGTCCGCGATTTCCCCGCGCGCGTCTTTGCCCGCATAGCTGCGCTCGGAAAGGGGCTTGCCCTTTAACGTAACGATTAGCGTGCGCGTGAGCGAATAAACGGACGACGAAACGCCTTGGTTTTCCTCGACGCCCTTTGCAAAGTTGTCGATTTTAATCTGCGTAAGGTCTATTTTGCCGTTTGCGTTTTCGTAATCGAGGCTGTAAACCTCGTCCGCGTTCGCGGCTAAGCCCGAACCGCCTTTGGCGGTCATAGATACGACCTGACCTGCGATAACGCTTGCACACATTACCGCGCTCAGACCTATACATGCCGCTCTGCGGCGCACTGCACTTGAAAATTTGAATTTCATCTGTCAACTGTTCCTTGAAATTTTTACGCCTGTTCGGTTGCGTCTTCCTTGGCTTTTATAGTAATCGTATTGCCCGTAAGCTTTGCGGTGAATTTATTGCCGTCGTTGTCGGTGAGCTCGTATTCGCCTTTCTCCGCGTCGGTTACGGTATAGGTGTATGCCTTTTCGTATCCGCCTTCTGCATTTATACGCCAAAGCGTGGTAACGCCGAACGCGTAGGTTACGCCTGCCTCGGTCGCCTTGATTTGCTCGCTTACCGTCAGCTTTATGCTTATGCCCGCCTCTTCCATCAGTCCGTTGTATCTCACGCCGTCCTTGATGAGCTCGGCGCGCGCCGCGGTAACTATTCCGTATTCGTACGCCGCGGTATATTCGCCGTCCGCGCCCTTCTCCCAAAGCGTTTTAACGCCGTCGAAGTAGTAGTTGGTTCTGCCGTCCTGACCTTCGGTGAATACCGTGCGTCCGTAGTAAGAGTTGACCGTTACCGTACCGTAGAGCTTTCCGCCGTGCTCGTAGTCTCCGTTTTCCTTCTCTATGAACACTACGTTTTCCGTCGCCTTGATATAGGGAACGCCGATTTCGTTTATTCTGTAACCGTACTTGACGGAATTGCCCGAAGCGTCGGTATAGATGGCGGTGCCGCCGCCGTACTTACATTTACCAAGTCCGTCGAACTTCCAGTTCTGACTGCCGCCAACCGCACTGTAAACACCCTTCCAGCTGTCCTCCAAGCCGTTCTTTAAGCAGTTGTAATATTTGTTGCCTCCGCGCGAGGTGATTGTGATACTCATCTCGGTTTCGCCTTTAAGCTTGATGAGCGTTACCGTTTCGCCCTCGGTGAGGGTAAGCGTCTTTGCCGCGGGGTCGAATACGAAATTATGAGTTCCGCTTACGCCCGTTGCCGTAACGTTAGCCGTCAGACTTCCGCCCACCTCGTAGATAGTAAGCACGTTGTCGACGCCCGATATCAGCCATTCGCCGGCAAATCCCGTGTTGAAACTCAACGTCTGACCGTTCCATTCGAAGCCGCTTGCGTTGGGTTCGAGCAACTCGCCGCCCATAGTAACGCTGCCGTTTGCTATCGTGTATGCGAGTTCCGTACCGTCGGAAACCTTGACCGTGCCGCCGACGTTCGATTTACCGTCGAACGTATAAGTCAGAGTGCCGTCCGAAAGCTGTGCGCCGTACCAGCCGTCGCGGCGGCCGAGCTGTCCCGAAACGGAAGTTTCTCCCTCCGCTTCATAGCCGAACGAAATGAGATTGGTCGCGCCGTCATAAGCAATCGTGTAGGTCTTGCCGCCCACCGTCATCGTGCCGTGAGTGTTGTCCGTAAGCGTATAAGTGCCGCTCAGCGTAACGTTGCCCGCCGTTCTTACCGCCACTTCGCAGAGGTCGGACGAAGCGCTTCTGCCGTTGAACGTAACCGTATCGAAATCGGCGCCCGCCGCCGTCCACACGCCGCGGAACAAATCGTATAAATAGAAGGTGAAGCTGTCGTATCTGTTATAGAGCAGCGAATAGAACGAACCTGCCGCACTGCTCTGACCGTACAAGAGCTCGCCGTACTGTCTGTCGCCGACGTAAATTCTGACGTACTTGCCGTTAGCCGTTTCGAACACGTCGTATTCGGCTTCGAGCGAGAGCGATTCGCCGCCGGTGTAGCTTACAGTCGCCGTGCCGTAGCAGTTTGTGCCTATGCCGTCGAATGTAACCAGTATCTGTTCCTTTGCGCCGAGCATAAACCACTCGCCCGTAAATCCGTCGTTTTTGTAGTAGTTTTCGCCGTTGATTACAAGACAGCCGTTTGCAAACGTCGCCTTGTATTCCACGCCGCCGATTTCAAAGCCGTTGTCCGCGGTCAGTTCAACCGCCTCGCCGCCGTTCATCGAAACGTAGCCCTCGCCGTCGAACGTGAATTCGGTAAGTCCGTTAGCGGTCTTTTTCCAGCTTCCCTTGAACTCGTCGAGTTTGGAAACCGAAACGTTGTCCACCGTGTCGACCGTGCCGTCGGGATTGACCGTAACGGCTACCGCTCTGTCGAGCATAATATTGAACGAATTTGCCGCGGGAGTGAAGGTGAACGCAGAGGTTGTATTTTCTACCGTCTTAACGCCCGTACCGTTCCTGCGGAACAGATATACCACGCCGTTTGCGTCCTTGTATTCGCCGTAAACAAAGTTTGCCGATGCCTTTACCGCTTTCAGCGTCGTCGTTTCGGTGACGTAGTAGGTACCCTCCTCCAACGAACCCGAAGGATTTACGAGGTTTAAATACGCAACCAAATTGAGCACTCCGTTTGCCGCGGTGCCGCCGTAAGCGAAGTAACCGCCGTTAATCTGGTCCTCGCCGTAAGCGAGCGCCGCAAGACAGCTGCGGTAAAGAATTATTTGAGAGCCGTTATAGGAATAAGTGCATTCGTAATACAGACCGCCGTTTCTTATCTGCGCCTTGCCGTCCGCGGTAAGAATTATATACGCGCCGTTGGTGTAACCCGCTTCCTCTACGTAGTAGGTGCCCGCAACCTGCGTGTAATCCGCATAGCCGGCGTACAGCTTGGTCTCGGCATTGACGGGAATAAAGCCGCAGGGCACTTTCTTGGTCATAGCCTTGTCGAAGTAATATCCCCAGCTTCTGCCCGCCGCGTTCTCGTGGTATTCGGGCAGTCCGCCGGACTGTTTGTACCAGTCGGTTATCGGCGCAACCGCCGTGCGTGAAAAGCTTCTT
The DNA here is from genome assembly GCA_964600525.1 of uncultured Clostridia bacterium. GTDB lineage: Bacteria > Bacillota > Clostridia > Christensenellales > Borkfalkiaceae > Coproplasma. The sequence goes on from CAZRJY010000001.1 coordinate 34,613, forward strand.
GTGAAAGACGGGTTGTTGTACTGTTCTATTTTAACCGTTACAGTGCGCGCCGCGCCCGCAATGATTATCTCGGGAAGCGTGCCGCTGAAATCCCAGTCGGTTCCGAGCCAGCCGAGCGCCGTGAACGCACTCGTGGGGTGGTTTGCAACCGCCGTAGCGTTGTTGTATTCGACAAGCACGGCGTAGTCGGTGGAATACTTTACCGTATCCTCGGCGCTATTGGGATTGGGTTTCGCATATGCGCCCGCAAACGCGCCCGTACTCATATAGTTGACGCCGTTTACGCTTACCGCCGAAAGACTGTTGTCGGAAGGGCCTGCATAGTTTGCCGCGTAGCAGCCGGCAATTACCGTATTTTCCTCGGCGTAGCCGACGATGCCGCCCGCGTACGCACCCTTATATTCTTCGGTAACGTTTACGCTGCCGAGCTGGTTGTTTGCGGAAATCTGCGCCGACGAATAGCTGTTGGATACGGACGAAAATCTGCCGAGCGAACCGACGATACCGCCCGAGTGCATAGCGCCGTTTACCGAGCCCTTGGAATAGCAGTTGATAACGTACGACGCCGCGTTTTCCTCGGGGGAAATCAGATAGCCGACAATGCCGCCTGCCGAGCGGGGGCAACCCGTACCGTCTATGGATACGACCGCCGAGCTCGAACGCACGAACGCGCCGTGAGCAACCTCGCCCTGCGCGGTGGTGCCGTACGCGCCTTGAAGTCTGCCTACGATACCGCCAACGTTTACAATCTGGTTGTTGTCGTTGTAAACTGTGATATTGCCCGAACCCGTTATGACTTTACAGCCCGAAATTTCAGCGCCTATGCCGTAGCCGAGTATAGAGCCCGCGAACGCGCCCTTGCCCGACGACGCCGTATGAACTTCAAGCGAATAATCTTCGAGGGTTAAATTTTTGATAACGGGTGCGCTGATGTTATTGTTAGCGTCGACCGTAGCCACCGCGTAACCGAACAGTCCGACGTTAGGCAGATACGCCTGCGCGTACGAACTCTGGTCGGTAACCTCGTCCGTTATATAGAAGTTGCTGATTTTGTGACCGTTGCCGTCGAACGTGCCGCAGAACGCGGAGACCGACGTTGAGCCGTCGCCGATTACGAACAGCTGCTCGCCGTCCATATCGATATCGTTCATAAGCTTATAGTTCAGTCCCGAGAAACTGCCGCCGTAAAAGCTGTCGTTGATGATTACAGCCATGTAATAGAGGTCGACGGGCGTTCTGATTTCGAAGGGGTGCTCTGCCGAGCCGTCGCCGTAGCGGCCGTCCCCGTAGTTGGCAAATGACTGTTCGAGCGTGAGACCCGTAATACTGACTTCGCCGCTTTCGCCCACTTCCTGAATGGTATAAACGCCTTTGTCGTCCTTGACAAGCTCCTCGAAGCCGCAGCTTACCGTAAATTCGTCGTTGTAATAGGGGCTGGTCCAAATTCTGAATTTGAAGTCGTCGCCGCCTGCTACCGTCACTTCCTCGTTAAGCTCTCTCTTGCCGCTCTCGTCTAAAAACTTAATTCTGCGTTCCTCGGCATACTCGACGCCGTCGGAGTTTGTAACCTTCTCGAAAGTGGAAAATTTGAGGGTGTGCAGCGCTTTGAGCCCCGTAACCGATATCTCGGAGTTCGCCTGCATTTTAAACGAATAAACTCTGTCCGAACCGGGCGTGAGCTGTTCGCCGTTTACGCTTACTACGGGAGTACCCGTGGTATTAGCGCCGGGCACAACCTTAAAGCGCACGTCAAGTCCCGCTCTGACCTTGCCGCCGAATTTGAAGCTTTCGCCGTCCGCGTCGGGTTCGGCAAGCTCGCCCTCGAACACGATGTCCACGCCGCTGCCTTTAAGGTCAAGCTGATAGTATTCGGGCGGGTCCGTTGTGATTTCGCCCGGATTGCTCGGTCCGTTGTTCGAACTGTTGCACGCCACGGCGCCGCAAAGGCACGCCGCGCTCGCCGCAACCATTATTCCAATCAGAAATTTTTTGAATTTATTCATAATTTATTCTCCGCACGGTAAACCGCCATAAAGCAGACTATAACCCTATTTTCTCATTCTCTTCTATATTATCATAAACGTCAACATAATGCAAAGTAATATAGCCCCGTTACAACAATTATTTTCCATAAAAATTACTTATATCTGCGCCGTTTTTTGTTCACCTTAATATTTTATGCAAAATTTAAATGCATAAACGTATAGCCGCGTGTCGTGGCAGCCGGGTCCTTTAATTGCCTTTGCGTGGCACAGACTAATCACGGCAAAACAAAAGCCGGCGGTGAACCACCGCCGGCTGTACGTTTAGTAAAATATTTAATTTTGGGGACGCGAAAGTATTATGGTTTCGCTTCTCGTAGGATAAGTTGCGTGCTTGATTGAAAGCTTGTAAACTTCGTTTAAAGCGAACTCGAATTGGAAGGTTTCGTCGTTCCTGCCCGAAACGTACTCGCTTGTCAATACGTGCGTTTCGGCGTTATAGGTGTAGTTGTATATGCACGTCAATGTGCTGGAACCGTCGGTAACTTCCACTTTGAAAGTGCCTGTGGTGCTGTCCGAAACGTCGGGATTAACCGTCACTTTTACGTCCGCGGGTCTGAGAGCGCCGTTTTCGTTTATTTTTATATAATTGAACCTGCCATTATACTCGCCCGAGAACATACCCTCTACCGAAGGCGCCTCCACCACCTTAATTCTTATGTCGGTGCTCGCCACGGGGGTTGAGCCGTTCATTATCGTCGAATCGATATAAACTTTGGCGCCGTTGCTGTTGGTGGTAACTTTAAGCGGAGTAATTTTGCTTACCGTAATCGGTTTGCCTGCATTGTCTACTCCGTCGATATTGTCTTCGAGTTTGAAGTACGAACTGTAAGTGTTGGAAACCGAGGTTACAAAGCTGTCGTCAACGTATTTCGCCTCCTCGGAGGTAGCCGTGGCACGCACGTACAGCGGCTGACCCACGTACAGCGTTACGGGTTCTTTACACTCCGTCCAGACGTGCGTTTCCGTTCCGTTGGCGTCGGAATACGTATACACGTAAGGAATAAGATTTGTGGGGTTACCCTTCTTTATATCCATCTTGATTTCGCGTTCGCACTTGCCGCTCACCGTACGCAGTATAAGGGATAAATCGTCGCCCGCGTACTGCGCGTTGAAAAATACCGTATTGTTGCTGCGGTTGAAATTTCCCACTATATGGTACGCGTTCTGGTCGAAATCGGCTTCGCCCGTATAGCTCAGCTCTATCTCCGTCGTCTTGGTTTTAAGGAACACGCGCAGAGGGTCGAATTCCAGCTTTGCCGTTTCGGCGGGTTGAACGTTGGATATGTTGAATATAACGTTGGTGTTTGCCTTTACTTCGATTTTTTCGCCGTCCTCAATCTTCTTGCCGCCGTACGTTACGTCGAACGACTGAATATATACGCTTTCGGGGGGATAAGGGTTTGCTTCAACCTTCTCGCCCTCCGCTTTCAAGGTGTTGTTGAACTCTACCACGCGGATTGCGATAAAGGAGTGGTCCGCTTCGTAAACGTCGTCGGTGCCGTCGTACTTTTTATCGCCCTTTTCGTAGTAGTACTTTCTTAAATCGCCTTCCTTCCAGCCCTGCGGAACGGGTCTTCCGATTTCGTTGCCGAACCTGTCGATAAGGGTCGTGCCGTCGGGCTTCTGTTTTACGCCTTCCACAAGTATTGATTTTACGATAAGATGCTTTATTTCGTTGCCGTCCTCGTCGGTCGCAACTACTTTGTCGCCGTGTTCGTCGAGCACGAATTTGCCTTCCTCGTCGGTGAGATAGGTATACTCGTATTTGAGACTGCCGTCCTCGTTCCTCTCGTAGTCCGCCTCGTACAAATCCTCGCTCGTTTCGGGGTCGAGAGGATAAATTTCACCGAAAATCACGTCGCCGTCCGTATCGAAAATAAGCTCGCCGACGTTGGTGCCGTCAAACGAATTGGCAAGCATAAACGCACGGATAATCTTGGTCCTTACCGAAAGCGTTTTGATTGCACCCGATGCGTAAAGCGTGAAATTCACGGTGTAACGGCAGAAATGCGTCTGCTCTTTTCGGCTGAACGAGAAACTGCATACGTACTCGTTATTGGACGTCTTTACGAAATTGTCCTCGTACTTGATAGCCGTGTCCGACTGCGACGCGTTGTAATAAGTCAAAAGCGTGTCCTCGGCGCCGTAAGTTCTGCGCATGCCGCCGCCCGACTCATATCCGTAACCGAGTAAATCCTGCTCGGAAACGCCCTCGTCGATGCGGGGGTCAATCTTGACTTCGCCGTATTCGGCTTTCCAGCCTTCGGGGGGATTATCGGGGTCTTCGGGCTCGTTGGTAATTACCGTCTGCACTTCTGCGGAAATTCCGAAAGGCTTGCCGTTTTCGTCGCGTGAATACCAGAAATCCCTTCTGTTGCCGTCGTCGTGAACGCGCACGTAATTGTCGCCGTAGTAATTGCTGAAATTGCTGGAAAACAGCTTTGCGGTAGGGTCGTATTTGTCGGAATTTTGGTCGTATACGGGGTCGTCGGGGTCGCCCGTGACGTATCTGCCGTTGCTCTCGCGTATCAAATCGTGCAGCGACGAACCCAGAAGCGCCGCGTCCTCGACGGTCTCCACCGCCGTGCGTTTGGGCAACTGTATATCGAATTCCACGTTGCCCGCAGTGTGCGCATATACAAAGTGACGGCTGCCCGCCGAAATTATCGTGGGCTTTGCGGTCACGGGGCTCGAAACGTAGCCCGTACCAGCCTCGGTTACAACGGGCAAAGTAGCCTCGGCAACGTGCGAAGCGTCGAGCTTGCAGGTTCTGGTCGCCTTGCCCTCTTTGCTTTCGGTGGGATATTCGTTGATTTCCCAGTCGTTATAGTCGTGGGCGTCGGGGTTTATAGGAATTACTTCCGCAATAACGTGGCCGCACACGCATTTACCCGTCCTCTGACCGGGGGCGACGCAGGTCGCCTCGTAGTCGGTTGTCCAGTTGGGCGCGTGCTGGTGTCCGCCCTTGTTGCAGCCCGCAAGAGCGGTTGCGCCGAGCGTTGCCGCCATTACGAGAGATGAGAACATTGTCAAAATCTTTTTGCTTTTCATATAAGTTTACTCCAAGTTTAAGAGTACAGTCCGCAGGCATACATCCACTGGCTGTCCTCGTCGCTGTTGTAGCCGGGACCTTCGGGCGCGGGCCATTCGGCAATTCCGTTGCCGTCGTTGAAATACCTCTGCGAAACCGCCCAGCGTTGCAGGAACGTCTTTAACTCCGCATTTACCGGATAAACGCCGTTGCCGTTGCAATGACCTGTGTAAGCGGTAACGAAAGCGGCGTAGTTGTAAGCGGGCTTGCCTGCCTTTTCGCTGACGTAATGTAACATCTTTGCCAGGTCGGGGTTGGTGAACTCGTCGTGCACTTCGTTGCGTCTTCTCAGCGCCGCGTACAGTCTGTACTGCGGATTGACCGTGCCGTCTTCATTCCTGTAAAAGTCGCCCGTGGCGGAATTGATGAAGTAATAGTAGCCGTCGCCGCCGTCCGCGGGGTTGTAGTACTTGACGTTTCTCTCGTCGAGTATGTGCCGCGTGTTGGTTTTCATTCCGCCGCCGTCGGGAACGACCGCTCCCAGAAATCTGAAAGTACCGCCGGGCGTATTCGGGGTCTTTGAAAAATCCTCGGTTACGGAAACGGGCGTCGCGTCGGGATAGTCGTCCCTCTTGGTGAACTCGCCGTCGCGCTCGAATATAAAGTTTACGGTAAGCGGATACGTGTCGGGCTTTTCACTCTCGGAATGCAGGTTGAATATCATAACGTTTCCGACTTCGTCGGGAGTGAGCTGGTATTTAAGCCATACGTTTTTGGTGTAGCCGCCCTCGGCGCCGCCGTCGTCCTGAATTACCGCGGGGTAATCGGATATATACTGGCTGGTGCCGTTATGCAAATCGACTATCGGATTTATCTCGTCCGCGGTCACGTCGATTAAAGTCATAAACGAATACTCGCCCGACAACTGCGGAAGATACATAAACATCTGCTTATCCTCTTCGCTTGTAAGAGTGCAGCTGTATGCGCCCGTCTGGCTCAGCAGATAGTAGGGCGCAGGCTTGCCGCCCATATTCATATACCTTTTATCGCCGAAACTTTTGAGCGCGTACATCGGAACGGTTACGTCCTGCTTGTCGCGGTAAGTGACAAGCTCGTCGCGGCGCTCGGGGCGCGCGGGATTGGGGTCGTAGGTATAAGTCTTGCTGAAAGCTTCGGTAGTAACAAGCGTCACTTTGAACTCGCTGTTGACGAAAGCTATTTTCGCAACGCCGTTTTTATCGAACGGCGCGCGGTATACCTGAGCCCTGTTGTTGCCGTCGACAACCTCCGTCCACTGCGCCTGCAATTCGGTTATCTCCGAATAGTCCGCCGACGTGAACGGCGAACCGTCGTAGTGAGTAAGAGTTACCGTAAAGTAATTCTCGTCGGGGTCGGTAGGGTTGACGGGCGGTTTGGGTTCCACGGGCGTTACGGGCTTGCCGCCCGTATTTTCGGGCGGCTTATACTCGCCGCACCCCGCAAAAAACACCGCGAGAAGCAACACAGCCAGCGCTATAAATAAAATTTTGATTAACCCTTTACGCCTCGTCATTGCTTTTTAACCTTTTTGTGACTTTTGAAAAGACTTTGTATATCTTCCCACTTCAACTTTCTTACCGCTATATCCACCGCGTACAGAACCACGCACGCAATCAGAAGCGGCAGATTGAGCGATACGTTATACAGTCCCACCTCTTTCTCGTCGTTGACGATAGAGAGCTTGCCGTTTTCGCTGACCGTGCCCTGCGCTCCTATCATTTTGTGCAGAGTGCCCGCGTCGTATAACGCAAAGCTGTCGTACTCCGAAGGGTACGCCACGTGCACGGCGCGCTCAACCGTATACTCCTCGGCGGTTGCGCGTTCCTTATAGGTGATTTTAACCGTATATTTGCCCTGCTCGCCCGTGATGAACGTGTGCACGTATTCGGACGCGGCGTTCGCAAACGAGGTCGGCTTCGAAGTCTTGCCGTCGGGCGAGGTGATTTCAATCGAGGTCACCGCGTCGAGGCGCATTTTCTCGGGCGTCAGCGTAACTTCGGCATAGCCGTCCGAGGTCTCTATGTCCACCGTAAACGGCTCGCTTATTTTCTGCTCGGGCGCGCAAGTCGATAAAATTCCCTGCACAAGCTCTATGCGCAGTTTATAGCTTACAGCGGGTATCCAGTCGTTGGTAAGCCCCGAGGTGAACGAAGCAACTCTGCCGTTGCCCACCTCCCAGTACGCGTACAGCGGCACTTCGGTCGACTTGCCAGACGTCGCGCCTATCGACTCTACCGTGAGCACGGTCGTCGCCGCGCCCCTCGCACGCGAGTAAATAAATCTGTCCACGAACGTACCGCCCGATAAGAGCTCGTCTCTGTCGACGTTTTGCAGCATTTCGTCGGTGCGGCGCTTTATGAATACGGGCGATATGTTGCCGTCGCTGCTGTTTATGTCCTCGGGCAACTCTTTTTCGAGTACTTCTTTAAGCGACATATCCGTGGATATATCGAGATAGGTGCCGCCGCCCATTTTTGCTATGTCGTTTTCCAGAAGCGCTTTCGCACGGCTTGCCGCACTCTGTTCGACGCCCGCTCTGCCCACGTCGAGAGACGAGGTCGCAACCCCTCTTTCGAGAAGCAGCGCCACGGTATCGCGTACGGACTGCGACGACGTGTCGGTGGTGAAATTCATACCGTCGGAAAAGAGCAGAAGGCGCCTTTCGGCGTAACTGCCGCTTGTTGCCGTAGGCACGGCGAATTGCAGTGCCGCGGGGATATTGGTGCCCTGACGCACTTCCAGACTGTTAATCTGGTCTATAATTTCCTGCTTTCCGTCCGAAATTTTGACAAGCTTGGGCTCCACGTCGTCGGGCGAACCGTTGAACTGCACGACCGAAACGGTATCGTCTTCGCCGAGCATTTCCACGACCTCGATTGCCGCCTGTTTTGCGCGCGCCAACCGCCCGTGCTGTTCCATACTGCGCGACGTGTCGATTACGAGAGTGTACAGCTTCTGTTCGCCCTCGCTCTTGCCGTATACTACGGGAAGCATATCCGAAAGCGCTTTAAGCTCGCCGTGGGTATAGTTCTGTATGTTCGTGTCGCCGAAGGTTACAAGGCTCTTGCCGAACATCGAAACCGCCGTGTCGAGGTTGGTTAAAAACGTGTTCGGACTTCTCAGCTTGGTAACGTCCACGTCGGCAATGACGATTTGGTCGAAACGGTTGAGCCACTCGATTGTGCTGAGAATTTCCGAGCTTCCGTAATAGTACGAGGTTATTTCCGCGCTTTCGCCGTAAGCGTCCCTTATTATTTCGTCGGCGGCGGGGTCGTCGTATATTACGAGTATGCTCTGCTTGCCCGCTACCTCCTGCGTAAACGAGATTACGTTGTTGCGTTCGTTTTCGTCCTCTTTGGGGTCGTTGCTCTGCAACGTTACAAAGTAGTCGTACACGCCCTGTTCGTCGTTGTATAAAGGCAGGTCGTAATAGTTACTGCCGCGCGTAAACTGCGCGTTGTACTTGCTTTCGACCGCCTCCTCACCGTCGCCGCCGTTTTTAAGCCGAGTTACGGTCAATACGGTGTCGACTTCGTAAGCAACCGTTTTGCCCTGGTCGTCGACTTTGGTTTCGGGACAACTGCAATTTACCGTAAGCCTTGCCGAAGCGGCGCCGCCGACAAACGTCGTGGGGGTTACCTCCGCCGCGGATATCTGCACTTCGCGCGCGTTGCTCTTTATGTTGTCGTCGAGATATATGGCGTCCACGTGGATATTGCGCTCGGCAAGCGCGTCCACCTGCCTCTTTAACGCGTTGGAGTCCGTTTCCGCCGTCTGCTTGCCGTCGGTTATTAAGACTATGCGCTTTATAACGTCCTCTCTGAACAGCTCGCCCGTGTATTTCAGCGCGCTTATTATGTCGGTCGAGGTGTCGTCGACAAGCGAATTTTTAACGCTCTGCACGCTGCCGCCGAGCGGTGTTAAAAGCTGGTAGTTTTTACCGAACGTGACTACGCCCATGCGCGAATTGCGCGGAAGCGATTTGCCGAGGTCGGAAATATATCTGTCTATCGTGTCCAGATTTCTGTTTGCCGAATAGGAAACGTCGGCTACCACGTACACGTTGGTTTCGGTTACGGTGGTAACTATGGTCGTGCCAGCCGCGACGAACGCGATTAACACCGCCATTATTATGTGTATAACGCCCGAAGCTATGTTGTGTCCGTTGAGGTTGTCCTTCCTTATAGCGATAGCGAACGGAATTATAAACAGCGCCGCTATCGGGATAGCCAGAAACAGCAGATAGGGATTATCTAAGTTGATATTGCTCATAACAATACACCGCCCAATCCGCTACGACTATCACGGCGAGGATAATGAACGCGTACAACAAATCCTCGTAAATTCCGTCGCGCTTTGCGTTCGAAGGCTCGCCCTCTATCACAAAGCTCGACTCGGTAGCGTTGACTGTGCGTTCCGCCACCGGTAACTGTGAATATATCTTTGCACTCTGACGGTTATTGCCTATAACCGCCGTAACCGTGTATTCCCCGACCTCGGTAAGCTCGTATTGAATTACCGCCTCGGAGGTATTTACGTACTCCGCCTTGCCCGAAGGGCTTACCACCCTTATGCTCGAACAGTTGGGAAGCATGTTGATTGACAGCGCTTCCCCGCAGTAAAGCTTGCTTATATCCACAAGCGAGGGGAAGGTGTACTGTAAAAGATTGTACAATATTATTCTGCCGTTAAACGACAGTGCAAAGTCGGAAGTTTCTATCAGGTCTATGCCGAACACAACCTCGCGGTTGCCGTAAGAGTTCGTGCCAGCCAGAATTACGGGGTCGTTGCCGCAGTACGCAACCTCGGCGAACTCGCGGTACTTGCCCAGCTTCAAATACTCGTTTACGTAGGTGCTCTCTTTCCTGTCTATGCCCGCAACGAGGGTTTCCCTCAGTCCGCCCCTCTTGTCGTTGAACGTCAGCCTCGCGGGGTTGCCGAGCGTTTCCACGCCGCGGCGCGAGAAGCCCGAGGTTTCGTCCACGCCCGTATCGGGGTTGACAAACCAAACCGCACCCTCCGAAGGCATTGCCGAAGGAGTGAAGTTCTGGAAGATGTAAAGTCTGTACCTGCCCTTTACCTTTTCGTAATCGTAGTCTTTGGTTCCGACAGTGTCGTAGTCCACGCCCATAGCGCCCAGCGTCGCCTCCAAGAAGAAGGGCTGGTTACTTATTATAAGCGCGCCCGACGAATTGTCGGCGTCCGCCTTATCGTCCGCAAAGCGGTTGTAGAGAATTATCTGATTGTCAAGCGAAAGGCTGTCGCCCTGCTTTATCGCCACGCGCAGCGACGAGAACTGTTCCTGCGCCCAGCTTATCGAAAAGTCCGCCGCCGTGCCCTGCGCAACCGTGACGTCGGTCGAAGCGGCGGGCCCGCGCGCGTCGTCAACGAAAACCTGTACGGTCAGCGTCGCGTCGTTTTCATAAGAAAACGCTTTGCCCGACACGACGATTTTGCCGTCGGGCGAGTAAGTGTACTCCACCTGGTCGAGCGCGTAATTTGTAGCGTTGCCCGACACGTCGATAACTTCCACGTTCTCGGCCGCAAGCACCGTACGGTCGGTTATAAGATAGAACCTGCATGCGCTGTTTTCGTCGAAATAGCTTTTAGCCATGGTCGAAGCGGTTGCAAGGTTGGCGTCTACGAACGAGGGCTCGACCGAATTCAGACGTCTTAAAGCCGTCTTTTTGTCGCTGACCTCTTTCATTACCATTTCGGTGGTGTTGCCCGTGGTAATTAGCGTGAACGTACTGCCGTCGGCGGCGGACGATATGATGTCGCTTATGCGCCCTTTGCCGATATTGAAGCGGCTTTCACCGCTCTGCACCGTCTGCATACTGCCCGAACCGTCAAGGATAAAACAGTAGTCCATAGCCTTGCCGGGAAGCGTGAACACGGGGTGCGCAAGCGCCCACGAAATAAGAACCACCGCCAAAATCTGCAAGATAAGACTGATTATGCCCGTTATCTTGTTTATGGGGTTCTTGCGCTTTAAAAACTTTTCGCTCAAAGTCCACAGATAGGTCGAGGTTATCGTCTGTTCCGTGTACTTGCTCTTTATGATGTAAATGATTAAAAGGACGGGAATTGCCAGAAGTCCCAACAGTCCGAGAGGATAAGCAAATCTCATTTCAGTATCCCCCCGCCCGTAAGATTTTCGAAGAACAGCTTGCCCACGGGGTCCTCGTCGCAGACTAAAATATAGTCCGCGCCGCGCGCCGCGCAGTAGTCGCGTATTCTGCCCGTGGCGTATTCGACCGCCTTTTTATAAGCCTGCGCAATTTCGCGCGTAATATTTTTGCGGTAGTATTTTCCGCTGTCCTCGCTGTCGAAAAAGTGCATCTTTCCGCGCGCTTTCGGGTGCAATTCTTCCTTCGAAAGCACCTGCACGCACAGAACGTGCCTTTTCTTGCCCGTCAGGTGGTCGATTGCCGCCTCGTAATCGTTGTCGGTTAAAAAGTCGGAAATTATTATCGACATACCGTCGCCGTAACCCACCGTCGAGGGCACGATTGCGTCGGATATATAGCTGTCGCCCGAAAAATTAACTTCGTTGAGCGCGTTAATCGAGCTTATATACGCCTCTTTTCCGAGCATACCCGAAATTACGGCGTTTAACTGTTTGTTCTGAACGGTATAAACGGAAACCTTGTCCATTTCGCACACGGAAAGATAGGCGAACGCCGCCGCGATTTTAAGCGCCTGTTCGTCTTTCTTTGCCTTTCCGAAACCCATTGAATTGCTTGCGTCGATATAGATGCGGGTGTGCATCTGCCTCT
>CAZRJY010000002.1:0-33127 GCA_964600525.1 uncultured Clostridia bacterium
CAGTCGGGAAGAAGCGACTGGTTGAGCTTGATAAGCTCGCCCGAAACGACGGCTTGTTTTCTCAGCTCGTCAATCTGCGCCTGCGAACCGTCAACCCAGACGATATTGTCGGGGCAGGCGAGGTCGGCGCTCTCTTTGACAAAATTCAAAATTTTCTGATTTTTTGTAAGTGCCATAAAAAAATCTCCTTAAAAAATACACGTAATCTAATTGCAGTAAAAAACCGCGTGGCAAAATTCCCACATATACGATTATATCAAAATTACAAAATAAAAGCAAATATTTTAAATGAAATTTTAGTGTTAATTAGGTGCGCTTGTTTCCGATTTTATGCATATGACATTTTTTTTAATATAATTACATTATTAGAATAAATTTTTACACTATTTAATATTATCATAATAATCAACAGAAATAATAAGTAGTTACCGGGGGTGCGCAAGTTGTCGGCATACGTCAAAAAAATAGCCGTGATAAAGCAGATTAAGGGCGGGTTTTCCGCCGACGGCGGATTGGTTTCGGGGCTTGTCAAGGCCGAAACGTACGCGGGCTTTTTAAAGGTGGAAGTCTCTTTGATAAACTTTGCTCCGCTTACCGAGGGCAGATACGTTCTGGGCATTTGCGACGGACTGAACACCGTCACTTTCGAGGGGCTTTCCTACGAGGGCGAGGGCGATTTCAATCTTTCTAACGGCTTTGCGTTTTTAGTGTGCTTCTGCCATAACTCGGTTGCGCCCGTTGCCAGCGCGGCGTGCGGACCTATGGCGTGCGCTCTGCCCGATTTGAAAGAGGAAATGACAAGGCGCGAAAATATCCGTCCTCCCAAGGGCGGCGCGGCTTACGACGACGATGCTATTGCGGAGGTTAACTACTATGAAAATTCTTTTAAAGGCGGTGCCGCTGTACGCGAGACTGAAACGCAAGAAGAAGAGCGGATTGCAGGCTGCGAAAATGAAGAGGCTCCTCGCGCTTTCGAAAGCGAGAAAGAAAGCCGCATAGCCGAGGCAGTCGCCGCCGCCGCGGGAAGCGGCGGACCTGTTAAAGGCGGACTTGCCGGCGGAGATTTTTACAGCCGTATGGAGGGGGATATACGCCGTATATTCGCAACCTATCCTTCCGAGCGCGCGTTGGAGCGGGCAATGGAGGGCAGTAAGTTTGTAAAGATAGCCTACGGCGACAACAGATATTACGTGTTCGGCGTTTTGAAGGTGGAGGGCAGGCCGCGCTATATCTGCTACGGAGTGCCGGCGCTTAACGGCGAGGTGCCGCCGCCCAGTTTGAAGTCGTGCGCAAGCTACGTGGAAACAGAGAGCGGCGGATACTGGCTCACTTACCAGGACGCGGCAACGGGCGTGAGCGTAGTCATTAACAACTTATAAATTATTAAAAACGGCGCATACTTTTCGTATGCGCCTTACGTGTTTAATCTGTACGTTAAATTTGGTTATCCTGGGCATATGCGGGGGTGTATTCGCCTTTTCGGGCTTTAACCTGCTGCTTTTTATGTGCCTCAACAACGTTACCGCAATGCGGTGCTTCCTTGCGGTCGGGTTTGTGTCCGCCGTCTTTGTAATTTACTCGCTGATTATTTTCAAGCCGTATAAGGGGCTTAAATAACTATATTGTCCAAAACAAGCTTGTCGAAGTCGACGCTTTCGGCAAAGTCGCGCGGCAGAAAACGCACGGTGTTGAACTTTGCGTAATTGAAAATGTGCGTCTTTAAAAGCACGGGAGTGGCTATGTCCAGCCCCTCGCAGATATCGGCAAGATAGGTGAAAAACTCGCCGTAAGAAAACTTGTCTTCGCGCGAGTACGTGAGCTGTCTTTCTATTTTGCCGTCTTTAATGATTTTCGCCCAAATCCTGAACATATTATTATTTTACTAAATTATGCGCTCAATGTAAACGATAAATTGACATACGCCGCAAAAAAAGTTAAAATATCTAACGAGGTGACAAATATGGAAGGATTGGAAAAAGATATTCTGGCTATTTTAGAGGCGGACTCCCGCACTCCCGCGGACAGGCTTGCCGCCATGCTCGGCATATCCGAGGCGCAGGCGAAAGCCGAGGTCAAAAAACTCGAAGAGCAGGGCGTTATCGTAAAGTATACCGCGATAACCAACTCCGACATGCTCGACGAGAACAGGGTGGAAGCGCTTATCGAGGTCAAGGTTACGCCGCAGAAGGGCGAGGGCTTCGACGCAATCGCGCGCGAAATCGCCGAGCATTCCGAGGTGAAAAACCTCTATCTTATGAGCGGCGGCTACGACCTGGCGGTAATCGTCGAGGGCAAGTCTTTGAAGAGCGTTTCGCGCTTTGTTTCCGAGCGCATTTCAACCTACGATACGGTGCTTTCGACCGCAACCCACTTCATTTTAAAGAAGTACAAGGTAGAGGGCGCGCTTATGAAGAAGAGTGAAGAGGGCAGATTATCTGTACAGCCGTAGTTTATGCGTAACTTTGTAAACGAACGCGCGGCAGGTTTGAAGCCGAGCGGTATAAGAAAATTTTTCGATATTGTGCAGGAGATGGAGGACGCGATTTCGCTGGGCGTGGGCGAGCCCGATTTCGTCACTCCCTGGTACATACGCGACGCGGCGGTGCGCTCTATTAAAAGGGGCCTTACGCAGTACACGGGCAACCGCGGACTGCCCGAACTGCGCGAAAATATCTGCCGCTATATGAATGAGCGGTTCGACGTTGTCTGCGACCCAGCGCGCACGCTTGTGACGGTGGGCGCGAGCGAGGCAATCGATTTGACGTTGCGCGCAATCTGCGATAACGGCGACGAAATTTTAGTGCCCGAGCCCTGCTACGTTTCCTATGCCCCCACGGTAATTCTGGCGGGCGGAACCCCTGTTGCGGTGCACTGCACGGCGGACAACGACTTTATATTAACACCCGAAAAATTAGAGGCGGCAATCACGGAAAAGACCAAGGCGTTAATCCTTGCGTACCCCAACAATCCCACCGGCGCGATTATGACAAAGGCGCAGTTGGAGGCGCTCATTCCCGTAATCGAAAGGCACGATTTGCTTGTCATTTCCGACGAAATTTACGCCGAACTTACGTACGTGGGCAAGCACGTTTCGATAGCTTCGCTGGGCAATATGTCCGCACGAACGGTGATAATTAGCGGTTTTTCCAAGGCTTTTGCGATGACGGGCTGGCGCATAGGGTTCGTGTGCGCGCCCAAAGAGATTGACGAGGCGATGTTCAAAATTCACCAGTACGGAATAATGTGCGCTCCGCGCGTTTCGCAGCATGCGGCGGTCGCGGCGCTGAAAGAGGGCTTTGCCGACGGCTTCTCGGTCGTTGAGGAAATGCGTGCCGAGTACGCGCGCCGCGGAAAATTTTTGGTAAACGCGTTCAACTCGATGGGGCTGAAATGTTTTCAGCCGCGCGGCGCGTTTTACGTGTTCCCCTCGATAGAGGTTACGGGGCTGGACGGCGAGGAGTTTGCAAACAGACTACTCCGCGAACAGAAGGTGGCGGTCGTGCCCGGCTCGGCGTTCGGCGAAGCGGGTAAAATGCACGTGCGCTGTTCGTACGCGACCTCGCAGGAAAATTTGTCAGAGGCAATCGCAAGAATAGGCAACTTTGTAAAATCTCTGAAATAACATTTGATTGACAAACAAAAGAAAATACTATATAATAATGTACGCGTTACGGTAAATGTAACGCGTATTTTAATAAAATGACTTAAAAGAGGTATATAATGGCAGACCAACAGTATGTTATGACGAAAAAAAATTACGACGCGCTCGTTGCCGAGCTTGACAACCTTGTAAAGGTTAAGCGCCCCGAAATTATCGAGAGAATAGCCGAAGCGCGTTCGCACGGCGACCTTTCCGAAAACGCCGAGTACGACGCCGCGCGCGAGGAACAGCGCTCCAACGAGGGCAAGATTGCCGAACTCGAATACCAGATTAAAAACGCGGTAATTCAGGAGGAAATCAACGACAATTCGTACGTGCATCTCGATTCCGTCGTAACCGTATACGACGCGGATATGGGCGGCGACGAGGTTTACACCATAACCTCTGTTACCGATGTCGACGTTATGAACAACAAAATTTCGTCCGAATCGCCCGTGGGCGCCGCGCTTATGAGAAAAAAGAAGGGCGACGTTGTAACGGTAGTCTGCCCCGACGGTTCGTCTTACAAACTGAAAATCAAGGACATTAAGTAATTTATGCAGAATGAACAGAATAACGCGCCGCTCACCGAGGAAGAGGAGCAGGCGCAGCTTATAGAACAGGCGCAGATACGCCGCGAAAAACTTGCAAAGCTGACTTCCGAGGGCAACAACCCCTACGAGAAAACAAAGTATTCGGTTACCGAAAGTTCGCTTTCGGTAAAGGATAAGTTCGAAGAGCTCGAAGGCAAGGAAGTTTCGATTGCGGGCAGACTTATGAGCCGCCGCATTATGGGCAAGGCGAGCTTTTGCCACGTTGCCGACCGCGACGGGCTCATTCAGATTTACGTGCGCCGCGACGACGTGGGCGAGGAAACTTACGCGTCTTTCAAAAAGGACTACGACATAGGCGATATCGTCGGCGTAAAGGGCTTTGTGTTCAAGACGCAGACGGGCGAAATTTCCGTGCACTGCACGCATATCGAAATGCTGTCGAAAGCGCTCTTGCCCCTGCCCGAAAAGCAGCACGGCCTGACCAACGCGGATATAAGATACCGCCAGCGCGACCTCGACCTCATAGTCAATCCCGAGGTCAAAAAGACCTTCGTTTCGCGCTCGAAAATATTGAAGGAAATTCGCGCATATCTCGACGGTATGGGCTATCTCGAAGTGGATACCCCCGTTTTAACCACGCTGGAAATAGGCGCGGCGGCGCGCCCTTTCAAGACTAAGCACAACGCGCTCGACCTTGACATGTACCTGCGTATAGAGACCGAGCTCTACTTAAAGCGCCTGATTGTCGGCGGGCTCGAGAGAGTGTACGAGGTGGGCAGAATTTTCCGCAACGAGGGTATGGACGCTTTCCACAACCCCGAGTTCACCTCTATCGAAATGTACCAGGCGTATACCGACTATTTCGGTATGATGGACCTCATCGAGGACTTGTACAAGACGGTAACGCAGAACGTTTGCGGCACTACGCAAATCAGCTATCAGGGCACGCCTATCGATATGGGCGCAAAGTGGACGCGCCTTACCATGAAGGAAGCGGTTAAAAAATACTGCGGCGCGGACTACGATGCGTGGGCGGACGATGAAAGCGCGCGCGCCGCGGCGAAGGAATTGCACTGCGAAGTGCCCGAGGGCGACAAGGCGACCAAGGGTCACGTTTTAATCGCGCTGTTCGAGGAGTTCGTCGAGGATAAGCTTATTCAGCCGACGATAATCTACGATTACCCCGTGGAGAACTCGCCGCTTGCAAAGCGCAAGCCTGCCGACCCCGCGTTCACGGAGAGGTTCGAGTATTTTATCTGCGCTCACGAGTTCGGCAACGCGTTCTCCGAGCTCAACGACCCCATCGACCAGAAGCAGCGCTTTGTCAAGCAGGTTGCCGAAAAGAGGGCTTCCGAGCCCGGCTGCAACGCTCAGGTCGACGAGGACTTCATAACCGCGTTGGAGTACGGTCTGCCCCCCACGGGCGGCCTCGGCATGGGCGTCGACCGCCTTGTAATGCTGCTTACCGACAGCAGTACAATCAGGGACGTAATATTGTTCCCTACAATGAAACCTAAAAAATAATTATGGCATATAAATACGAAATCTTAACACAACTCAATAAAATCAAGGGCAAGGACAAAAACCGTCTGCATATGCCGGGGCATAAAAACGTCGGCGAGTTCAAATCGCACTTTCCCGTTGCGGCAATCGATTTGACCGAGCTGGATATCACCGACGATTTAAGCTGTCCTACGGGCATAATCAGGCAGGCGCAGGAGGACATTGCCGAAATCTTGGGCGCGAAAAAGGCGTATATAACCACCGACGGTTCGTCGTCGGGAGTTCTTTCTATGCTGTTTGTCGCGGCCGCGTACGGCAACAAGCTCATCGTGCCGCGCAACTCGCACAAGAGCGTTTTCAACGCGTGCAGGCTTCTGAATATCGAGCCCGTAATCGTGCAGGGCGCCGAGGAAAACGGCGTATTACTGCCTCCGCCCGCAGAGCTTATCGAAACGCTTGTCGTCAACGACGTCAACATATCGGGCATGATTATAACCTCGCCAGACTATTACGGCAATATCGCGCCGCTTGACAAGTACGCCGCGATTTTCGAAAAGTACGAAAGGCTGTTGTTCGTCGACGGAGCGCACGGCACTCACCTTGCATTAAACGAAAACCGCACGGGTTATGCGGGCGTGTACGCGGATATGTGGGTGGACGGCGCTCACAAGAGCCTGCCCGTCTTAACTCAGGGCGCAATAGTTTGCGTAAACAACGAAAAGCTGATATCGCGCACGGAAGAGGCTCTGTCCATATTCCGCACGACGTCGCCCAGCTTCCCCGTTATGGCGAGCGTGGAGTTCGGCGTCAAGTACTTTATAAACAATCCCAAATATTTTACGCGCGCTCTCAATGCGGTAAACGAATTAAAAGCTGGGTTGGAGGGAATAACTTTGTATCCCTCGGAGGACTGGACCAAGTTCGCGGTCGACTTCAAGCCTTTGGGCATTTCGCCCTATATAGCGGAGGAAATTTTCCAGAAGAAAGGCATATATCCCGAGTTCAACGACGGCAGGTATATACTTTTCTATTTTTCGCCGTCGGTCGAGCCCTTCCATATAAACGAGTTCAAAAACACGCTTCTGTGGATTTGCGCGCAGCGTAAGTTCCAGAACACGTACGAGGAAGTGCCGCCCGTACCCGTGGCGGACAGAACGTACAGCTTTCTGTACGCGTACCGCCAGAAGACCGAGTGGGTGCCCTTAAAGCAGTCGGTGGGCAAGATGTGCGCCGACAATGCTGGCGTAACTCCGCCCTGCCTTCCCGTGGTGATTGCGGGCGAAATGATTTCCGAGCAGGCGGTTAACAAGCTTATTAAGGCAAAAAAGACCTTCGGCATTACGGACGGAAAAATCAAAGTGGTAAAGAGATGAGGGGCAAATTTATAACCTTCGAGGGTTGCGAGGGCTCGGGCAAGAGCACTCAGATAAGACTTCTTTCGGAAAAGCTGACGGCTCTCGGCGTGGACTTTATCGTCACGCGCGAGCCGGGCGGCAGCGACGTTGCCGAACAAATTCGCAAAATAATTTTAGACGGAAACAACGAAACCATGTGCGACGAGTGCGAGGCGCTGTTATACGCGGCGGCGCGCATTCAGCACTTGAAAGAGATTGTAGAACCTGCCCTGGCGGCCGGCAAGCTTGTCATCTGCGACAGGTACGTGGACAGCTCGCTTGCCTATCAGGGCGCGGCGAGAGGTTTAGGCGAAAGCTACGTAGAAAATATCAATTCGGCGGCGCTTGAAAACTATCCGCCCGACTTGACGGTGTTTCTGGACATTGCGCCCGACAAGGCTTTCGAGAGGAAGCACGGCGCGGATTTGAACGACCGAATGGAAAAGCAGGGGCTTGCTTTTCATATGAAGGTTTACGCGGGGTACAGGGCGCTTTTGGGCAAATACCCCCGCATATGTGCCGTCGAATGCGGCGGAACAAAGTACGAAACGGCGGAAAAGGTGTTTGCGCTGTTGAAAAACAAAGGGATAATTTAATTTATAAAAAGTTATGGAAGAGCTGATTTGCGGTGCGGCGGCATACAAAATTTTTTGCGGCGATGAGCGTGCGGACAGGCTGTCGCACGCGTATATGCTGTACTTTGCCGACGAACGCAATCTGCGCGCCGCACTCGGTTTGTTTGCGCTCGAATTTTTCGGCGCGGACAAATCCTCGCGCGACGGGCGGCTTATACTTTCCGAGGGGCTGCCCGACTTAAAGGTATATCCCGCGCGCGGCGGCAAGCTTACGGCGGACGTAGCTTCGGCGCTCGTCGAGGACGCTGTTTTAAAGCCTTTGGAACACGATAAAAAGCTGTACGTTATAAGCGATTTTCAGAGCGCGTCGCCCATATTTCAGAACAAGCTTTTAAAGATTTTGGAGGAGCCGCCCGAGGGCGTGCATTTTCTTTTGGGCACAACCTCGCTCGCCCCTGTGTTAGACACGGTAAAATCGCGTGTAAAACTTCTGGAAGTGCCGCTGTTTTCCGCAAGGGAAATTTTCGGCGCGTTGCAGCGCGGCGGTCAAAGCGAACTCAATGCGGCCGCGGCGGAGGCTTGCGGCGGAGTTCTGGGCGTTGCGCAGGATATGCTGAGCGGCGGCTGGTTTGCCGAAGTTGTGTCGGCGGCGGACGAAATATGCGCGGCGGACAGCGTTGCCAAGGCGACCGCGGCGGCGCTCAAATACGGCGACTTCAAGTATAAAAGAGAGCTGTTATCCCAGATGCAGCGCAACTATTTCAACGAGTTCGCAAGGTACGCGAAAAACGCGCATTTTAAGGGCAAACTTTCGAAAGGTGCGGCAATATACGCCGCCGAAAGCGTAAACGGTGCGCTTGCGGACATAAAATTCAACGCGAATTTTTCGTCGCTTCTGTACGATTTGTTACTTCGGATAGCGGCGAAAAACAGGTAATATAATGGTTAAAGTAGTCAGTGTAAAATTTAAAAACGGTTGCAAGCCGTACTATTTCGCGCCCGGGAAAGGTCCTTACGAAAAGGGTATGGGCGTTATAGTCGAAACGTCTAAGGGACTGGAATACGCCACCGTCGTTCAGCCCGAGTGCGAGGTCGAGGACAGCGAAATCGTATCCCCCTTAAAGCCCGTGGTGCGCATTGCGACCGCGCGCGACGAGGAACAGGTTAAACGCAATCTCGAACGCCGCGGCGAGGCGATGAAGACCGCTCAGGAAAAGATTAAGGCGCGCGGTCTCGAAATGAAGCTCGTCGACTGCGAATTCGCGTTCGACGGCAGCAAGGTGGTATTTTCTTTCACGTCCGAAAGCAGGGTTGACTTCCGCGAGCTTATAAAGGACTTGTCGTCCGCGTTCCATATGCGCATAGAGTTGAGGCAGATAAGCATACGCGACGAGATTAAGCTGACGGGCGGACTTGCTCCGTGCGGCAGGGAATGCTGCTGTATCAACTGTATGTCCGAGCCCAAAAAAGTGTCGGTGAAGATGGCTAAAAACCAGGGGCTTTCGCTCAACCCCAGCAAAATTTCGGGGCTTTGCGGCAGACTTATGTGCTGTCTTTCCTACGAGAACGAGTACTATTCCGAGGCGTGCAAAAAGGTGCCCAAGCTGGGCGGCGAGGTGGAAACGCCCAACGGCAGGGGCACGGTTGTAAACGTCAACATGCTCAAAATGCAGGTAAAGGTTAAAATCGAGCAGAACGACGCCGTATCCTATCACGATTTCGGCGTGGACGAGATAAGGTTTATGCGCGGCAATCAGGTTTTCGGCAACGAAAATCTGGGCGCGGAGGAAGAGAGCGCGCCCGAGGAAAAGCCCGAAAACGTTCAGCCCCAGCCCGCACAGGAAAAGAGGAACGAGCAAAAGCGCGAGCGCGGCAATAACGACAACCGCAGAAACGACAGGCGCGACCGCAGGGGTCAGAACAGGCGCGACAACCGTCCGAAAGGCGAAAACGGCGGCGCACCCGAGCAGAAAAACGAACAGCGCGGCGAACAGAAAAACGAACAGCAGAAAAACGGCGGCAACTTCAAAAACAAGAAGAAGCGCCAGCGTTCCAGACACGGCAACAAGCCCGCGCCTTCGGGCGACGGCGGCGCTCCGCAGAGCTAAAACACAAAAAAATTGCCTTTACCCCTTTACACGGCAAATTTTGTGTGATATAATATACCAAATCAAAAATACAATTATGGAGGAGTATTCTAATGTCACATGTAGTTACTGACGAGTGCGTAAGCTGCGGCGCATGCGCTGCTACCTGCCCCGTAGGCGCTATTTCCGAGGGTGCTGACAAGTATGTCGTTGACCCCGACGTTTGCATCGATTGCGGTGCTTGCGAAGACGGTTGCCCCACGGGCGCAATCAAGGCTGAATAATAGTTTAGCTAAAAAAGGGCGGGGCGTGTTGCGCCCCGCTTTTTTCTTGCTTATGACCTTAGTATTAAAAGACGGCGAATGTGCGGAAACGCTGTTCGACGACAAGATAATAATTCAGAATATATCGCTGTACCGCTTCACTTCGGACAGCATACTTTTGTCGCGCTTTGCAAAGGGTAAGAAAAACGATAACGTTGCCGACTTCTGCGCGGGTAGCGGCGCGGTCGGCTATCACTTTCTGTGCTTAAACCCGCATATTTCGAGCCTTACGCTGTTCGAGCTTCAGCCCGCCCTCGCGGATATGGCAAGGCGAACGGCGGAGGCGAACGGGTTTGACTGTAAGGTGGTCGAGGGCAGAGTTCAGGATATAGGCGACAGTTACAACGGCGCGTTTTCGCTAATTTTATGCAACCCGCCCTACGAGCGCGGCGGCTTTGAAAATCTCTCTTACGAAAAGGCGATTTGCAGAAAGGAAATGACGGTAACGCTGTCCGAAATCATAGACGTTGCCGCCAGAAAGTTAAAGTTCGGCGGGCGGCTTGCTATGGTCAACCGCGCCGACAGACTTGCGGAAATTTTCTACACGTTAAAGGGAAAGGGCTTAGAGCCTAAGAGAATGCAGTTTATCCGCGGTAGCGAAAACAGCGCGCCCTACGCGGTTATGGTAGAGGCGGTCAGGGGCGGCAAGCCGTCGCTTGAAATACTGCCCGATATCGTCAACACGCGCGAAAACGGAGGAGGCACGCTATGATTTATTTTGTCGCAACGCCCATAGGTAATTTGGACGATATAAGTTTGCGCGCCCTTAAAACGCTGAAAGAGGTCGACGAAATTTACTGCGAGGACACGCGGCACACCCTCAAACTTTTAAACGCTTACGAGATAAAAAAGCCGCTCGTTGCGTGCCATAAATTCAACGAGCGCGAGGCGGCTGAAAGAATAATAGCTTCCGCGCAGGACGGCAAAAATATTGCAATCGTTTCCGA
This sequence comes from uncultured Clostridia bacterium, assembly GCA_964600525.1. Classification (GTDB taxonomy): domain Bacteria; phylum Bacillota; class Clostridia; order Christensenellales; family Borkfalkiaceae; genus Coproplasma. Next base: position 11,024 of record CAZRJY010000002.1, read on the forward strand.
CGCGGGTATGCCCGTCATATCCGACCCGGGCAACGTTGTGGCGTGCGCCTTGAAAGAGGCGGGGCTGGAATACACGGTTATCCCCGGCGCGAACGCGTTTTTGTCGGCGCTCGTTCTGTCGGCTCTGCCGGCGGACAGATTTGCCTTTATCGGCTTTCTGCCCGACAAGGAGGGCGAGCGCAAGAAGGTGCTGGAAAAGTATAAAAACTGCGACCTGACTTTGTGCTTTCACGTGGCTCCGCAGGACGTTGACCGCCATATATCCTCTATGTACGCCGTTTTCGGCGAAAGACGGGCGTGCGCGGTGCGCGAAATTACCAAGCTGCACGAAGAGGCGGTTGCCTTTAATTTAAAAGAAGGGCTTGCAGGCGAAAAGCGCGGCGAGTACGTGCTTATAGTGGAGGGTGCGCCTCAAACCGAAAATCCGTTGAACGCGCTGTCCCCCGGGGAACACATTAAACATTATATAGAACTCGGGCTGGATAAGAAAGAGGCTTTAAAAGCGGCGGCTAAGGACCGCGGAGTTTCCAAGTCTGAACTGTACAAATACACTGTTGATTTATAAAAAGGTGAAATTATGAAAAACAAAAAGAAAGACGAAATAGCGGCGGCGGACGCGGCGGTTCTGCCTCCGGCAAACGTTGAGAGCGGCAAGCGGAAGGCGAAGGACGCCATACCCGTCATACCCGAAAAAATGAGCATTTACGAGTACGAGGAAAAGTACGTCAAGCGCGAGAATACAAAGAGCGCAAAGTTTTTCCTCAGACTTATAGTGGCGCTTATCGGCGTATTTTTCGTGTGGTGCTTTTTCACCCTGACCGAAAAAATCTGGAATATGAACCAATATGCGGGCTATGCGGCGGCGGGCGTTTCGGTCATTTTGTTCATACTTTTTTACATAGTGCCCGTGGTAAAGATTTTAAAGACCGATTACTTTGTGACCAGCGTCAACTACAAGACTGCGGCGGCGGCAAAGCGCAAGAATAAAAAGCTGCGCTATCAGATTTCGGAAAAGATTGTGGAACTTTGCAAAAACGTTGCGGGCGTGGGCTGGTACGACAGCGCAACCGTCGAAAAGCTGGAAGCCGGCGTTAAGTATCACGACGACGCGGTTATCAAAGAGAACCTTACCGCGCTGTACAACGGTTCGGTCAGAAAGAGCGCGCGCGATATTATTTTCAAGTGCTCGATGAAGTCGGCTATGTATTCCGCGCTCTCGCAGGAAAGTAAAATAGACACGATGCTTGTCGCTACGGTCAACTTGCAGATGATAAAGGATATCGTATTCCTGTACGGTTTCCGTCCGTCGGATACGCGGCTCGTAAAAATTTTCGCGGCGGTCGTGCGCAACGCGCTGATTGCCTACGGGCTCGGCGGATTGAAAATAGGCAACGGCATAGCGCGCACGGTGGGCGATGCGGCGAAGGGCATTCCCTTTCTCGGCAGCGTTATTTCCGTGCTTGTCGACAGCTCGGTGCAGGGGCTTGCCAACGGCACGCTTTCGGCGGTTATAGGCTATCAGACTTTGCGCTATCTCAATACCGAATATAAGTTGCAGAACATCTTAGACGGCATCGACGTGGGCGAGACCGAAGAGGAGCTTGCCGAAACTTGCGAGGATATAGAAAAGGAACTCAGAAAGGGGAAACGCGGAGCAGTGCCCGTTTAAGCGGCGTGTCGCCGCTTGTAAACGGACTTGATTTCAGCAAAACGTAAAAAGCCCCGCGGCGGTTTGCCGCGGGGCTTTTGTTTTTACTTGATTAGATATCTGCGCTTGCGTCAGTCGACGTCGTTGCCGTACCGTCTTTGAAGTAGCCGATGTTCTTTTCCTTTTTCGGGTCGAACGTGAAGTTGCAGATAGAAGCAACCAGGCCGTAGATGCCGAACGTTATCATCGAAAGGAAGAGATAAGCCAGCGTTCTGGATTTAAATCCCTCGGGTTTTAACGAAGTGTGATTGATAATAAGGCTACCAATCCAACCCAAGAAGAAGGTGAGTAAGAAACGTACAAGATTGTTGTTTTCCATAAAAACCTCTCTTTAATGTAAAAATTTTGTACTTTTATTATACAATACGTATATGTCACTGTCAAGAAGTTTAGAACACTTTATACGTCAATATATAACTTTCTCTATAACTCCGCCGCCGAGGCAACGCGTTTGAACGTAAAATACCGCGTACTGTCCCTCGGTTACGGCGCGCTGTTTTTCGGCAAAAACCACCTTTACGCGGTCGCCTTCGGGGATTACCGTCACCCTTTGTTCGCCCTGGCGGTAACGGAACTTCGCACTGCATTCGAAAGGGGATAAGGGCGCGTCAATTCCTATCCAGTTCAGCCCCGAAACCTCGCACTCCGCCGAATACAGCGGACTTTCGTCGCCGTGCGATACGTATAGGATATTGTCCTTCAAATCCTTTTTAACGACGAACCATCTGCCCGTTTCGCCGCTCTTGCCGCCGATATTTACGCCCCTGCGCTGACCTATGGTGTAGTGCATAAGCCCCACGTGCTCGCCGACCTCTTCGCCGTCGAGAGTTAGAATTTTCCCCGGCTTTGCGGGCAGGTATTCCATTAAGAATTTGCGGAAGTTGCGCTCGCCGATAAAGCATATGCCCGTCGAGTCCTTCTTTTCCGCCGTGGCAAGTCCGTTTGCAAGCGCGATTTTTCTCACCTCTTCCTTGGGCAAATCCGAAAGGGGGAACAGCACCCTTTCAAGCTGCGGCTGCGTAACCTGGTTTAAAAAATAGGTCTGGTCCTTGCCCGCGTCGCGCGCCTTTAAAAGGTAGTGTTTACCGTCGGCGGCGTGCTCTATTCCGCAGTAGTGCCCCGTGGCAATGTAGTCCGCGCCCAGCGACAGAGCGTACTCGCGGAAGGGACCGAACTTGATTTCGCGGTTGCATAATACGTCGGGATTGGGCGTTCTGCCCGCCGCGTACTCGTCCAAAAAATGTCTGAACACGCGCTCTTGGTACTGCTTGGCAAAGTTTACGCTGTAATAGGGGATATCCAGCAGCGAGCACACTCTGCGCACGTCGGCAAAGTCGCCCTCCGCCGTGCACGCGCCGCCCGCGTCCGTTTCCTCCCAGTTGAGCATAAACAGTCCTATTACGTTGTAGCCCTGCTCTTTTAAAAGAAGCGCCGCGACGGAGCTGTCCACGCCGCCGCTCATTCCGACAACCACGGTTTTCATAACGGACAGATTATATCACGGATTGACCGCAAATGCAATAAAATGCGGTTGCGTAAATTTATTTGCGGTGTTATAATTGCGGTATGAGTTTACCGACTGACGACAATATTTTACTTTCGCTTGTCAATACCGCTCTGCGCGACGGCGACGATTTGTGCGGTTTCTGCGCGCGGTACGGCGCGGAGGAAGAAGAGCTCGTTTCGCGCCTTGCCTCTATCGGGTATGAGTACGACGAGGACAAAAACGCCTTTATACGCGGATAATACAAAAATCCCCTTTGCCGTTGCGGCGGAGGGGATTTTCCGTAAATTCGCTTTTTTGGATAAAAATACGCTTAAACGTATAGCCGTCTGCCGTTGATTTTGCGGAGCGGAGACTGTATAATGGTAGCGTAGACAAAAAATGCCGACGGAGCAATCATGAAAAATTACGGTAGTGCTATAAAAAAATTAAGAAGGAACGCCGATATCACGCAGGCGCAGCTTGCCGAAAAGCTGAACGTTTCGTCGCAGACGGTGAGCAAGTGGGAAAACGGAGTAAACCTGCCCGACATTCTGGCGCTGGAAGAAATGTGCTCGCTGTTCGGCGTTACGATGGAGGAGTTCTTGCGGCTTGCCGACGGCGGCGAGCTTAAAACCTGCGCGCCCGCTCAGCCCGAACCGACAGTGACGGCGGCGCCCGTCGTTTCCGCAGTGACCGCGTCACCCGCGCCTGCGCCGCACGCGCAACGCAAAATCAAGCCGTGGGTGATTATACTCATAGTTGCGGTTGTTACGTTATACGTCGTTTCCGCGGTTGTCGGCATTGTGTTGACGGTAACCAGAAATCCGTTCGGGTGGTTTAAGCGTCCCTCGTCCGGCGGCGGCAAAGGTATTTACGAAAAGGTAAATCCGTCGGTGTTCTGCATAACCGTGCAGACCGAAAACGATACGCTCGGCGGTTCGGGATTTTTCATAGACAGCAACGGTACGGCGGTCACCAACTATCACGTAATCGAAGGAATAAGGTCGGCAAAAGTCAAGCTGTATGACGGAAAGGAGTACGACGTAGACAGAATTTTAGGGCACGACACAGTGCGCGACGTCGCCATTATTCACGTGAACGCGACCTGGACTTCGCCCGTAAAGCTTGCGGACAGCAACAGCATAAGCACGGGCAGCACCGTTTACGCCATAGGTTATCCCGAATCGTTCGTGCTCGGTTCGCTTGACAGTACTATGACCGACGGCATTATATCCAAAACTTCCTACACGCTGGGCGGAGTAAACTACATACAGTCCACCGTAGACATTACCCACGGCAACAGCGGCGGCGTACTTATAAACACCGACGGCGAGGTTATAGGCATAACCACCGCGGGCATAGATTTGGGCAACGTCACCTATATGAATTTATCCGTGCCCTCCAACGTTATTAAGAGCGTTAAACGCGATATAAATCTGTCGGTGGAAAACTACGCGGCGAAATACAGCAAAAAAATTACGGTGACTTATATGCTTGACGGAAGCGTATATGCGAGAAAAACCGTCTGCGCCGCCGAAAGCGTTCCCTGTCTTACGGTCGATTTGACCGGGCTCGGCGAAAAATATTTCGACTGTGAATTCTTGGGCTGGTTTGCCGACGATAAATATTCCGTCAAGTTCGATTTCGAAGCCGAAGTCGTCGGGGACGAAAATTTTACCCTGTACGCGAAACTGCGGTTTAAAGAGACCGATATAGTATACACGGGCGGAAGCGGCGCGGTAGGCACTATGCGCGGGGAAACGGTTAAGGCGGACGAAAGCTTTACTCTTTCCGAAAACAGTTTTATCCGCACGGGTTACAAATTCGTGAGCTGGGAAATAAACGGAAAAAGTTACGCCGCTGGCGATAAAGTCGTCGTGGACGGCAGCGTAAGGGAGCTGTCGGTGAAGGCGGAGTGGACGGGTATATCCTACACCGCAATGTTTTCCTTCGAGGGGCAGTCGGTTGAGAAGAATTACGTATACGGCGTCGCCCACAGCCTGCCCGGTGCGGTTTACGAGCGGACGGGTTACAATCAGACGGGCTGGACATATAAGGGCAAAACTTACGCTTTAAATCAAATTATTTCGGACGGACTGACGACCGTGGACGACGCGGTTATAACCGTTACGCCCGCGTGGACGCCGATAAAGTATCGGTTGAAGCTGGATTTGGGCAAGATTGCCGATTTCGAGGGAAAAGAGTACAGAGCGGGTCATTACGCTTATATAACCGGCACGTACGGTGAAAATCCGTTTGCCGCGCATAGCGACCCTGAATCCGGCGGGCTCGTTTTCGAAGGCTGGACGGTTTATTCCGCCGACGGCAGCATTTACGAAGGAGATTTGCGTTTCGTAAACCCCGACCCTAATGTGGTGGTAAGCGCCAAAGCCGAGTGGGTTTCGGGCAGATATGCGATAGCGTTGTATAAATCGCGGTTCGGCTATGACGACGCTCTGGGCGTACTTGTGCTGGAAGGCAGAGAAGAGCGCGTGTTGCCGCTGTATTCAACCTTTGACGACGAAGGCTATTCATTAGGTTTTCATTTAGACCACTGGATAATGTATAACAACGACAGGACGCAGGAAGAATTAACGTTTAAGGACGGCGCAACCGTATCCGATTTAATGGTTCATTATTACTATATGGGCTTTAGATATGACTACGAATACGACGTTGATTATTTCCTGGATTTTTACGCGGATTTCGAACCTAACAGTTATACCTTACACTTTGAAGGCGGCGGCGCACAGGGCAGTATGGAGAGCCTTGATTGTCTGTATAATCAAAAGGTTACCCTGCCTGCCAACGCGTTTACAAAAGAGGGCTATACGTTTGCGGGCTGGCAGTTCGGCGACAGTATTTTCAAAGATGAAAGCGTAATCGAAGAGCTGACTACCGAAGACGGCGGCGAAGTCACCTTGACCGCGCGCTGGTTGAAGAGTTTCGAAGGCGAGGGAACGGCGGAAGAGCCTTACGAAATCAGCAGTTACGAACAGCTTAAAAACGTGTCGGACGCGGTAGAGCACATAAACGGTTACAGGTCTGCGCATTACCGGCTGACTTCGGACATCGACTGCGACGGCGGCGAGCTTACCGCCATAGGTTATAATAAATCTTTCAGCGGCGTGTTCGACGGTAACGGGCACGTTATAAAGAACGCGGTATTTGCCGCTACGTCCGGTCGTAAAGGGCTGTTTTACCGCGTGTACGGCGGACAGATATTAAACGCGGGCTTGAAAGATTACGTGATTGACGGCACGGACAATTGTAATTATTTTGCTCCGCTCGTATGCGAGTACACGTCCGACTTGCCTTTGCAGAACTGTTTTGCCGAAGGCACGATAAGCTGGCAAGACGACTACGGTTATTTTGCGGGGCTGGTATACACGCTCTGCGGCAGAGCGGTAAATTGCTACTCCGTCTGCACGTTTAATATGGAATATACGCATTCGGCCAGCACGGGCAATATCCTTTATATAGGAGGATTTTTAGGCAGAGTATACGGAGCGGGACAAAATTGGGACGGAGAAACGTATTGCACCGTTACTCAATCGCTGGCGGAAAACTGCTATGCGGACGCGCATATAAACGTCAGCGTCGCTTCTTCGGTGACATACGGTTACAGTCATTATACGGGCTTGTTCTCCGCTTTCGAGGGTAAATATAAAAACTGCTTTGCCACGGGCGAAATAACCTACGACTGCGGCTACGATTTCATTGCGAGTATCCGTTCCGGCGTCCGTCTTTTCAGCGGGAATATTTATTTCAACACTTACGATAACGTGTACGTCGCGGACAGTGCGAAAATTAAGTTTACCGACAGAGAGATAACGGATATCAACTCAACTATACAAAAGACGGCGGACGACAACCTTTGTTCGCTCGAATGGCTGAAAGAAAACGCGGAGTTCGACGATAACGTCTGGCAGGAAAACGCGGGCGCGCTGCCCACGCTCAAAGCGTTCGCTTCTTAAAAATAAATAATCTTAAAGCCGCTTCATTAGCTTGACCGAAGCGGCTTTTTTTGTTATATTTGCATATGTCGCGGAGGTGTATGTAATGGAAAAAGTCGAAGAGAAATTTTTAAGATACGTGCAGGTGGACACGCCGAGCTGCGAGGACAATTTCGACGTTACGCCCTCGACCGAATGCCAGAAAGAGCTTGCGAAAATGCTGTGCGCCGAGCTGAAAGCCATGGGGCTTGACGCGGAAGTTACCGGGCACGCGTACGTGTATTCGTGCATACCCGCAAACTGCAAGACAGAGTATTCGCTCGGCTTTATCGCGCACCTCGACACGGTGGAAAAGCCGAGCGGTATAGGCGTAAAGCCGATAGTGCGCGACGGTATAATCACTTCCGACGGCACCACGGTGCTGGGCGCAGACGACAAGGCGGGCATTGCCGAAATTATGGCGCTTGCCGAATACCTTGCGGCGCACCCCGAAGTAAAGCACGGCAGGATAGGCATTGCGTTTACTCCCGACGAGGAAATAGGTCACGGCGCCAAATTATTCGACGTAAAAAAGTTTGGTTGCGATTTTGCGTACACTGTCGACGGCGAGGAGCTGGGCGAAATTACGTACGAAACCTTCAACGGCGCGTGCTTCGATTTGGATATTTCGGGAGTGAACATTCACCCGGGGCAGGCGAAGGGCAAGATGGTAAACGCCGTCTGCATTGCCAACGAGTTTATAAATTCTCTGCCCGCGGACGAGCGCCCCGAAACCACCGAGGGCAGAGAGGGGTACTATTTTATCACGGATATTTCGGGCGGAGTGGAAAAGTGCACAGTGCACGGAATTATCCGCGACCACGACAGGGCGGAGTTCGAAAGGCGCAAAAAATTCGTTTCGGCGCAGGTCGAAAAGCTGAATAAAATTTACGGCGGAAAGATTGCGTTCAAGTCGCGCGACCAGTACTATAACTGCGCGGAGGTCATTGCGCCCCACGCGCATTTAATCGACAATGCAAAGGCGGCGATGGAGGCGGTAGGGGTAAAGCCGCTGATAACGCCTATCCGCGGCGGCACGGACGGTTCGTCGCTGTCGTTTATGGGACTGCCGTGCCCGAATTTGTGCACGGGCGGTCACAACGCGCACGGCCTCAACGAGTACGTGTCCGTACGGGATATGGAAAAGGTTGTGGAAATTTTAAAGGGAATAGTCGACGCATACGCAAAAAGTTGATTTTTCGCCGCCGCGCGCGTATAATACCTTTATATAAAACGTATCCGTAGCTCAGTTGGATAGAGCACAAGCCTCCGACGCTTGGTGCCGCTGGTTCGAATCCAGTCGGGTACACCATAATAAACGGCAGCCCGCCCGCCCCGCGTAATAAAGCGGGGCGGGCGGGCATATACATTTTTTGGCAGCACTGGATGAATATATTTAACAAAAAACGCAAAAATTTTTCAATTGGGGTTTGACAAAAGGCTGCCGTTGTGATAGTATATAAGTTGTAAAAAAGGCGGACTGCGCCCTTTAAGGGCGGCGCCTTAAATATAAATATGGTAAATTATTAGGAGGAAATAAATGAATAAATTAACCAAAGTTTTATCGGTATTCCTGCTTGCGGGCGCTCTGGGCGCAAGCGTTGCGGGCGCAACCGCTTGTAAAACGACCGGCGGTCATAAGCACGACTATCAGTACAGCGTAAACGCGACCGACAGCACCAAGCACGACGGACATTGCTCGAAGGACGGCTGCGACAAGCCCGACATCACCGAAGTTCACCATTGGAACGACCAGGACAAGTGCAAAGAGTGCGGCGTAGATAAGCCCGTTACTCCGTCAGCCGAAAAGCTGAAAATCCCCGCTACGGCTACGAAGCTTCTGGTTGAGGGCGTTCAGACCGAAACTATCGATTTAAGCACGACCAAGACCGCGCACGATATTCCCAAGGACGAAATCAAGGTTTATTTTGCCGACGCTTCGGACACCAAAATCGGCGACGCTATTCCCGCGGCAAACGTAACGCTTCGTTTGCAGGACCCCGCCGCAGCTACGATTACTACGTGGACGGGACTTAAAACCCACGGCGAATACAAAGTAAGAATTAACATTCAGAACTGCGAGATGACGGAGGGCGCTACCACGGGTATGGAGCCCGCGGACTTCTTCGCCAACGTAACCGTTACGATAAACAACCCCGTAACCGAGCTTTCGGTTAAGCAAGGCGCAACGTTAACCCAGGTTCAGGGCCCCAACACGATTTCCTCGGGCTGGCAGTTCGAATATACCCGCGCTAACGGCGACAAGACCGACGTTGCGGCAAGCGACGTTTCTTTCACGGTTGCGGTAGATACGGTCGGTGTAGGCGAAAACAAGAACGCCGAGTTCAAGACCACGGTCGACGGCAAGGAAGTTAAGGGAACGGTTAAATATACGATTACCAAGGACGAGACCAAGGTAAGCCAGTCGTTCGCATTCAACTTCGGCAGCTTCGACGAGACCCAGACAAAGGCTATCGTGGACGGCGAGGAAGTATCGTTGCAGAACGGCCGCTTCAAGGTTAAGTCCGTGGCAAGCGGCGCGATTGACAACCACAACGGAGCAATAGGTTCCAAGTACTTCACCAAGAGACTTAAAACCAACGGCTCGTCCATGTCGTACGATACCAAGAACTCCAAGGCTACGCCCAGATACATCATGGTTCACGCAGACGGCGCAGGTACTCTTACCGTTTACGCATACAACAACGGCGGCACGAAGGACGACGGCGCAACCCGCGGCGTTACGGTTTACAGCGGCGTAACCTTCAACGAGGAAGACCAGGCAGGCCGCTTACAGATTACCGAAGCTACGATGATTGGCGAGGCAAAGCAGATACCCAGCAAGAGCGGCGATTTCCTCTCCGTATCCATTCCCGCGGCGGGCGATTACTACATTACCAACGACGCGGCAATGACTTACTGCTACGTTCAGCTTGACCAGCTTGTCGACAAAGAAGGCAACACGGCAATAGCTCTCGCCGGCAATAAGGTTTACACCAAGCTGTCCGCTTCGCATACGGAAGACACCGAAGACGCTAAATTCAGCAAGACGTACGGCGTAGGCGAAACGTTCGTGATTGACGATGGCTACACCTTCAAGGCGGACGCTACGAACGAATTAACCTGCGAAGCTTACGACGAGGCAATCGTTACCGAAGGTTTGACCTACTGGATTGGCAATATCGAAATTACTTCCGGCTATACCTTCACGGCTTCCGACCTCGGTCCTCAGACCGTAACGGTTAAGCTCGGAAACGTTTCCACCGGCATCGGCATTACCGTCGAGTCGTCAATTCCGGGCGTAACGGGTATAACAGCGGCGGTTACCGGCGTAAACGGCGCCGTAACTTCTAACGAAGCAACCGTAACTCTTGCGACTACCAACATCAGCGTAGGCGTAGCCGGCACTAACGAGGCTGCAAGCGCAACTCTTGTTTCCGCAACCTATAAATTAAAGGGCTCGGACGGCGCAGGCACGGCTCTTACGGCGCAGGGTGCCGACCTTGCAATCGGCGAATACGAGATAACCGTAGTAGGCAGCGTAGCAGTTGCGGACGGCACTCCCGTAGAGTTCAGCACTACGGTTTCTTTCCTTGTGTTTAACGCGAACGAGGTCCAGAACCTTGCAATCGGTTCTGCCGAAATAAGTAAATTATCTGCAACGGTAACTGCAAATACGGACCTTATAAACAATGCAAACGGCAGAATATTCGTTACTGCTACGGGTGAAGCAAATCAATCCGTTGCAATGGACGCAAATAACAAGACAATAGGCGAAGTTGCTTATACCCACCGTTTAAAGCTCAGCGGTACGGGTACGAAGACTTACAGAAGCTTAGGCATCGAAGTCAGAAAGGGTGCGAAAATCGTTATCCATTGCATGAGCAGCAGTACCGGGGCAGATAGAGACGCCTTCCTGTATAAAGAGGACGGCACCACCAAAGTAAACGCCGAGGCGATTAAGGTCGGCGGAGCGGAAACCGTTTGGGAAATCACCGTTGAGGAAGCGGGCACGTATTACTTCGCGGCTTTAAGCGGCGGCGTGAACGTTTACGGCGTGCAGATTATCTATAACGCAGCCAGCGCTGAGTAACAGTAACATAACAAAAACACACAACGCCCAACGGCATTTTGCCGTTGGGCGCTGAGTGCCGAATAAAGGTTTATTAAATCGATTAGAAGGAGAAGCCTATGAAATCAAGAAAACTCATCTCGGCGCTGCTTGTTCTTGCCGTGGCGGGCTCGGCTGCTACCGCGGTCGGCCTGGCAGCCTGCAAAAAGAGCGGCGGCAAAGGCGGCAGAACCATTTACGTTGCCGCCAACGGCACCGAGGACGGCAAAGGCACTAAGTCCAGCCCCAGAGAAATCGCAAGCACGCTGTCGGACACCACGCTTCAACCCGGCGATACCATCGTCTTAAAGGAAGGCGTGTACAATTTGTCGAGCAGAACCTGGATTAACGCCAGCGGCGAATACAATAAGTACATAACCTTTAAATGCGAAGACCCTTCCAAAGAGACCGTATTATCGTTCTACGATATGCCCTTCGCTTCAACTGCGAGAGGCGTGCAGATTTACGGCAATTACATTCACTGGGACGGCATCGATATCCGCGGCGCGGGCGACAACGGTATGTATATCGGCGGCAGCTATAACATTGTCGAGAACTGCAAGTTCTACGACAACCGCGATACGGGCTTACAGCTCGGCAGAAGTTACAGCCCCGATACCGCCAACGGTCAGCATCTCGAATTCGACGATATCAACTACTGGCCCAGCTATAACCTCATTAAAAACTGCACGTCGTACAATAACTACGACAACGAGACCTACGGCGAAAACGCCGACGGCTTTGCGGCTAAGCTTACGGTCGGCTACGGCAACGTATTCGACGGCTGTATCGCTTACCGTAACTCCGACGACGGCTGGGACTTGTTCGCTAAAACCGACAGCGGCAATATCGGCGAAGTTATAATGTACAACTGCGTTGCTTTCGAAAACGGTTTCATTATGGAAACCCAGGAAAGCTTCAATAAGAAGTTCACCGCGTTCAACCCCGGCAAGAGGGAAGAGGACGACAAAAAGTACACCACCCGCGACGGCGACGGCAACGGCTTCAAGCTCGGCGGCTCGATAATGGAGGGCGAGGTTTATCTTGAAAACTGCCTTTCGTTCAACAACCGCATGCACGGCGTAACCGATAACTCCAACCCCGGCGTTATCACGGTTTCCGGCGTCACCGCCTATAACAACGGCGCAAACGTCGACAGAACCGGCGTCATTGCCTACACCGGCAACGGCGTCGACGAGGGCAGTGCGAACATCGACCTCGCGCGCTGGTCTTACAGCTATAACCACGTTGCAAACGTGCTTTCCGTAAACAACGGCAACACGATGATTTCAAAGGACGCTTACAGAGGCACCATTGAAAACTGCACGTTCCAGTCGATGGACGATAACACCAAGCAGTTCCATTCCTTCAAGGTTGAAGGTCAGGCGGAATACAACAGCAAGACGGGCGACAGAGGCGAGCGTATTTCGTCTACGGCGGCTACTTCGCTGTTCAAAGAACTGCCCACCAACAATCTGGGCTTCGACGTGGAATTACATACGAAGTGGAGAAATGCGGACGGCTCGGTTAATCTCGGCGATTTGTTCGCGCTCGTCAATGCGGAAGGTACGCAGGGCAGTAAGCTCAACCTTTCGAGCTGGGACGCTTATCCCCACTACGAAATGCACGACTTAACCAAGTGCAAGAGCGCCGACGACGCTACCGCTCAGGCGATAATCGATATGGCGTACCTGCCCATAAGAGTGGAGGCGTGCTATCAGAACTTCGACGTCGTTACGAAAATCAAGAACGTGAACATCAACTGGACGTCGAGCAATCCCGACATTATCAACATTACCGACGTTAAGGGTACTTCGAACTCCAAGCACGAGGATTTGAAGGTTGAAGTAAACCGTCCCGTCGACAAGGACACCGTAGTCACGATGACCGCTTCGGTAACGGTGGGCGCGGTGACCAAGATTAAGACTTTCGACGTCAACGTTAAAAAGAACACCTTCCGTATCGGCGATTTCGTTATCGGCGGTTCGGTTATGAACGAAGGCTCTTCGATAATCGAGGACAAGGGCGAAAATCCTTACAGTTTCAGAGTTACCAAACCCCAGATTGTAAACGACACTTCCAACAGCAAGGTGTTTATCGACGCGCAATACTACACCCGCGACTTCTCGATGGAATACGCTACGTATTCGGCTCCGAATACGTTTAAGAAAGACGTTGACTGGGACGCTACCAAGGCCGGTATCTGGCGCATAACCGAAACTATTACCCTTGAAAACGTTGAGCTTGCAAAGTCGGTCGACGGCAGCACAACCGCTCCCAAGGCAGTTGAGCTTATGTATTACATTTACATTGCGGACGCCGGCGCCGCGAACGATTTCTCGGGCGATTCCTCGCTTGCAGTAAACAGATACGGTTACACGCTTACGGGCGCGTTCGTAAGCCCTACGGGCTATATCTATTCGGTAAGCCTGCCCGCAAGTGAGGCGGCTCCCGCAAACGTGGCGGCTATCAAGGCTAATCCCGACGTTTCCAAGCAGGCATTCCGTGCTACCAACACGACCTTCCAGTTCAACCAGGCTAACACGGCGGACTACAACGTTTACTACTTCCTTGAAAGCCTTGACGGCGCTCAGCAGTCGAGTATTTACACCAAGAGCGTACAGACACAGTCAATCACCAACAAAGCTTCGTTCGAGGCTATGCTGGCAAACAACAACACCTCGACGGTATATCTGCTTGCAGACGACATAGATATGGGCGGCGCGGAGATTAACGTTTCCGATAATCCTTTCGTGGGCGTGTTCAACGGCAACGGTCATAAGATTAGCAATTTCAAGGTTACCAAATCGACGGCGACCAAGGGCTTCGGCGTATTCCCGTTCGTTAAGGGCGGCTCGATTATAAACGTTAACTTCGAAAACGGCTATATCCGCGACAACGGCAGCAGCGAGAGAACGGGTATCATCGGTCAGTTGGAAGGCGGCTACGTTTACAACGTTAAAATTCATAACTTGGACGTCAATATCGATTACTTCGTTGCAGGTACCCAGTACGGCGCGGACGACGCGATTGCAGACGGTCTCGAAGGCACGATTGTAGACGGCTTCCGCGTTGTCGGCAGCGACAGGTTCGATAAGGACGGCGATAAGGTCGACGCCGACGGCTACAAGCTCGACAAGAACGGCAACAAAATTCCCAAGCGCGTAAGTGCGCGTGTGGGCGGACTTGTAGGTCAGGTATTCGCAAACAGCGGTTACAAGACGACAACCAACTATATCGAAAGAATTTCAGTAACCTGCGATAAGGACGAAGGCGGCAACTATCTGCACTCTATCCGCGGCGACCAGCGTGTAGGCGCAATCGTCGGCTACATTCAGTGCGGCGGCGCAGAGAGCTGGACCAAGACCTATATAACCGACTGCTACGTAGACGCTCTTATCGAGTCGAACACGTACGGCGCGGGCATCGTAGGCAGAAGCGACGACAGAAACAAGAACGACCTGCTCGAAATAGCAAGATGCTTCTTCGTGGGAACCAACTACACGCAGAAATACTGCGGCGGTATCCTCGGCGGCTTCTCCGGCTCGGGCAAACTGTTCATAATGAGCTGCGTAGGCTACGGCAAGTTGTACTACACCGACGAACCTTACCAGGTACTGTCGTGCGAAAAGAACTGCTCTAACATGGTAGGTTACTACGCTTCGAACGGCGACGCTACGGTAAGAAACTGCTTCGCAGCCTTCACCGAGCACAATGCGGGATACAGCGTAATGCCTTTCGGCTATCAGGACGAAGAAGGTAACATATTCACAGGTATCACCAACAAAGATTTCTGGCTTACCTATCTTACCGAGTACGATTCGAAGCTCTGCGAATCCTCCACGGTTTGGGATTTCGAAAACGTATGGGAGCTTGTGGACGACGAGTACCCCGGTCTGGTTACGGCGCCTTACGCAAGACTTAAATAATGCGTTAAAACAAAAAGAATACGGCGGGCAGAAATGCCCGCCGTAATTTATTCAGTTCTTGTTTCGTCGGAAAAGCTTTTCGATTTTAGATACGAGTTTGTCGTTAAATACGACGAACTTATCCCAAAAAAATTCGGTGACAAAGTTTATCAGCAGCAATATAACCGTAACAAGCATTCCGAAGGCGTCGCCCCACAAACTTACAAGGTATTCGCCGAGTATTGCGAACGGCACCACGATTAAGAGGTTATATACGACTACCAGCGCCATAGCAATCGGCACGTTGGACGAAGCCTTGAAAGTGAACTTGCGGTTAAAGGTAAAGTTCCAAATTACCGACGCGGTAAGGGCAATGGGATAAGCCTGCCAATATGTCAGAGCGTGCGTCCAGTCGAACAGAGTGGACTGCAACAAAAACTGTATAATTCCCGCCGACAGCGAAAACACGGTAAATTTTAAAAACTGCAAAAACTGCTGTTTTTTAGTCAGTTTTACGGGTTCTTCGTGCTGTTCGCTTCCGGTTAAAATAGTTTCCTGATTTTCCATAGGCATTATATTATCACTCCGAATAAAAGTTATCAAGCAATTTTATGCTGTTGTAATAAAATTTTATGACAATATCTGGTAGGCAAACGCGCTTGACAATGTAACAAAAATGTGCTAATATGCATATATAGTTTTATACATCATAACAAGACCGCATAACCTACTTGGGCGGAAACGGAGGATAATATGGCGGTAAAAAAACCGGCAGAGAGTAAGGCGACAAAGACATATCATATTTCCAAAAGAAAGGAAGATAACAGGTGGCAGGTAAAAGCGCAGGGCGCTGATAAGGCGTTGAAGCTGTTTTTAACCCAGGCGGAGGCGATAGCTTTTGCCAAAAAGACCGCAGGCAATCAGGACGCACGCATTATGATACACAAAGAAGACGGTTCTTTCCGCCGTCTTACCTATTAATAAATTACGGCGATAATATTACGCGCCCGCGCAACAAGTTGCGCGGGCGCTTTTATTTATTTGACATCTCGGGATTATATGTATAAAATATAATGAGAATAATACTGAATATAAGCGAGGAGAACGAAGTGATAAAAATCGACGTATTTTCGGGTTTTCTGGGCGCGGGCAAAACTACGCTTATCAAAAAACTCATAAAGGAAGCATACGCGGGGGAAAAACTCGTTTTAATAGAGAACGAATTCGGCGAAATAGGCGTTGACGGCGGATTTATGAAAGAGGCGGGCATCACGGTAAACGAGCTCAATTCGGGCTGTATATGCTGCTCGCTTGTGGGCGACTTTGCCGAGGCGTTGAAAAAGGTTGTAACCGACCTCAATCCCGACAGAATTTTAATAGAGCCGTCGGGCGTGGGCAAGCTTTCGGACGTTGTGCGCGCGGTTGAGCGCGCAAACCTTGCGGACGCGAAAATCAATTCGCTGACGGCGGTTGTCGACGCAAACAAGTGCAAAATTTATATGAAAAACTTCGGCGAATTCTTCAACGACCAGATTGAGAGCGCCGCGTGCATAGTGTTCAGTCACGTAGACGTGGCAAGCTCTGAAAAGCTTGCAACCGCGTTAAAGCTTGTGCGCGAGCACAACGGCGGCGCGACGGTCGTTACCACCGCGTGGGACTTGCTTGAAGGCAGGCAGATACTCGACGCTATGGAGCACGCGTCCACTCTCGAAGCCGAGCTCGAAGAGCTCACTCACGGCGGAGAGCACCAATGCTGTCACCACCACGACCACGAAGAGCACGACCACGGGCACGGACATTGTTGCCACCATCACGACCACGAGGAAGAGCACGAACACTGCTGTCACCACGACCACGACCATGACCATGAGCACGGGCATTGTCACGAACACCACCATGAGCATGAACACGGGCATCATCACCATCACGCCGACGACGTGTTTACAAGCTGGGGAGTGGAGACCTCGGCAAAGTTCAGCGCCGAGGGGCTTAAAGAGGCGCTTGCTGAGCTTTCGGACGGAACGCGTTTCGGCACGGTTCTGCGCGCAAAGGGTATAGTTGCGGGCGACGACGGCAAGTGGCTGCACTTCGATTACGTTCCCGGCGAAGTAAACGTAAGGAACGGCGGCGCGGAGTATACGGGCAGGCTGTGCGTTATCGGCAGCAAGCTGGACGAGGAAGAATTGAAAGAACTGTTCGGCGTGTAAAAAATGCAAGAAATATCCGTTTATCTGTTTCTCGGGTTTCTGGATTCGGGAAAGACAAAGTTCATACAGGAAACGCTTGAAGACGAGCGCATGGAGACGGGCGAGCGCACCATGCTTTTAGTCTGCGAGGAGGGCGAGGAAGAGTACGAGCCCGAAAAGTTCGCGGTCAAAAACGTTGCAATCGAGCGTATCGAAAAGCCCGAGGACTTAAACGAGGGCAATCTTTACTATCTCACGCGGAAAAACAGGGCGAAGCGCGTTGTAGTGGAATACAACGGCACCTGGCTTTTACAGCAGTTTTTCGACGCGATGCCCGAAAGCTGGGTTATCAACCAGATGATGACCTTTTTCGAAGCAGCGACATTTATAAGCTACAACAAGAATATGCGCCAGCTTGTTTTCGACAAGGTGACGATGACGCAGATGGTCGTATTCAACCGCTTTAAGGGCGAGTACGACAAGATGGAATATCACAAAGTCGTGCGCGGCATATCACGCCGACCCGACATTGTCTACGAGTACGTGGGCGGAAAACCCGAATACGACGATATCGAGGACCCGATGCCTTTCGACGTCGACGCGCCCGTTATCGAAATCGAGGACAGGGATTTCGCGCTTTTCTACCGCGATTTGTCCGAAAAGCCCCGGGAGTACGAGGGCAAGACGGTCAGCTTCAAGGGTATGGCGGCGGTTTCTAAAAAACTGCCGACGGACTGCATTGTCATAGGCAGATTTATTATGACGTGCTGCGAGGCGGATATAGCCTACGACGGCTTTGCGCTTAAAACGGGCAGGCTGATAGCCGGGGTGGAAACCAAGGACTGGCTTAAAGTCGTAGCCAAGGTCGGCTATGAGTACAGCCCCGTGTACAGAAAGGAAGGGCCCGTGCTGATTGCCGAAAAAATCGAGCGCGCCGAGCCGCTTCCCCCCGAGGAAAGTGTTGCGACTTACTATTAAAAAATAAGGAAACAGTTCCGTTATGACAAAAGTTAAAGAAAAAAAGTTAAGAAAGACAAACCGCCCTACGGTCAAGGAATACGTTAAAGAGCGAATAAAGGACATACCGCTTGATATAATGATGGGCGCGTTCGTCGCTTTTTGTATCGCGTCGATTATATATTTTATATGTATAGGTCAGTACCGCGATATTCCTATCGGACTTGCGTATATGGCAATCGTGTTCGTGTTCTATCTTGCGGAGTACACCTTAAACGTGCGCGCGCCGTACGGCTATACGGTGTTTATGCTTCTCTTTGTGCTGTTCTGTTTTCTCGGCGCAAGCTATAACTTTTACGGGCTTATACCCCCGCTCGACGATATACTGCACGCCGCCTGGGGCATAGTGTTCTCGGTTGTCGGAATAATCCTTATTAAATCGCTTACGGGCGCGCCCAAAGATTCGAAGGGCGTGATAGCGCAGGTGCTGTTCGGACTGGGCTTTGCAATGTTCTTATCCGTGGTGTGGGAAATTTACGAGTTCTCGGGCGACAATCTCATACACTCGATGGATATGCAGCAGGATACGATAGTACACCATTTCCATTCGTTCTTCCTTCACGACCCCTACGACAATCTGCACACGGTCGAAATTAACGGCATAACCAAAACCATTATAGAGTACGGCAACGGTCAGACGCTCGAACTTGACGGCTACCTCGATTTAGGTCTGCTCGATACTATGTACGACCTTATCTTCTGCTTTGCCACGACGGTTGTGTTCTCGGTCGTGCTGGCAATCGACTGGTGCAAGGGCAAGTATTTCTACCGCTTTATTATCCCCGCGCTCGTCGGTGAAAAGTACGATAGGAAGGGTAATATGCTGGAAGTAAGTAAGCCGCAACCCGAACCCGAACAAACCGAAACTGAAGAAAATAAAGAATAAATAGAAAGCCCCGCGGCGGTTCGCCGCGGGGCTTTCTTTTTTAATTTGCTTTTTCTATAACTTTCTCGGCAAGAGCGGGAGGGAGTTCCTCGTACCGCAAGAACTCGGTCGAGAACTTGCCCTGACCGCGGGTCAGACTTCTAAGCTCGGTTGCGTACTTGGCGGTTTCGGCAAGCGGCACTTCGGCGACAACCGTTGTTATATCGCCCTCGGTGTTGCTCTCTACAATGCGTCCGCGGCGCTTGGATATGTCCCCCATAACCGCGCCGAGATATTCGCCCGAAACGGCGGTCTTTAACTTGACTACGGGTTCTAACAGCACGGGCGAGGCGTTCTTCATACCCTCGCGGAAGGCGAGAGCCGCCGCCGCTTTGAACGCCATTTCCGAGCTGTCCACATCGTGATAACTGCCGTCGTATAAAACCGCGCGCACGCCGACTACCGGATATCCCGCAAGCACACCTCTGGATAAACACTCGCGTAAACCCTTTTCGACCGCAGGTATGTACTGCTTGGGTACGGTGCCGCCCACAACCTCGTCGCCGAACTCGAAGTCACTCTCGCACGGCTCGAAGCGCACCTTACAGTGCCCGTATTGACCGTGTCCGCCCGACTGCTTTTTGTGCTTGCCCTCGGCGGTCGCAACCTTGCGGATAGTCTCGCGGTAGGGTATTCTCGGCTCGGTCAAAACGGTCGCTATGCCGAAACGGCTCTTAAGTTTGGCAGTCAGAATTTCGATATGCGTTTCGCCCTGACCGCTTAAAATCAGCTCGCCCGTCTCCGTGTTCTTGTTGACGGAGAAGGTGTAATCTTCCTCGCGCATTTTGTTTAAGCCGGAGAACACCTTGTCCTCTTCGCCCTTGTTGGCCGCCTTGACCGCAAGCGAGAGGCAGGGGCGGGGGAAGCGCACGGGGTCGAACTGAATTTTCGTGCCAAGCGCGCACAGAGTGTGGTTGGTGTCGGTGGCGGTAAGCTTGTTCACCGCGCCGAGGTCGCCTGCCGTAAGCTCGGTTACAAGCTCGCACTTTTTACCCGCGAGCGTAAAGAGCTGACCTATGCGCTCTTCCTTGCCTGTGTTGACGTTGTAGACCGTGTCGCCCGTCTTCAATTTGCCGCG
This sequence comes from uncultured Clostridia bacterium, assembly GCA_964600525.1. Classification (GTDB taxonomy): domain Bacteria; phylum Bacillota; class Clostridia; order Christensenellales; family Borkfalkiaceae; genus Coproplasma. The sequence goes on from CAZRJY010000002.1 coordinate 31,438, forward strand.
CAATACTTTGATATAGTTGAGCTTGCCCGTGTAGGCGTCGTAGACCGTTTTGAACACAAGAGCGGCAAAGGGCTGGTTTTCGTCCGCGTCGACGTAAATAAGTTCGTCGGCGTCGAGGTCGGTTGCAAGCCGCCTTCTTTCGTTTGCCGTGGGCATATAGGTTACTATTTCGTCCAGAAGGTTGATAACGCCGCGGTTGTTGATTGCACTGCCGGCCATAATGGGAATGACGTTGCCCGTCGCAATGCCCTTTCTTATGCCGTGAATGGCGTCGACTTTGGTCAAGCCGCCCTGCTCGAAGTACTTGTCGAGTAAAACGTCGTCGTTTTCGGCGGCGGTCTCTACAATTCTGTCCTCCATCTGGTCCATCTGCTCTTTGAGTTCGTCGGGAACGGGTATTTCTTTCGGACCGCTCGTCGAGAACTCGTACGCGCGCTCCTGAATGGCGTTGATGTAGCCCGTCATCTTGCCGTCCTGCATTATGGGCAGCTGAATGGGCGCAATCTTGCCCGCGTACTTTTCACGCAGCGCGGCAACCGTGCCGGCGTAGTCTGCGTTGGGCTTGTCCATACCGTTTATAAATATTACAAGCGGCTTGCCCAGCTTTAAGCAGTAGTTGACAACGCTCTCCGCGCCGATAGGCAGAACGCCGTTCGCGCCGATAACCAGTACCGCGCCGCCGCACGCCGCAAGCCCTTCGTGGCGCTCGCCCTCGAAGTCGTAAAAGCCGGGCAGGTCTAAAAGGTTAATCTTTATGCCCTTCCAGTTAAGGTGCGCGACGGAGGTGTACACCGATATCTTTTTCGCCTTTTCAAGCTCGTCGAAGTCCGTGAGCGTCGTGCCGCTTTCCGTAGTTCCCATGCGGTCTGTAACGCCCGCGTTAAAAAGCATCGCCTCGCACAGCGTGGTCTTGCCCTCGCCGCTGTGCCCTATTATGGCTATGTTCTTAATCTCTTTTGCCGTAATTCCCATTTCTGTTTTCCCCCTATATATACATTATATTATATAATTACCTCCGTTTCAAGACCTAATCCCAAAATAGTTATAATTAACTACTTTGCAACAAACTAACATTTGTGCGTGTTAAAAAATTTCAAAATTACTGTTATATAACATTTTAATTTGGCTATAAGAAAATATAATACCCCCAAATGACATATTTTCCGTGAGTGGAATATTGTTGCAAATTGTCGTAAAATATCAATATCTTGTGGTGAAAAGGACAATGCGGCACAAGAACGGAGGGGGACGGGGGAAATTGCGGAAAACGGGGCAAAAACGGGCGGTTTTTAATAAAAAACGCGCAAAAATGCGTGAAAAACTGGCTTTCAAACGTTTGACAAAGTTTTCGCGATTTAATATAATAGTCGAGCGTGTTGAAAAAAGCGTGCGTATGGGATGAAGCGTAAAGTTACTTCAAACCACCGTTCAAACCCGCGGTGGAAGATAATTTACGCCGACAAATGTAGGGGCCCTGACCTCTGCGACTAACCGTGGTTGTGTACGTTAGCGCCGTTTTTCGGTGTTTTTTAATGTTCAAAACCGCGATACACACGGTTAAGTTGACGCGAAAATCTTTCAAATTTGTTAGGATAAAAAGGAGTAAAAACAATGGCAGGACAGAAAATCAGAATTAAACTTGCGGCTTACGACCACGAACTCGTCGACCTTGCGGCATCGCGCATCGTCG
>CAZRJY010000003.1:0-31050 GCA_964600525.1 uncultured Clostridia bacterium
AGCTTGCGTTAAGCTGGGGCGTTATCCCCATGATGAGCGAGGAGTTCTATTCGGTTGACGTACTCTTCCACTACGCTAAGCGTGCGGCTATCGACACGGGGCTTGTTAAAAAGGGCGACAAGATTGTTTTAACGGGCGGTACGCCCAACGGCAAGAGCGGCAACTCCAACCTTATCAACGTTGAAACGATTGGCTAAATTTAATTAAAATTAAAGCCGCGCGGCGAATATTCGCCGCGCGGCTTATTTATTGTTTTACTCTGTCAATACAGCCAACAAGCTCTTTACCTCTTCGAGGTCGATTACGTCTTTGGTCTTAATCTGTAACGCCGAAAGTATATACGCCTCTTTTTCCGACGTATTGAAATAGCCGTCGCCGAAATTTGCTATAACACAGTCGCAGACCTTGTACCAGAGAATGCTTGACATATACATCGCGTCTATAATGTACTCGTCGTCGACGTAATAGTTTTTAAGCGCTTCCACGTTTATTACCGGCACCGTAAACGCGCCGTCGCCGTCACCGTCCAGACGCTTGTCGATAATGTTGCATAAAGCGTTCATTTCGTACTTGGATATAACTCCGTACGTACTGCCGTTCAAAGCCGTAAACAGTTTAAGGTTTTCTTTGCTTACGTAGTTTTCGCCGAAGTTGTCGTGAATTATCTGCGCGGTGAACTTGGCGCGCACTATCTCGCTTTCAACCGCTTTAAGACGCTGCTGCATATCGGGATAGCTGAAACCGCCCGCACCCAGCGATTCAACGTTTGCCTCGTCGCCGTAGATAGCCGTAAACGCGTTGCAGAGATTAAACACTTCGTCCTTGTCGATACAGCCGTATCCGTCAACCAAATCCTTGTTGACGATAAGATAATCGCAGTCCTTTATACTGTCAGACACCGCGCTTAAAATAAGATACGATTTTACCGTGCGGTTTTCGTAGAAGAGGTTTTCGCAGATATCTTTGAGCGATACCGTACTGAAATAATACTCCTCCACGTCGTCCAGCCTGTTCACAAGGTTTACTATACTCTTTATCTCGTTCGACTTGATAATCTTTATATCCGTTTCGTAAGCGAGCGGATGGTCTACGCCCAGCGTGTTGTTTTCGGAAATCTGCTTTGTGAACACGCCGCGCATTATTACCGACGAACATATTACGTCGATATTCTGAATATTTGCCTTTACCGAGTCTATACCCAGGTCGTTTATGCCGTCGAAGTCGGTTATTCCGAAGCCGTTTACCGAGCTTATAAGGTTGGCGATTAAATCCTCGCGGTACCTTAACGAGCCGCCCTTGATATCGTCAAGCACGCGCTTATCTATCATAGGCACGGGATTGCCCTCTTCGTCCGTGCTGTTTAAAAGCACGTTGTCAAGCTCTTTGCTGAGTATTCCGCTGAATATTACGGACGGATACGCTACGTTTAACTTACTGCCGCCGTAATCCTCCGCGGGGTCGTTCAGGCTTAAAACTTCGCTCTTAATCCTCTGCGTAAGCTCTTCGGAACCTATATTCATTATGTCGATATCGAAAATTATCAGCACGTCGGAAAGACTTTTCAGCTCTTTTTCGGTATAACACCACCCTCCGCCGTCTTTGAATTTTGCACCGTAGAGTATGCTTTCATCTATCTTATCTTCCAGCAGTTCGTCGAGCCTTGCCGTTATGTTGCCGCGGACGACTTCGGACGCGTAGCATACCGTTAGCCGCGATACGTTCGGATTTGCCGTAGAGTTGACGGTCATATTCTTTAAGAACCGCGACAGGCTTTCGGTCAGCCGGTCTTCACTGAAAGTAAACTCCTCGGCTGCGGAAATGCCCATAATTTCGTCCAGCGCGGTTATAAGGCGGAATACTTCATCTTTCCACGGGTTGGTTGAATTGAATTTTTTAAGTTTGTCGAGCTGCGCCGCCTGCTCGTACTTTTCGGGAAGTTTGAGCATTCTGTTCGCTTCGGCGTTGTCTGCAAGCGACAGAACGACCGACGCCGACAAAGCAAAACTCTTTTGCAATAAATCCTTGTTTTTGACAAGCTCGACAACCACGGCGGACACGTCGGGTCCCTGCTCAGCGTTCAAATCGAAGTTGTTTATAAACTGCAACAGATAATCTATTTCGCTCTTTTTGACAAGCGCGGGTATGCAGTCGTCTTCCAGCTTCTGCTCAGCCGCAGCAGGCACTATAAGCTTGAAACTGCCTAAATCGCTTTCATCGTCCGTCAGATATTTGGACACCGTGTAGTGCAGTACGCTCGATTTGAGGCACTTTTCCAGTTCCTCCGACGTAAGCTCGCAAAGTCGGTCGGTTACCTTCTTAGTATCGAAATCGTCGCTGACAAGCTCCGAAACCTTGATTTTGGAAATTTCCAGCGCGCCTAAAAGGCTCTTAACCTCGCCCTGTCTGCCGTTTTTCGACGCCCAGCCGTCAAGGTCGGTTTTGAGCGCGTTGGATATCGTGACCGTATTGTCGTTTTCGAACGCCTTTACAATGTGCAGTCCCACCGTTCCCTCGAAAACCGTACTGCCGTCAATGAGACTATCGAACGCGTCCTTTTCGACGAACTCCGCGATTGCGTCCTTCATATCCGCGTTTTCGTCCTGCAATACTGGCAGTATGAATTCGACTAAGGCTGGCAGATTTTCAAACAGCACGTTCAATTCGTTCCGCTTGATAAATTTTACCGCATTGCCGTCTTTGTCCGTTTCGCGCGCGGCCGTGGGAACGTACACGTAATCCTTTCCGTAGTTTATCATTGCCGCGGATATTACCGAGCGCAACAATTGAGAATTAACTATGTATTCGGAAACTGTACAGCCGTTCCCGTCCTTTAAATTTACCGCCTCGGACAGGGCTTTAAGGAAGGCTTCCATATCCCTGTCCTTGTCGAAGTTGTCGAGCATGGATAGAAGTTCGCTGTTCTTGCCCAGCGCGCCCACGCCGTTAAAGAGATTGTACATTTCGCCCGCGGTGACAAGCTTGCCTTCGTTATCGAAAGTGCTTTCGTAAACTATGTTTTCGGGGACATATATGCCCTCGAACAGACTGCCGAGCCCGTCCTTTATGAGCTTGTAAATTCTGCTTGTGGCAAGCGTTTTGCCCAAAATGCGCGAACTTAAAACGCTATTTGAAATATTGTCGTAATACGCAACGTTTGCGGCATATTCGGGGTTGTCTTTATCGAAAATCGAAATGACCTTGTCGAGCGGCTTTTCCGACGAGGACAGGTTGTTATACAGATTTACCGACGCTTCGGCAACGTCTATAAGACTGTTTAGCTCGCCTACCCATTCGATATGTTCGGAGTAGACGTCCGAGTAGCATACGCCTTCCGAGCCCTCCGCGGTAAGATAGCGGTTGGCGGCGTAGCAGTACAGTCTGCCGAGCACGGGGTCGAGCTCCTCCGCTCTGTTTTCGCTTAAAAGCGAAATCTTTTTAATCTCGGGCAGAACGTCGCCCACAAGCTTTAAAACGTCGTCCGTCGTCGACGTGTTTTTACCCAGAACGTCCAGAACAATATTGAATATTATTTGGATATCTTTTTTGTCGGCAAGTTTGGATATGTTTATGTACGGCTGGATAAACTCCATACCCGTACCGCTCACCATCTGCTTTAAAATATATTCGTCGGGTATCGTATCCGAAAGATAGCCCTTTGTGAACAGCAGTTTTAAAAGCTCGCGGTTGTCCGCGCTTACACCGTTTGCAAACGACATTTTGTCTATGTTGGCTATCGCCGAATTGACGAACGACATAGCAAAGTTGATTATGTACGTTTTCTCGTCGAACTCGCTGATAAGGTCGTTGAACTCGGCGCGGAACATATCGTTGCTCATAACTTCGAGCACGGCGTCGAACGCGCCGCCCGTGGCTTCTCCGTTTATAAGCGTTTTGATTTGGTCGCCGCCGTACTTGATTAAAAGCGCCATTGTATCGCGCGCAAAATCGGTGTACGCACTCAGTTCCTCGCGGAACACAACGTTGTCGGATATGCCGAACTCGTCGTCGTCCAGTTCGCCCGAGAACACCAAGTCCGCCGCAAACAGATAGTAAGGTACGTCCTCGGTCGAGGATATGCTGTTCAAAACCTTGAATATGCCGAAAGTGCCGTAGCTTTCTATCGAGCGGTAAACCGAATAGTATTCGTTTACGTTTTCGTTGCCGAAATCGAAGTCTTTAAGCTTGCCTTCGCCGCGCCCCGCCGCAATATAGAATACGCTGCCGAGGAAGGAAAGCGATAAAAGTCCAATCGCAAGTCCGCGCACCAGACCGACAACGCCGCCTCCCACGTGATGCTTTGAATACCGCCTGTCAACCTTGTTTTCGGAATACTTAACCTCTATCTTCTTTCTGTACTTCCTCTCGGAATAGCAGCACAGATAGATTATGTACATTATAAAATCGAAAATAAGGAAGACGATATACAATAAGAGAGCGAACGCAACGTGGTAAATAAGGTCGGCAAGCGTGTAAATGTACGCCTTGCTTTCGCTGAGCATAATATTGAAATCGTTATTGCCGATTACCGTGGGCAGCCACTCCACGAATACCTGCTTTATGCCGCCGCACTCCGCGGAAACGCCCAGCGCTCTTTCAAGCGAGCCGTTGCCGCCCATAAAGAAGTTGACAACCTTTAACGTAAAGCCGTCCACCGCGGACAGATTAATAAGCACAAAGTATGCGGTTATGCATATAGCCGCAAGCCCCACCTCGTGCGCGAGCAGAATAAGGCTCTTTCTCAGTCCCCTCTTTGCGCCTATCAGCGTTGCAAGCAGTACGGTTGCCGTGAACAGCACCGTGGGCACCCATTTAACGAGGAACGCCACCAAATCGGGCAAATCCCATTCGATTGCCTCGACCACAAGGTCGATAATGAGTACCGCGCCTATGCCCGCCGCCGCAAGCACTAAAATAAATGCCGTAAGTTTAAACTTTCTGAATAATATCGTCAACAGCAAAAGGACGGCGGCAATGACAAACAGAAGCATCTGCCAGTTTGCGAATACGCCGTTTATGAAGTTTGTAAAGCCCGATGCGAGCATATTCATTTTGCCGTCCTCCTTTTAAGATTTTTTTATTTTTAATTTACTTTATTATATCCGTAAAGCTGACACTGTCGCGGTTGTAATAACTGCAATTGAATTGCGCCAACTTTGTACTGCCGCTGAACGAACTTTGAGTAAGAGTTGTCATAGGCATATTGACCAAAACAATTTCCCTGCAACCCGTAAAGCCGTTGCGCAAAACGGTTACCCTCTCGCGCGAGTGAACTTCTTTAAGGTTTTTGCAGTTTTTAAACGCTCCGCTCTCTACCGTCAGTCCGCAGTTTATGGTTACCTTGGTAATCTTCGAATTTTCAAACGCTCCGCCGTCGATTTTGGCTACGTTGTACTTTCCCACCATCTCGGGAATAACAAGTTCCGTACTGCTGCCCGTATATCCGTACACCGCTACGGTGTCCGACGCTGTGATACGTACCATATAGTCGCCGTAGGTAAACTTTTTCGTGTCGTTTTTGAACATAAACAGCGAAACGACTATGAACGCAAGCACCGCTATAAATCCTATCACGTTGAACACAACGGGAAGCTTGGTAAAGTTTTTGGTGGTCGCGTCCCTCATTACGAAGGGGTGTTTGCTCTTTTTGTGCTTTTCTTTCTTAGGCTTCTTTTCCCTGACCTTTCTTTCCTTTTTGGGCTTATTGTCCGCCTTAGACTTGTTTTCGTCGTGATAGAACTGGTCGAAATTGTATACGTTGTCAGAATACTCGCCCTCTTTCCACACAAATCTGTCGTAAGCCGCCTGAATTAAGCGCACCGAAATAGACGTGCAGTTATAGCTGACACGAAGCTTCGCCTTGGGAACGAACTCCTCCTCCGCGCCCGCAAGAAACTGGTTGTAAACCACTACCGACTTTTCAATCAAGTTCTTTTCGGCGTTGTACTGGCAGACCTCGAACTGCATTCCGAGAAGCTGCTGGGTTACGTTGTTTATAAATTTGAATACTATATACTTGCGCTGTGCCTTGTCGTCCTGAAAGACGATATATTCGTCCAGAGCAACAAGGTCGGAAGCGTTGTCGGTATACTTTATTTTGGTTACGGTATTAAACGAACTCATATTCCAGCGCGCCTCCGTTCATTACTTTTGCGTTCTTGCGGCGGAAACAGAGCACGGTTATCAGGTAGCTTAAAAGCGCAAGCGCAAAGCTGACCGCCACCGCGATATAGTTGAGCGAATTGTTCAGATACTGTAACGCCACGTTTCTGCCGTACAGCACGCTGCCGCCCATAATTTCCACTATTACGTGCCTTAATACAAACAGCGCCGTAAAGATTGAAACGCTCTTTAACACCGCGTAAAGGCGCAGCCTGTACATCGAGATGGGACGGACGTAATTCTGGTTGATTACGTTTCCGTCCGCCTCGCCGATTACAACGTTTACGTACTTGCACCGCTTTTTGAGCGCGATAATCCTCGACGAACAGTCGGTTAAATCCTTCTGCGTTATTTCAAGAACGCCTATAAGTCTTTTGCGGCTTGAAAACTGCGCTACGAAATAACGTATGCATTTGAATTTCTCGGTGAAATTGCATACGAGATACTTTTCGTAAGCCGACTTGCACACAACGTACTTTTTGATAAACCGCCTGGTTTCCCCCGACGTCAGATATATGGAATTGACCGAATTTACCGACCTTTCCTTCTTTAACAATTCGTCGTCGTGATAGTTGTGGTAATATTTGTTTTTTGTAAGATTAGTGCACACGAGAACTATTACGCCAGCGATGAACAGCACCGCCGATATAAGGCATAATATTCTCCACAATAACATTGTCATAAAAACCTCTGTTTAAGCCGTTTGTTTATAAGTCGCCGTCTACCTGTCCGTTCCAACCGTCGTCGCTCTCCTGCGGAGCTTCCTCGGGATAATCGTCGGTTTCCTCCAAGCCGTCGTCGGACACGTCCTCAACTTGCTCAGCCGCCGTTTCCGCCGTTTCCGTTGCGGTCGCACCGCTCGCGCTTTCGGGCGCCGGTGCTTTTATTTTGGGTTTATGCCTGCGTTCCAGCTCTTCGGGCGGGGGCGTCTTTTCTTCGAGCGCGTTGTCGAACAGCGCGTTCAGGTTGTCGGCAATCTCTTCCCTGTCTACCCTTGCTCCGCTGATTTTTTTGATATTTATGCCCGCGGTGCGCTTCTGCGCGTTAACGGGGTCGAGAGCTATATCCTCGAACAGCATTACCAAAGCTACGTTCTGCGTCATATTTAAAACGGGGATTGTAAAGCCCAGAATAAGCGCCGAAGCTATTGCCCACAGACACACAAGAAGCAGCATATATTTCTGTCCGCTCATAAATACGCAGATAACAGCAAAGCCCGCCGCGCACACGCCCGCAATAAGCGTCATTATAATCAAAGGCACGAACACGCTTAAAATTACCGTCATTTTGCCGCGGCTCTTCATAGAGCTTACGCACACCGAAACGACGTCCCCTGCCGAAAGCGAGGGATTGCTGTCGATTACGTACGCCGTAGGCGAGAACACCGCGACTACTATTATAGTGTAAATCAGGTAAATTATCAAGCAGGGAACCGCAAAAATAATGTATACAACCGTCACCGACTTGGCCGCAACAAACTGCGCTATCGCAAGCCCGATTGCAAATATTCCGCCGCAAACCACCGACACCAAAAGGAAGCCGCCGAGATACATCAAAAGCTCGATTGCGGTTGCCACGATTTTCGTCCACAGCGGCTTTTGCGACGCCTTTGTAAACGACTGCGGCACGTCTATCGTGCGGCTGTTCTTCGCGATTTTAGCCTGCCGAACGTCGGACAGGTCCACCATTGCGCCCAAAATTACCGTAAGCCGCGCCAACAGCGACATGAAAAAGTACAGCATACTTTTTATTACGTTTTTGTTCTTCCATATCGTCTGCGCCGATATTTTGAACGCTTGCTTGAAATAATAGGCAAAACCTTTATTCATATTTCCTCCGCTGGGGCGCTTGGATTTGCGCCCCTTGTTTTAACTTAATGCTCCTGTTACCGTGCTTGCTCCGACAACCTGCGAAGGCGCCGCATAGACAAGTTTGTAAGACGACGCTTTGTTGAACTTTTTGTACGAAGCGCCCTGTAATTTAAGCTGATATACCACTACGTTTAACGAATACGTGCCGTCGCCGTTGTCCGTTACAGTAACTTCGATAACATGGTTATCCGCCGTGTTAAGCCCCTTGACCTCGTAGCCCGTAAGTAAGCCGTTTTCAATCTCGGGCGTGCCGTCCTCTTTGAACGCGCCGCTGAAATCTATGTAAAGCTCGCGCTGCATATCGGACACTGCGGATACGGTTATGTATTCCGCGGCTACATCAGTAGTTACGATATCTTTAAGCCTGTAATTGTTCTTAGCTTCCTTGCGGCGGTTATTCTCGGTTGTAAACACGGTTACGCCCAGCTTGTAGCCGTCTCCGTCCGCAAACACGAGAACCTGCAATTCGTGACCAGCTTTCAACGTGCCGTCAACCTCGAAGTAACTGCTGTTCAGCACCCATCTGCCGTCGCTGTCGGCTGCGTACACCGTACCCCTGCCGCCTGCAAGCTGCTCTGCGGTTGCCGTTATTTTAACGCCGATTGCGGAACGCGAATACATTTCCGCCTCGTCAAGAGTTAAAATCTTTACCGTTGCGCCGCTTAAAACCGAGCTTCCCGACAGCTTATAGTTTGCGCTCAAATCGGTCTTTCTGCCGGAAGCGTTCGTGCTGAACACAACCGCGCCTATAATCCACTCGCCGTCCACGTCGAATGCGTAAACTTCGGCGGTGTGCGCGGGCGACGCCCCTGCATACAGTCCCGTAACTTCGCCGTCGAGCTGTTCGCCGCTTACAAGGTCCGCAACGTTCACGCCCGACAAGTCTATCGAAAGCACGTTTTCGGTTACCGTGATTTCAGCCGCTTCGGGATTGGTGCAGATAAGGTTGTAAATTCCCGTTACGTTCCTGCCGTCCCCGTCGTATACCCTGACAAGATTGAGTATAAGGTCGGGATAGCTGCCTGCCGCCGCGGGTATGGTCACCGTGTCCCTTACTACGGTTATGTAATGACCGTAACCGAGCTCTTTGTATATCTGACTGCCGTCGAACGTGTACGGCCTCGTCTTGCCCGTGTAAGCGAACGTGCCGTCGTCATCGCCGAATACGTCGCCTACCGTATAGGAAACGTTTGTCTTTGCGTACTCTACGCGAACGTTGAAATGCCCAGAGCTCAATCCCAGTCCCTTTATTACAGGGTTGGTTGCGTTATAGGTCGAATATACCGTGTAGTTGTACGTAACGTCCGCGCCGTCTTTATCCACGATAATTACTTCTTCTATCGTCAGCTTGCCCGTGTTCGAAGCCGAGGGTGCAAACTCGGTGCCGACAACGGTTAACGTGTCGCCGTTTGCAAGTTCGCCCGAACGTATCACGAAGCTGTCTTCGTCGAGAGTGAGATTTGTGCCGTTGTAAACCTGAGCTACTCCGCCGTAAGGGTCGGTAGGCGTTATTACAAGCACGCGCTCGACTATCTTAATCCGTGCTGTTTTAGCCGTAACCAGGTAGTTTTCGAGGCCTTCGAAATCTATACCCACCGTATACTCGCCTACGTCGTAACGTGTTGCAATCTTATTGTTTTCGTCAAACAATACAAAGCTCATATCTTCGGGAAGTCCGTTGGCAAAGCCGTTATATGCGGTAAGCTCAGCGGTAAATTCGGGGCAATTGCCCGAATACGTGTACTCCGAAGCGCCGTCTACTGCAACCGTGTAGCTTAACGGACGCTTTGCTATCGTGAATTCCGTCGTCTCGTATTCGGGAAGATAGCTGCCTATTCCGTCGCCCGAAATATCTACCGACACAACGTACGTGCCTGCGTTGACGGGCGTGCCCTCGATTACCTTTCCGCTAACTTTATCGGTGAACGTAAACGTTGCGGTAAATCCTTCAACGTGTTCGGGTTCGAAGCCGTACCTGTCGTCGTCCGCGCAGTTCTCGATATTGTGAACGTGCGTATAGCCGAACAGGTCTTTATCGACCGCGTTGCCGTCGTAAACGTAAGGCTCGCCGTTGTATACGGGAGTTACAAGCACTTTTCTTTCGGTTACAATAAGCGTGCCTTCTTCTACGGTGATATCGTAATTGCCGAGCGCCTCGCCTACGAACGTAGCCGAAACGGTCTTGTACTCTACCGCGCCTTCGGGTTTGCCTTCTTTATCGGTGTACGTAAACTGAACTTCGAGCCTGTTATTTTCGACGTCGCTGCTTATAAAGCCTTCTTCGCCGTCCGCCGTTTCAGAGCTTATATGCTCCCAGGTATAATTTTCGTTGCCCTTTTCCACGTCGCGGTCTGCAACCGTAACGGTTATTTCACGCTTTTGTATCGTGAGTTTGCAGGTAAGCTTGCTTGCCGCCGCGTCGAATACGTAGTTGTTTTCGTCGCCCGCGGTGAACACGATATCCGTATCGAACGTTACCGTGTAGGTGTCCGCGTCTACGGGCTCTGCCGAGTAGGTTACCCTGCATTCTATTTCGTCGCCGTCGCAAAGACTTGTCGCAAAGCCGTCGCTTTCCGCAAAGTCGAACTTTTCGCCGTCGTAGACGTGAGTTACGTCCGAAAGGGTTACGGTAAGCTTTTTAGGCTCGACTGTAAAGGTTACGTACGCACAGGTTACGTTGTAGTTTGTCGACAACGAAACTTCGCCGTCCGCGCCGTCTACCGTCGTTCCGTCAAGGTCGAGGAATACGTAGTACGTACCCGCATTCACAGGGGCGCCTACCTCGGAAAGTCCCGCAGTATCGTCGCAGTATCTTACCGCGACTTCGGCAATGCTCTCGCCCGACAAAAGCGCGTTTGCGGGAACGCTGAGTTTGGAAGTATCGTATTCGTGTTCCTCTCCGTCGTACTCTTCCGCCGCCCATGCGCCGAGCGTTAAGGTTATATCCTTGCGCGTAATTTCGAACACGACCGCCTCGCAGCTGATTTCGTAGTTGTCAATGCCGACGCCGTCGCCCGGGTAAGCTATAAAGCTGTTTTCAAGGTCAAGTTCGACGGTATATTCGCCTGCGTTTACGGGCGCCTCGCCGTCCTCCGTGTTGTAGATGAGCTCAACAGTAAGCGTTTCGCCGCTTACAAGTCCTACGGTTGTAAACTGTCTGAACTCGTTATCGAACGAACTGTCGCCGTAAGCAAAGCTGACGTTTCCGTTCTTATTGAGCGTAACCGTAAGTTCGGCTTTCCCGATAATTATCGTGCCGTATTCGGACTGTATGTCGTAGCAATCCGTCACGTCGTTGCCGCCTTGGTCTGTAATCTTGAATTCCAGTACGTTATCGATGCCGTCGGTCGCGTCGGTCTGAACCGTAGCGCCGACCACTTCTATACTGTGACCTTCAAGCAGTTTGCTTTCATCGTACGTGAACGTTTCGTCCGAATGCGGTTTGCCGTTATACGTGCCGTTTACGTCCGCAGTCGATACGGATATGGTGCGCTCAGTAACCTCGATTGTGCCGTACTCGTAGCCGTCTATTACGTAGTTTGCGGAAGCGGTATACGAACAGATATTGTCCTCGCTGCCGACCGCCGAACGCTTTGCGTAATTTACAACAGTGAGTTCGTCGCCGCCGACAAGTCCGTCCTCGCCCTTCAATTCGCCGTTTACAACCCATTCGGTTGCGTAGTCGGTATAGTTATAGAAGTCGTTGCCGTCGTACTTGTGAGCTTCGGGCGTCGCCGTGGTTATTATTATGTGCCTTTCGGTAATTCTGAGCGTTGCGCCCTCGCTGAACTTTAAGGTGTAGTTCGTAAGCTTGCCGCTGCCGCCGCTTACCGTCATATTGTCTTTGTCGGCGATTATGCCGTACTCGCCAACGCTTAAATAAGTAGTGCCGTCAAGCAGGTTGCCGCCGCCGTCCTTGTACAGTACGCGGAAATTGAGCGTTTCGCCGTTTACAAGCTCGGCTTCGAGCATGTAGTTGTTTACGTTTATATCCTCGCCGTAAACCTTTTCCATATCGGCAACGTCGATTTCTACGGTAAGTTCCTCTACTGTAAGCGTGCCGAGGGTTAAATCTACATTGTAGTTCGCCGAAACGTTTTTGCCGTCCGCGTCCGAAATGACTATATTCATAGTGTTGGGCGTACTGCCGACGTCCACTATTCTCGCCTGATTTTCAATCGAAAGCGTATGTCCAGGCACAAGCTTGCTTTCGTCGTAAGTGCAGTCCGCGGTTAAAGGCGAGCCGTTGTAGCTGCGCGTTGCGTCGTCTGTCGTGACGGCAAGCTCACGCTGTTCGATTGTCAGCATAGCGTTGTTATCGACGTACGTTACTACGTAGTTGCCAGCCACGTTGCCGCCAGCGTCTACAACCTTGTACTGCGCTTCGTTTGCTCTGGACGAGCTGACGTTGCCGTCCGCCGTTGCAAACTCGCCGTCAAGCACAAGCCTTAAACCCGTTTCGAGCTCCGCACCCTCTACGCCGTTTATGTAGTAGGTCACTTCGTTTGCGGGCGCGTTTTCGGAAAGCGCCAGTTTTTCACCGTCGTAAATCTTGGTTACGGTCTTGCGCTCGATTGCAATGTTTATGCCCTTTATGGTAAGAGTGCCGTAAGGCGTGCCCGTGATAACGTTGTAGTTAGCCGCGTCTACCGCGCCGCCGTTTACCGTGATGGTGCCGCAAACTATATCGTAATTGCCCGCAAACTCGGGAGTTCCGTCTAAGAACGCGGGAGTTACTTTATCGAGAGTATGACCGTCCACCAGTCCGTATACATCCGTATAGCCGCATTCGCCTTCGGGATATTCGAGTTCACCGCCGTAAAGGACCGTCAGGTCTGCCATGTACACGGTCAAATCTTTCGGAGTAATTTCAAAGGTTACTTGGTCGCAGGAAACTACGTTGTAGTTCTCTTTTCTTCCGCCTTCAACCGTCCAGCTGTCGAGCTGCGCAGTGTACGTGCCTACGTTTTCGGGCGTGCACTCCGTATCGTCCTTTTTATAGACGACGCCGACCTTGATTTGCTCGCCGCTCGTCGACCAGCTTGCGGAAACGTTCGTAATTTCCGTACCGTAGTCGCTTCCGTAAACGAACTCGGTTACTCCGCCCTTATTGAGCGTTAAACTAATATTGCGCTTGATTACCTCGAAGCTGCGCGAGGTCGGGTCGAGCTCAACCTCATAGTTATCCGCGCCGTCGGCAATTATAAAGCCGTTTTTATCCTTGATAACGCTGTTGTCCCAGTCGACAGTAGCCGTATAAGTGCCTGTGCGCTCAACCGTTCCGAAGTCGATTTTAAGTTCCGCGGTTTCGCCGTTTACAAGCGTTACCGCGTCTTCGGACAACAACTCCGCATAGTCCGAGCCGTACTCGGCACGCACGTTTTCTTTAAGCGTTACTGTCACAGCCGCCTTGTTGATTACAATCTTGCCCGGCTTATACGTAATATTGTAGTTGTGCGAAAGGTCGGTTGAGCCGCATACCACTTTGTACTTGGTCGTGTTGTCCTTACCCTCGGTTGCGTTGGTGCAGGTGTATTCGGAAAGAACTTTTACCTCGTGGTTGAGTTCTGTAAGTAAGCTGTCGCCGATTTTTTCCGCTACGGGGTTGCCGTGGGGCTTGCCGTCGTACGTGTAGACGCCGCTGCCCGTGGTAATTTCGAGCGCGCGCTTGTTGATAATTATCGTGCCGTACGTCCAGGATACCGCGTAATTTTTCGTTACGTCTTTGCCGTCCGCGTCCTTAATAATTATATCTTCTGTTTCAAGCCTGTTCTCGACACCCGCGGTGTAGTCGGTCTGCTTCACAAGCGTTCCGACAACCTCTATCGTGTGTCCCTCAACAAGTCTAAACTCGTTGTAAATGAGCGTTCCGTCAGAGTGAGGTGCGCCGTCATAGGTTACCGTTATATCCTCGGTTGCAACCGCAAGCGAACGCTGAGTTATTGTAAGAGTGCCGTAAACGTAGTCCTCTATTTCGTAGTTTGCGGTCGCCGTGTAAGAACAGATATTGTCCTCGCTGCCTACTTCCGTGCGCTTTGCAAAGCTTACGACCGTCAGCTCCGCGCCGTCGATAATGCCTGCGCCGCCCTTCTTTTCGCCGCCTTCAATCCACTCGGTCGTGTATTCGGCATAGTTGAAGAATTCGGTGCCGTCGTACTCGCGGGCTTCGGGGGTAGCCGTGGTTACTATTATGTGCCTTTTTGTGATACTGAACTGTGCGCCGAGCGCAAACTCTAAGCTGTAATTTGTAGCTTTTTCTCTGCCGCCCTCGATTTTTGCCGAGTTCTGAACGTAGTAAGCGCGGTAATCGCCTACGGGCAGTATGAAGTATCCGCCGTCGGTTACGGGCTCTACGCCGCGGCCGTGGTTATCTCTGTAAGAAACTTCGAACGAAAGCGTTTCGCCGTCCGCCAAAGGCACGTTGGTTTCATACGATATTTCAGGCGCAACTCCGTATACCGCGTTGCCCATTTTTATAGTTACGTTGACGCTCTTTCTGCTTACTGTAAGCGTGCCGAACGTTCTTGTTACCGCGTAGTTTTCCGAAACGTCGTTGCCCTCCGCGTCGGTTATGGTAAACGTTACGGTGTTGGGTCTGCTGCCTACGTCAATCTGGGAAACGGTTGTCGGGGTGAACGTGTCGGTTTCGGCAACCGCGCTTACGCCCGCCGTCTCGCCGCGGTAAATTACCGAATGTCCGGCGGTAAGCTCCTCTCCGTTGTATTCCCTCGACGCCGACTGAGAAACTATTTCGATATTGCGCCTGGTTACGGTCAGCTTGCCGTAAGTCTTGTTGTCAAGACCGTATGTTATTTTGTAATTGTCCGTCGCTTTGCCGTCTTTATCGACAATCTTGAACAAAGTCATATTGTCAGTGCCGCCCGCCGGCGTTACGTAGGTAACCCCGAACTGCACGACATCTTCGTCAAGAACTACCGTATAGCCTTCGGCAAGCTCGCCCGTATAGGTGCACTCGTCGCAGGTAAGCGGCGTTCCGTCGTATTCCTTTTGGGCGGAGCCCGTGTATATGACTATTATTTTTTCGTTGATTGTAAGCGTGCCGTCAACGCGCGTTACGTCGTAATCGTCGGTTGCGTCCTCGCCGTCGGCGTTTACTATTTCGAAGTCAACGAACACTATTATGTACGTGCCCGCGTCGGGACGGCTGCCTATTTCGTTGCCGTCTCCGTCGGTAAATCTTACTTCCGTGACTTTCAGTTTATCGCCGTCTACAAGCTTGTCGGAATTGTCCGTGTCGTAGTTGTCGACAGCGTCGGAGTATACGATATCCGTATCGAAGGGCGCCGACATATCGCTCACGCGCACCGTAACCGCCTTTTCGGTTATAGTCAGCTTGGGCGAACTGTTGACGTAGTTGATTACGTAGTTGCTCTTTTCGCCGCCGCTGATTTCCTCGCTTTCAAGGTTTATATCATACTCGCCTACGTGTCTGGGCTGGCTTGTATACGAGAACGTAAGTTCGAGGCTCTCGCCGTCGGGCATCGTTTCATCTACTTCGTAGTCGATTTTTGGAAGCTTGCTGCCGTAAACCGCTTCCGCGTCTTTAACCGTCACGGTAAGCTCCATAGGAGTAATCTCGAATTTTACGTCCTTGCAGGTGAAGCCGTCTTTTAACTTGTAGTTATTAATACCGCCGACAACCGCGCCGTTTTCATCGGTTACGGTGCAGTTTTCCAAATCGAGCGAAGCGACGTATTTGCCTACGTTTTTAGGTATAAATCCGTCGGCTGTGCGCGCGGTCATAAAGCGTGCGCGCCTTGCAAACGTGCGCGCCGCACTTGCCGTATTGTCCTCCGCGTACGTAACCGCGATATTTATAGTCTGCCCGTCCACCGCGCCGACTACGTCCGCATTACAGATAACGCCGTTAAACTCAGTGCCGTACGTAAACTCAACCTTGCCGTCAGCATTGAGAACAATCTCTATTTCCCTCTGCGCGATTGTAAGCACAGGCTGCTTCTCGGGCTCTATTGACGAATAAGTTACGGAATAGTTTTCAATTCTCGCGTTGCCGCCCTCAATCGAGGCGGTTGCGGTGATTACGTATTCGCCGGCTGCTTCGGGCTCGCCGCCCTTGTATTCTGCGCTCGTATAAGTAAAGTCGAGTTTAAGCTCGTCGCCGTAAGGAAGCGTGGTGCACTCCTTGCCGTCGGAAGTTACCGTGTAAGGTATTTCGGGCAATTGCTCGCCGTAGATTATCGAAGCGCCGCCGATTGCAACGGTAAGTTCCATACGAGCAATCGTAAGACTTCCGTCGAAGTAGTAATCGGCGTCATAGTTCGAGTATCTGCCGTTGCCGCCCGTAACCGAGCAGTTATCCTCGTCGACGCCTATTTCGTACACGCCGGCGTTCTGAGGCAACGCCGCCCATTCGCCGTTCAAGCCGAATACGTATGCGGGCACAAGTTTCTCGCCGTAAGGCAAGGTGTAAGGATTGCCGTTAACCGTAATATCGAATGCAAGCTCGGGCAGTTTTTCGTAGCCGTAAGTGCAACTGCCTCCGTGCACGGTTACAATTATATGCCTTTGCGTAATTTCAAGGTATCCGTTATCTAAGGTTATGTCGTAATTATAATCGCCGCTGCCGAGGTTGACCGACGCCTCGTCGAGGACAAGCTCGTATCCGCCCGCGTTCTGCGGCAGTTCTTCGTTATAATACGTTTTGCCGTCGCCGTCCAAGAAGTGGTACGATATCTGCAAGCTTTCGTCGTACGGCAGAACGCTGTAATCCGCGCCGTCGGAAGTTACGATAGGCTTGATTTCGGGCAACTGCGCGCCGTAAACGCTTGTAAGTTCCTCGGAAAGAGCAACGTTGAGCTTTCTCTTTAAAATTTTCAGAGTGCCGTGTCCGCAGCTTATTATGTAGTTGGTAAGCTCGTCGCCCGCGCCGCTCTCCTGACCGCCTTCGTAAACGCCGCTCTCGTAGGAAATAACCGTGTAACCCGTAGCTACAATCGAGTAGTCGCCTACGTTTTTCGGCTCGATAAAGTCAGTCGTGCCTTCGTTGCCGACTTCGGTAAACTTTATCTGTACTATCAATCTTTCGCCGTATTCAAGCACGTCGGTCTGCTTGGGCGTGCCCACCTCGGGCAGTTCTACTACGTAAACGCCTTCATCGCTCAAAACGTAGAAATCACCGTAATAGCGGCTCATATCGTCAAGCGTGAGCTCTACCGTCTTTTTCTTTATAGTAAGAGTTGCGTCGGTGTTGAAGCTGAACGAATAGTTCCTGACGCCTTCCTCGCGTTCGTCTATGTAGGTTATGCCCTCGCGGATACCGTAAACGCCCGCATTGTGACACTTTACAGTAATTCCGTTTATTACGTACGAATTTTCAAACGACAGAGTTTCGCCGTAGGGCAGTTCGGTTGCCGAAAGCGTGCCGTCCGTATCGTCCGAAACGTCCACCGCTATCGAGAACTTCTCGTTGCCCGCAGTGCCGTCGCCGTATACGTACTCTCTGCTTTCGAAGGTTACTTCAACCGCTCTCGGCGCAACCGTTACGTTGCCTGCCGTGACGCTTGCTATCTCGTAGTTGGTTAAAAGCGGCAGAGTTTCGCCGTTGTAGTGAATTAAACTGTTTTCCTTGTCGAGCTCTATTACGTACTCGCCGCAAATCCACTCCACGCCCGCGTAATCGAGTGCGGCGTAGTTGATAAACGTTACCGCAACTTCGAGCTCGTCACCGTCGGCAAGCTTGGTTGAATTTTCCGTGTCGTAATTGTTTGCACCCGTCGCGTACTCGGGCTTTTTGCCGTAGTAAACGTCGTCAAGACTGTCAAGCGCTATCGAAATGCGCGCTTTATTGATAGTAAGCTCGCCGTCCTCTACCGCAATTAAGTAGTTGCCGTCGCGGTTGTCAAGCTCAGTAACTACTCCGTTTATAAAGTAGTATTTTGCCGTAATACCGTAAATGCCCGCATTGCGTGGAGTTACGAATGTTTTATCGGGGTCGCTTTTAAAATAGTATCCCTGGACCCACAGTACAACATCGCTGTAAGGCAAACCCGTAAGCTGTGCGCCGCGCTTATCCGTTGCGTAAAAGTTTGTACGCGGCAATTCCTCGCCGTACGTGCACTGCATATTCTTGGAAATAATGAATGTAAACTCGAATTGCGTTATTTCAAGCTCGCCTGCCTCGTAGCTTACGCGGTAATTGTCTTTGTCGGCAAGGTTTTCGCCGTCGTAAACCGTGAAGTCCACGCCCACGATATTGTATAAGCCTGCGTCCTTGGGATTTACGTCCGCGCCGTTTTGCTGATACTTGATTTCAACGCTGATTTGTTCGTCAAACGCCAGTTTGTCGGAATTATCAACGTCGTAGTTGTCCCTGCCGTCGGGGTATACGAAAGAGCCGTATTCGCCGATTTTAAATTCGCCGTACTCCTTTTCGTAGCTGTTGAGAACAATCTTGACTTCGCGCGGCACGATTTCGAGCGTACCCTGATAGGGCTCGGCGGTTGCAAAGCTGTAATTGCTCATACCGAACTCGATAGGTGCGCCGTCGCTGTCGTAAACATGCGCGCTGTAAAACCTTATTTTATATGTTCCTACGTTCTTGGGATTTTCGACAACATTTTTGTTGCTGTCGAGATATTCCACTTTAACCTTAAACTGCTCGTCATAGGGAACGCCCTCGACGTTGATTAAAACGTCGAGATATTCAACGCGCTTGTAGTTGCCTATTTCGTCGGGATAAATTACCTCGTCGCCGTAAGGCAGGTCTTCTATATCGTTAAGATAAATGTAAACCGTGCGGCGCAGTATTTTAAGGTCTTCGAGAGCGTCGCAATCGAACACGTAGTTATCCGCGCCGTTTGCTATTACCGTTTCGCCGTCGCTTTCGTAAACTTTGCAAGCCTTTTCGTCAAGGCGCGCGGAATAAGCGAAAATATAACGGTCGTTATACGGCGTATAGTTTGCATTTTTAGGCGTGCCGACTTCGCCGTCGATTAAATATTCGACTGCAACTTCAAGCTTTTCGCCGTAAGCAAGTTTAATTGTTGCAAAGTTGGCATAGTTATCCACGCCCGCGGCGTAAACAAACTGTTCGCCGTAATATATAGCGCCGAGTTGATTGAGCTCTACGGTTACCTTTTTGGGTTTTACGGTAAACGTGCCGTCTACGCATACGATAGTATAATTTTGGTGTTCGAATACGTTATCTTCCCCGCCTGCGGGCACGCTCATACCGTTTATGTACGCGTCCGAAACCCTTACACCGTATACCCCCGCATTTTTGGGAGTTACCGGCTTCTTTTCGGGGTCGTTTATTTCGTAATATCCGCAGGTTACGGAACAACGTTCGTCGCTCGGGAATTGATATTTTTTACCCGTGCCTTCCGCATTGAGATAGAAATCGTAAACAATGCTTCTGTTACCGCCGTATTCGGCAGACGTATCGCCGATTATGGCGTAAACCGTTTTGGGCGTTATCGTAAGAGTGCCGCCGACCAAGGTGTATTCAAAATTCTTTGTGCCGCCGACAATTTCGTTTCCGTTTTCGTCGTAAACCTTAAATCCGTTAATCTGTAAAATATATTCGCCCGCGTTCTTGACCTCTCTGTCGTAGCCGAACTCGAATTCTATACTCTGCTTTACTTCATTCAGAGTATGTTTGTCAGGTACACTTAATTCATATCTGATTTCGGGTAAGTCGTCGCCGTATACGCAGGTTTGGTTTTCTGCGGTTACGCTGAGTTCCCAAGGGTATATGCTAAGCGGCCTGTCGTCGAATGTGATTTCATAGTTTTTAAGTATTAAACCGTCGCCGCTGTCCAGAACCTCGCTCCATGCTTCGTTTCTGATTTCAAAGCCTATTGCACGTTCTATGTATTTACCCACGTCGGGAATACCCTCAACTTCGGCGCCGTCCTCGGTCAAAATCTGCAACTTTATAATTAATTGCTCGCCGTAAGGCAATTTAAGCCGATTTTCCGTGGCAATATCCATACAGTTATTGCCGTATTCCTCGTCCAACCCGGAAGTGTGCATTCCGTATCGGCTGGCAATACCTACTGACCACCAATGTATTGAAAAACGGATATGCAATACTTTTTTACCTATGGTCAAAGTGCCCGTTTCGACATCTACGTTATAGTTGCCCGCAATACCGTTAATTATTTGCTCGCCGTCAACGTAAACGCCTGCATCCGATATGGAGTAACCGCCGGCGTCTTTGGGAGTTTTATCATACTTATATTCCAGCGAAAGAAGGTCGCTGTACGGCAAATCTACGCCGTTTACAAGTTCGGTAACGCCGTCTTTATCATATATTTTAAATGAATTTTCAGGTAAATCGTCGCCGTAAACGCAAGCTTGGTCGGCAATTTTAACTGTAATGTCCTTTCTTGCGATTTCGAGCGTACCTTTTTCAACGGTCACGGTATAGTTGTCAATCAGCCCTTCCGTGCCGTCCTCGTTTATAACCGCGTATGTATCTTCGTCGGGCACTATTGAATAAGTGCCTGCATTTTTGGGCTCTTCAACAGGGTTTTTGTCCGCGTCCGTAAACTTTATATCAAACGACAGGGTTTGATTATATTTAAGCCCTTCAACCTCGGTTTTTTCTCCGGGATAGGTCCACCCCCCGTCGCCGTAAGTTACTCCCGTAACGTCGGCAAGAGTAATTTTCAGTTCGGCAGCCGTTACGTTAAGGAAACCTCTGTTCGTACCTCTTACAACTCCGTAATTTTTCAGACCCTCTGTGCTGCCGTTAATATATACCGAATAATCAATTCTGTACTTTCCTACGTCAAGGTGCGGGTGAGCGTCGTGCCTGCCGCAGTCGGTTGTATCCAGATAGTAACGGAAAGCGCCGATGTCCACGGCGTCGCCGTAAGGGAATTCGGTTATACGGTTTTCGTATACGTCTTCGACCCACCACTCTATATCGGGCAAATCCTCGCCGTATTTGCACGATTTTTCCTTGACTTGAATGTAAATACTTTTCTCTTTAACCGTAAGCGTGCCGTTAATAAACGTAAACGAATAGTTGCAGTTTTCGATATCGACTTCCTTGCCGTCGATAAATACCTTGTCGGCAATAATTTCGTAATCGCCGACGTCTTTAACTTCACGGTCGTACTTGTACGTAAGCGAAAGCTTTTCGCCGTACTGCATTTCGTTTTCGGTAATTTTAAACGTGTTTTCGGACAAGGTATCGCCGTAGGTTGCCGTGTTGTCGTCAACCGTAACCGTAATATCCAGGGAAACTACCTGCAAATCGGCAAAGTTCGAACCTACAAAATTATAATTTGTAAAATAAGGATTTTCGGTTGCGCCGAAAGGCGTATCGTTACCGCGTTGAATTTCGTTTCCGTCGCTGTCGTATACTGCTATACTGGCCGCACTGATTAAATGCGTTCCCACTTCCAATTTTTCGGGGAACGGACCGAAAACGTAGTCTTTAACATAGTACAGGTTAAGAATTTTGATTTGCTCGCCGTAAGGTAATTCGGAAATATCGTACGTACCGTCGTATACGCCGGGACTTTTGAGCCCGGAATAGTTGCCGATATAATCGGGATAATTTACCTCGGTTCCGTACTTCCGCGTTAAGTCAAGCGGCTTTATGACAAATGCAAACTGCTTGATTTTAAGATTTTCAAGCGGGTCGCAGGTGATTGCATAGTTATTAACGCCGCCGTCTATTTCGGTGCCGTCCGCATAGTAGAAAATGCAGTTTTCCAAATCGAGCTCGGCGGAATACGCGCCCGCGTTTTTGGGCTCGGCCTTTAAGCCGTTCTGCATATACTTAACGGCTATTTTAAGTTTTTCGCCGTTCGCCAAATCGGGCGAGTTGGCGTAGTTGCCCGCCTCGTCCTCATATTCGAACGTTTCGCCGTAGGTCACTTCGCCGATTGCGCTGATTTCAACGGTTATCGGGCGCGGCGTGATTTTAAGTCTGCCGAAATTCGCCTCGGACATTGTCTGGTCGATACGGTAGTTATTGTTAAACTGAGGCAGACTGTAATAGTTTGCGTTGGGGCGCTCCTCCGCGCCGATTATGCTTGTGGGATTTTCGCGCACGGTAAGTTTGTCGCCGCCTAAAAGTCCCGCCTTGGTGTTGTCGCTTGCAAGATAGGTTTCGTATGCCGTGCTGAACAGCGCAGTTCCGTCGTATACCTTTTCGGCGGTTGCCGTTACGTAGTAAATTTCACGCTGGGTGATATTCAGAATGCCGTCGACAAAGCTGAAATTATAGTTGTTAACGTGCGCGTTGCCGCCCGTGACTGCCAAATCGCTATTGGCGGTGATTGTATACATACCCGCGTTGAGCAGCGTATAGCCTTCCCACGTTTCGGGCGTGCAGACCGAGCCGCCCCTTTCCAGACGCGTCGTAAAGGTCAGAGTTTCGCCGTTCGGAAGCTCGCCGCAGTCCAGAATAAATCCGTTTTCGGGAATATCCGCGCCGTAAACTGACGTTGCGTGCGAGATAGTGACTTTAACGTCTTTGGCTACCACTTCGAGCCAGCCGTGGTACATATAGCTTATAACGTAGTTGGCGCTGGGCGCTTTATAACTGTTGTTGTTAAGTTTTCTGCCGACTTCCGTAATTTCGGCGGCGGTGCCGTCGAGTATAAGCGTATCGCCGTTGTACAGACCTCCGCCCTCCAAATCGGTCGTATAGCCCGTATCCGAGAACGCCGTGCCGTCGTAAGTATGCGGTTCGGGCGTGTTCGTGGTTACGGTCAGACGCCTGGGCATCAGTCTGAGTTTGCCGTATACGTACGAAATTAAGTAGTTATCCGAAACGTTTCTGCCGCCGTCCCAGACGGTATAGGTCGTGGTATTGTCGACGCCGTTAGTATCAACGCCGCCGTTCGCCGTTACCTTTACGTCCGTTACGGTGCAAAGTTTGTCTACGCGCAGTTCGTGACCGAGCTCTTCCAACAGTCCGTTGCTGCTTTCGGGGATTGCGTTGGACTGTTCCTGTCCGTTGTACTGCGCTTCCCCGTCTATGCCGAGACTGCCCGTCTTTATGCTCATTGCACGCTTTTCGATTTCCAGCGTGCCGAACTTACAACTTATATCGAAGTTGTGCGTAACAACGCTTCCGTCCGATTTCTTCTTGATAATTATATCGAATCGGTTAAGCGTGGTGCCGAAGTCGGTTATGCTCGCGCGGCTCGATTTAACCGCGGTAAAATCGAAGCCCGCGGGCGTTGTATCGAGAGTAAACGCGTAGTTTGTAAGCGGCGTGCCGTCGTATTCCTTTCTGCCGTCCGCCGTGGTGTAAATCAGCTTGCAGTGCGTTATTTTAAGCGTGCCCGCGTTTACCTGAACGTCGTAATTGGGAGTTACGTCGGTAAGTCCGTCGAGTACGGTTACGCCGAACCTGTTTTCGTAAATGCCCACGTTTTCGGCGTCGGGAAGCGTTGAATTATCCGCTATGACCTTGTGTCCCGAAACCAGATTTTCCGCGTCGACTTCGGTTTTTACAAGCGGCGTGCCGTCGTAAACCTTTTCGCCGTCCTGCGTGGTTATAGTCAGCTTTCTCTGATTTATGACAAGCAGTGCCGAGCTTAAACTTATATTATACCGCGCGGTTACGTCGGTCGAGCCGTGCATTATCCTTACGGCGTCTATCCTTACGGGGTAACTGCCCGCTTTGACTACGCTGTCTTCGCGCGCGCCCATATTATAAATAGAGGTATTTACGCTGATTACGTCGCCGTACGCAAGATTATCGAGCGTTTCGGCCGATACCTCGTTCCGGCAGGAATGCCCCGTTCCGTCGTACGTAAATTCGTATGCTGCGGGAGTAGCGATAAGATTTCTGTTTCTGACGTGCAGAGTTTTGCCGCTGAACGTTACGTTGTAGCAGTTTGTGAAGTCGTCGCCGCTTCCGTCCACTATTTTAAGCGAACTTTCCACCGCGTTCACCTCGGTCGAAGCCGCGGCGTAATCGGCATAATCGAACACAAGCACGCTTTCGTCGACCTTGTGCCCCGACACAAGCGGAGTGAGCGTATATTCGGGCGTATTGCCGTACACTACGCTGTTGCTCGTTATCGTAAATTCCGCGTCCACGGGCAGAATGTCGAAGGTAACGGGCGACGAATAGCTGTAACCCGCTATCTTTTTGGTTACCGTGCGCGCCGTGTACTTGCCCGCCTTTACGGGCTTTTGGGTCGTCCACTCGTTACTGCCTTCAAGTGAATACTCTATTCTCTGTTCCTTAGGCGAAGCAAGGAAAGCTTTTGCCGCGGTAACCTCGTAATACTCGTTAAAGTTGACCGTTTGGGCAGACAAAGACATGCCGGACGTGTACGAGCCCTTTGCACACATGAGCCCGACGGACACGCCGACAATAAGGGCAAGCACGCCGCAAATCAGAAACCTGAATTTGTGCAAAACGTGCTTAACCTTTGCCAGTTTTTCTATTCGGTTTTTATAATTGTCGTATGAAATCATAAAATACCTTGTCTTTTTGCCCTGAAATTTTACCTTAAAATTACTGCTCTATAATCTTTAATCTTGCCGTTATAGGCGTGCTTCCGTCGAGGTTTACGATATCGTAGCTTTCCTCGTTGGTCAATTCGTAATCCGCGATTGTGTAAAGTCCGAGAATATTATCTCCCAGTCCTTCCGCCGTCGCTCTGATAACGCGGAAGCTGTCGCCGTTTGCCACGGGGGTCGAAGTCGAAAGCGATACGCTGTAAGTTACGTCGAAGTCGTCCGCGTACTCGTCGCCGCCGTAGCCCTCGTCAAACTCGCTTCGGGTCAGTTCCAGTCCCGTGAACACTATCACAAGCTTGCGCTTGTTGATTGTAAAGTCGCCGCCCTCGATTTCCAGATTGAAGTTCCTGCTCTTTTCAACGTCGGCAATTTCCACTTCGTATGAATAGTCGCCCGCAATGCGCAGACTTTCAACGTATTTGGGAGCGAAATCGCTCTTGCCGAGCAATGCCGCACCGCTGCCGTCCATCGACACTATTGCGTCGTAAACGTCAATCGTGAAGTTGCAGTTACCGTAAGTTTCCTCGTAGTCCTTCAAAGTTACGGTTATGTCCGCAGGCACGATTTCGTACGCGCCGCCAGTTACAATAAGATTGTAGTTGCCGCGCGCCGTTTCGTCGGATATTTCAGCGCCGTACGTGTAGTTTCCGACGTTGAGCATCGCTTGGGTATACGTGAATGTAAAGCTTGCCGCGGTTATTCCGTCGACGTTTGCGCCTACGGACAATACGTTTGCCGCGGTTGCCGTATGCGCTTTGCCGTTGTATTCGGCTCCTGCAACGTTTTTCAGCGTTACCGCAAGATTGAGTTTTGTAACCGTAAGTTTATTCGAACCGCCGAACTTTACAATATAGTTTTTCGAAAGCTGTTCGTCGGCAAGGCTGACCGTAAAGGTGTACCTGCCCGCGTTGATAACTTCCTGATTTAAAGTTACGGTAAAGTCGGTTTCTTCCAGAACGTTCACGCTTTCAATCGCTTCGTCGCAAGTAACCTCTATGTCCGCGCCCGTGTAAGGCTTGGAAACGTTTCTCAAAGTTACGGTTACTTCCACGGCGGTAACTTCGAGTTCGCCGTACTTGTAGGTGATTTTGTAGTTTGCCGTAACGTCATTAACGCCGCTCATAACCTTGATTTCATAGGCGTTTTCAACCGAACCTGCATTGACTATGTAGGGAAGCTCGGCTGCGGCAGGCGCCGTTATGCTGTGTCCGTCAGCCAGACCGCTGCTTGTGAACGTTGCCTTTCTCAGCGCGGTACCGTCGTAAGGCTTGCTTGCGGAGTCCGTGACTACCGTAAGCGGGCGCTCGGTTACCGTAAGCGTGCCGTATGAAGGTATTATGTTGTAGTTGGCCGTTACCACTACTTCCTCGCCGTCGACGTTTACGTAATAGATTTCGTAATCCGACATGTTGGACTTAGAGCCGACGTCGGTGATTTCCGCGTAGTTTAATACGTCTACTCTTGCCGTATGTCCGGGCAACGCACCCGTCAGAACGGCGTCGGTTGCGCTCTGCGCTTCTCCGTTATATACGAAAGTTTTAGTCGCCGTCGTAAGAGTTACGGTTTTCTGAGTTATGGAAATTTTACCGTTTACGGTTGTCAGCCCGATATTGTCTTCGTCACCAGACCACTCGTTTGTAAGGCTTACCGACATGGTGTAGTTGCCTTTGTTCGAATGGTTCGCAAGCAAGTCGGCATACGTTACCTCGAAATCGTATCTGTCCAATACCGTGCCGCTTACCGAGTAGATTGCCGTGTCGGGAGTTAAAACGTACTCCTCGCCGTCGTATTCCTTTACGAAATTGTTTAAAGTAACCGTAACTTGCAGTTTGCCGACTGTTACAGTGCCGCCGCTGACCGTGTCGCTGCCGCCGAACGTGAAGTTGTCGTTTGTCAGCGTTACCTTATACGTGTAGTCGCCCGCGTCTCTTATTTCGCCTTCCGTAACGGTGAATTCAAAGTCGCCTGCCTTTACCAGCCCGCAGTCGCATACAAGCGCCTGCGCCGCGTCGATATTCTTCACGCTTCCGTCGAACGTGTAGCTTAAAGCGTTGAGCGTTACGTTTATTTTAAGCGGCTTGATTTCTAATGCGCCTTCGTTGCCCTCGCCCGACAGAATAAAGTTCTGCGCAAACGCATTATCGGTAATTTCCGCCGAATACGTGTACGTGCCCGCGTCGACAGCCGCTTCGCCGCCGTTTACCTTTAAATTGAAGTCGGTTGCCTTTATCAAAGTCGTATTGGTTACCGTAATTGCGTCTGCCGTCGGCACGAATTCCTTGCCCGAATAAGCGGCTTCGACGTCGCCAAGCTCCACCGATACGGTAAACTTGTCGACGAACACTTCGCCGAAAGTCGCTTCGTTGAAGTTGAAGTTCTTTGCCTTGTAGTCGTAGGTTATCTTTACCCTGTATTTATACTCGCCCGCATTGCGCATTTCCGCAGGATAGATAACCGTGAAATCCTCGGGTTTAAGCAGGCTTTCGGCAACAAGCTCGCCGTTAACGTCCACAATAGACTCTACCGCGTCCAGAACGTCGAGAGTTATAACGTTGCTGTCGTACGTAAACTTATCGTCCTCGGTATAGCTTTTGAGATAAATTTCTATCTGCATTTTCTTTACGCGCACGGTGGGAGCGGTCTGTTCGAGCACGAAATTCTTTGCGAAGTCGTCGCTTGCGAACTTGACCGAGTAAGAATACGTACCCGCGTCGAGTATGAGCGACGAATAAACTATTACAAAGTCGGACGAAACAAATTTCAAACCGCCGTCTTCGCCGTCGGAGTACTCGTCAATTCCCCAGTCGGGGTCGTAGGAACCCCCCGCGTCTTCCAGCTCATACTCCTCGCCGTTTGCCATAATAAACGTTATTGCCTCGTTTACGGCGAACGTCTTTGTCTCGCCGTCGTAGTCGAGTTCCATATCGTTAAGACCTACCGATAATTTAAGCGGAGTTACTTTCAGCGTGCCGTATTCGAATTTTATGATAAAGTTGTCGGTTACGTCGTCGCCCGCGTAATAAATTGCGCAGTCAAACGCGTTGGGTACCGTTCCCACGTCGGTTATCGAGCACTCGGTTGCGCCCTCTCTCAGCTCCGCATAGAAATTTATATCGTCCTCGGGCAAACCCGTTACCGCGATATTGTCCGTCTTGGAAAGAGCCCTGCCGTTGTACACCTGCTCGGCGCTGTCGGTTTTAACCGTAATCGCTCTGTGTGTTACGGTCAGCGTGCCGAATATGTAGGTTATGCTGTAATTGTCCTTGAAAGACTGGTCATTAAAATCATCAACGATGTCTACGTAGAATTCGTTCTTGCACGAGCCTACGCCGAGCTGCGAAGGCAACGCCTCCTCGTCTGCGGGTACGATAATCTGTCCGTTGAAAAGCTCTATATTGGCTTTCGCCGTGCCGTCGGTCAACGCGCTGCCGTTATACACCATACTCGCCGTCGCCGTCGTTATCGTTACGGGGCAGGGCGCAACCGTCAGCGTGCCGCTTATTATGTTTACGTCGTAGTTTGTCGTTACGTTGTTCCCCGACCCGTCTCTTATTGTGAAATCGAGCTTGTTTACCGCCGTATCGCCTACGTTGCACACCGCGGGCATATCGTCGGTCAGGGTGGTCATATAAATCTTATGCGCCGAATTTGCCAGCACGCCGTTTGTAAACTGTCCGTCGGACTGCGCGTCGCCGTTATACACGAACGCGGTCGAAGCGGTTTTAACCTCCACTTCGAACTTGCTTATTTTCAGCATTGCGCTGTTGCGTTTTGCGTTGTTTAAATTCTCTACCTTTAATTCGTAATTCTTCTTTTTCGCGTCGCAGATATAAACGCCGAACTCGTAGTTGCTCGCGGCGATATGTTCTGCGCTGACGTCGGCGTAAGAAATTATGAAGTCGTCCCTTGTAAGCCCCGTGGTGGTATTGCTTATGGAATGTACCGCCGCGTACGCGTCGACTAACTGTTCGGCGCCGTTGTACACGCGCTCGACGTCCTTAACAGTTACGGTGACGGGCAGCGCCTTGATTGAAAGCTTGCCGTTGCCGTCGGTTATGGTAACTTTAAAATTCTTTGCGAATTCTTTGTCGGTTATCCTTACGCTGTACGTGTAATTCGTACCGACGTCTATAATGTCGTTTGCAATTACTACGGTGAAGTCGTCCTTGTCGATAACGTTCGCGGTGTTTACGCCCGTCTCGGTAGTCGTTATCGCCGTTATGGCGTCGGTTGCGCTAAGCGACACGGCTTTGCCCGAATACGTGAACGCCTGCGCGTCTCCGTAATTTTTAAGCGTTATGTTAATCGGCAATACCTTGACGGTAAGCTCGCCGTAAACATAGCTGATATCGTAGTTTGCGGTTACGTCCGCTCCGCTTCCGTCCGAAACGCCGACTGCGTACTCGTTGAATATCTTGCCGACGTTTGTAATCGAGGGGTAAGTCAACGGCAGTTTAAATTGGTGTCCGCCGACCAAATCACCTTCCAGTTCGTAAGATTCGTCGGTCAGCTTGGCGCCCGTATAGGCTCTCGACGTGCTGCCCGTGGTGACCTTGATTTCCCTTGCGTCTACGGTTAAATAGCCGTTTTCGGGCACTTCGAGCGTGTAATTGTTATAAAAATCCTTATCCTTAAATTTTACCGTATAGCGGTATTCGCCCTTATCACGCATTACACGCGCGTCGGACACGACCTCGAAATGAGTATAATCGAGCGAGAATATATCCACCTGCTCGTCTTCGCCCAATGCGGGCTGAACTTCGAAATAATCGGAATTTCCGAGCGTAGGCTGATGCCCCGCTCCGTCGTAAGTGACGTGCTCTTCGGCGTTCAACTTTGCCTTTACGGGCAGTTTTTTGACTTTGAGCGTGCCGTAATCATAGGTAATTGCGTAGTTTTCGGTGCAATCTTTGCCGTTGCCGTCGAGTACGGTTACGGGATATGCGTTTGAAATTTCGCCCGCGTCGGTAATTTCGGGCAGGTCTTCTACGGGACCTATCTCGTGCCTTTCGTGGGCGAGCTCAGCCTCTATACCTTCGTCAAAAAGCGCTTCGCCGTCGTAATATTTTTCCGCGGAATTCGTTACAACGGTAAGTTCGTAAGGCAGAACCCTGATTTTACCGCTTATTAAATTCTTTTCGTAATTGTCCTCGCTGCCAGTAAGCACTATGCCGATTATTCTGTTATCCGTTTCGCCTACGCCCGTCAGCGAGCCTGCGTACGAAACGCGCAACAGTTCCTCGCCCTCGGCAAGCCCTTCGACGAACTCCGCCGCAGTCTGGTCGGTAAGCGACTGCTCCTCGCCGTTATATGTGAACACCGCGCTCTTTGCCGTTATCGTCAGCGGCCGCCTTGTCACGGTCAGACTGCCCGTTTCGTAAGCGTCGATTTCGTAGTTGTCGGTCACGTCAACCTCTTCGCCGTTTATTACGTCGAAAATTTTCAGCTTGGTTACTTCGGTTTCAACCGTGCCGACGTCGGTAATTTTATTTTCGTAGTTATGGTTTATTTCGTATTTAAGGTACTGCCCCTCGACAAGCGAGCCTTCGAGGCACTCGATTTGGTCCGCGTACATAGTCACGCCGTCGTACACCTTTTCGTAGGATACCGGGCGCACGGAAATATGGCGTGGAATGACCTCTATTTCACCTATGGTGAACTCTATGTTATAGTTAGCTGTTACGTCGTTGCCGACCACGTCGAACACGAGCGGCGATAAATCGGCGGGCAGAGTGTCGCCCACGTTCATCAAAGATACGTCGGTAGAGCCGTAAATTCTGTGTCCGCTGCAAAGCTCAGCAAGCACGCCGTCGGCGTTTTCGGTTATGTTATACTCGTTGAAAAGCACTTTCGAGCCGTTGTAAACGACCTTCTGCGAAGGCATATCCACGCTTATGGATTTTGCCGTTACCGTCAGGGGCGCGCCGTTTACCTTTATGGAATAATCGCTTGTTACGTTAAAGCCGTCTTTATCGTAAATTTTAACGGTCATATCGCTCATCGACGTGCCGACGTTGGTCTGCGAACCCGAAAACTCGTATCTTGCAACGTGACCTTCCGCAAGCTTGCCCTTTTTCAGCATGACGTCGTTTAATTCGTCGTCAAGTTTAAGCGGCGTGCCGTCGTAAACCTTTTCCTTTTCGCGGAGCACGTATTCCAGTTCTATTGCGTCGGTTTTCATCGACCCCGTAGCATACAGCGCCAGCGCCGTCCCCAGTGACGCCGCTACCGCTACTACCAGTATTCCGATTATCAGTATAGTTTTCTTTAACCTTGACATATCTTTTACCTGATTACACGTTCTGTTCAATAAGTCTCATAGTTTCCTTGCAGAGCGCAAGTTTGTTTTCGCCGAATAGTTCGTCCAAATAGTCGCAAACGTTGTCCGCCTGCTGTTTTACGTACACGGGGTTTTTACTTTCGAGCTTTCTGAATATCTTTCTTGCAAGTATATCGTCCAGAGCCTCTACTTCCGTTCCCCCGCACGCCACAAGCACGGGCACGTAACACTTTATCTGCTTCATTATTCGGTTGC
>CAZRJY010000004.1:0-27617 GCA_964600525.1 uncultured Clostridia bacterium
GGCGCGCCGAACAGCGTTCTGCCGCAAAGGCGCAAGTCCTTGCGGCGCATATACTCTTCCTCGTCGATAAGGAAATATTCCTGCTCGGGTCCGACGGTGGTCGAAACCTTTTTGCACTCTTTGCCGAACAGCGCTAAAATTCGCTTTGCCTGCTTGTCGATAGCCGTCATCGAGCGCAGAAGCGGCGACTTTTTATCCAGCGTTTCGCCCGTGTACGACACGAATACGGTGGGTATGTACAGCGTACCCTCTTTAACGAATGCGGGGGAAGTCGGGTCCCACGCGGTGTAGCCGCGCGCCATATACGTCACGCGCGAACCGCCCGAAGGGAAGCTCGAAGCGTCCGCCTCGCCGACGGTTAAGCTCTTGCCCGTGAGGCGCATAATGACCTTGTCGCCCTCGGGTTCGATAAAGCTGTCGTGCTTTTCGGCGGTCAGCCCCGTAAGCGGCTGGAACCAGTGCGTGAAGTGGGTAGCACCCTTGGATACAGCCCATTTTTTCATTGACGAAGCAACTGTGCCCGCAATCGACGGGTCGAGCGTTTTGCCCGCGTCTATCGTCGCGCGCAGAGCCTTATACACCTCGCTGGGCAAAGTTTCTTTCTGAACCTGGTCGTTGAATACGTTTTCGCCGAAACTCTGGGGAAGATTCATTTTATACTCCTCGTAAAATCATTAAAGCGGCACGCCGCTCTTTTTTCTATATGAAATTATAGAATAAATTATTTCATAAGTCAAACGATAAAGGCAAACTCGGCGATACGCCGTGCTAATATAAGGTATAATTTCAGCTTATATCCTACTTATCCCCGCTTTTATCCCCGCCCGCTCTGTCCTCGAATTTGGCGGGCTTTATCAGGTGGGAATTTTTTATATCGTTGCGCATACTTTCGGGGTCGTCGAGCATTATTCCGCGTTGAAGCGCGGCGTAGCCGTGCTTTTTCCTTATCTCGTCAACGGCGCGTTCCGCGCGCTCGCGCTTTGTATAGCTACCGTCGCTCTCGTCGAGGGTTATCTGAGATACGCCCTTATCGAAGCCCGATACCGTTACGCCGAGGGAGCGCACCGAAAACGGCGGCTTGAACGCGGCCTCGAACATAGAAAACGCGTTCTTTGCAATCTCCTCGCAAAGCGCGGTATGCCGCACCTTTCTCTGACAAGCGTAATCCGAAAGGTCGTCCCGCCTCACCCAAAGATGCACGGTATCCGCAAGCCCCAAATCCGTTTCACGAAGCCTTGCCGCAACGCTTTCGGACAAAACGAAAAGCATACGCTTTACCTGCGCGTAATTTTTAAGGTCGTAGGCGAAAGTCTGCGAATTGCCTATCGATTTAAGCTCGCGCTTCTCGTCCGCGTTCATTACGGGCGAATCGTCCTCGCCGCGGGCGTAGGTCAAAAGCGTTTTACCGAATTTGCCGAGCGGCTTTATAATCCTTTCGTCGTCCGCCGCCGCGAGCCTGCCTATCGTGTCGCAGCCGAGCGATTTAAGCTTCTCATTGGTCTTGCCGCCCACCATTAAAAGGTCGGCGACGGGCAAGCCGTATATGACGCTTTTGAAATTGATAAACGAAATAACCGTCGTTCCGTCGGGCTTTTTGAGGTCCGAGCCGAGCTTCGCAAACACCTTGTTAAAGGACACGCCGACGGATACGGTCAAGCCCAGCTCCTTTTTTACGGCGCACCTTACGCTATCTCCGATAAAGCGCAGATATTCGTCGGAATAGTGCTTTTCGCCGTCGCGCTCGACGTACTTTTCCACGCCGCCGTCGCCGAAAATGCGGGTGGATTTGGAAACGTCCAGCCAGCACTCGTCTATGCCGTAGCCCTCTATCATATCGGTGTAGCGAGAGTATATCGCCTTGACTTTGCGGGAATAATCCATATAGTCGGGGAAGTGCGGCGGCAATACGATAAGCGCGGGGCACTTCCTTTTCGCCTGCCAAACGGTGTCGCCCGTCTTTATGCCGAAGCGCTTGGCTTCCTCGCTCTTTGCGAGCACTATGCCCTTGCGCTCCTCCGCGTTGCCGCAGACGGCTATCGGCTTGCCCGCGAGGTCGGGATTTAAAATGCGTTCCACCGAAGCGTAGAAATTATTAAGGTCGGAATGTAAAACTATTCGTTCCATACTTTTGATTATAGCATAACTGCGGATAATTTATCAATCTCGAAATTAAATTAACGCAAAAATATTGCAATTTCCGAAATTTGGATTATAATAATCGTAAATCAATTTTAAGGAGAAAATTATGATTGACAAAAAAATTGCCGAACTTATCAACGAACAGGTAAACAAGGAACTTTATTCCGCTTACCTCTACCTCGATTTTGCAAACTACTACGAGTCCGAAGGGCTTGACGGATTTGCGCACTGGTATCAGGTACAGGCTCAGGAGGAGCGCGACCACGCAATGATGATGCGCCGCTATCTTATAGACAACGGCGTGCGCGTAACCTTCGACGCGATTGTAAAGCCCGACAAGGTTGCAAAGAAGCACGACGACCCTCTCGCTTTCGGCTACGAGCACGAACAGTACGTAACTTCACTTATAAATAACATTTACGCCGAGGCGTTCAAGCTGCACGATTTCAAGACAATGCAGTTTTTGGACTGGTTCATAAAGGAACAGGGCGAGGAAGAAAAGAACGCCGAGGATATGCTCAGAAAGTTCGAGCTGTTCGGACACGACGCAAAGGGTTTATACGCACTCAACCAGGAACTGGGCGCAAGAGTTTATACACCCTCTGCAACAGGACCCGCTATGTAAAAAGTAAGCCCCGCGGCAAGATTGCCGCGGGGCTCTTATTTTAATCAGTAAGCTTTTCAATCAAACCGTCGAGCACTTCGAAGTACTCTTTAAAAGTCTTGGAACACACTTCCGCATTATTTATAACAATTCCGTCGGTCATAAGTCCGCACAGCGAAAAAGCCATAGCCACGCGGTGGTCGCCGAAAGTTTCTATATTTGCGCCGTGCGGCTTGCAAGGGTAAATTTTAACGCCGTCCGCGCTCTCATCGCACTTTACGCCCATTGCCGTAAGATTATGTACGATTGCCTTTATGCGGTCGCACTCCTGACCGCGGATATGTGCAACGCCGCAAATTTCGGTAGGCTCTTTAAGATAAGGCGCAACCGCCGCAAGCGTTAATGCCTGGTCGGAAAAAGCAGACATATCCACCCTGCCGCCGTCGAAATTTTTAATGAGATTTATAAACTTTATATCGCCCTGCATTGTGCGCGGCATTATGCCCGCAACCTTTATATCCGTGCCCAAAAGCCTGTTTATACCGTAGAAATAACAAGCCGCCGAAACGTCGGGCTCGATATCGTACTTTTTAGCAGAATACCCACCGCAGACAGTGTACGCACCGCCTTCTTCCTCAACGCTCACGCCGAACGACCACATCATATCCAAGGTCATATTGACGTAGTCCATTCCGTGGTTGCCCACCGTTTTGATTTTCAAAGGCTTGCCTGCAAGCACGCCAGCCATCAAAAGTGCGGACAAAAACTGGCTCGATTTGGTTATATCCACCGTAACTTGGTCCGCAATATTCTTCGTGCCGCGGACGATAAACGGAAAACAGTTTTCGTCATTTAAAAACTCAAACTCCGCACCCAGAGTTTTAAGCGCGGAAATCAAATCCGCCTGGGGGCGCTTTTTCATCTGCTCGGACGAGGTAAGCTTGTATTCTCCGCCGCTCAAAGCCAGCATAGCAGTTAAAAACCTTGCCGCCGTACCCGCACTGCCCACGTAAACTTCGCCGCTCTTTACGGGAATTTTGCCGCCGCAACCGCCGACCTTTACCGTCGTGCCGTCCACCCCGACTTTTATCCCCAAAGCCTTGACCGCTTCAATAAACGTTGCGCAGTCGTCCGAAAGCTGGGCGCCGTAAAGAACGCTTTCGCCGTCCGCAAGAGCGGCTAACAGCAGAGCGCGCGCGGTAATGCTCTTAGAGCCAGGCACGCGCACCACGGCGCTTTTATTTTTGATTTTTCCGTAAATTTTTCTGACTTCGTAATTCATTTTCTTCTTCTTAAAATATCGCCCTCGCCGAGGTCATAGGGGCAGTTTATTTTGTAGTGTTCCTGCACTAATTTGCAGTCGTCCACGCTCTCGCCCGAACTGTTAACAGCGCTTTTCACAACGAACGGCTTGCCGAAATTTTGAGTAGGCGAAAGCACTTCCAGAGTATCGCCGACCTTAAACCGTCCGCGCATTTCCACGACCGCCGAGCCGTTGCCGCCCGATAAAACGTTTGCGATATAGTCGCAGTCGCCCTTTGCCTGACTGTCCGAATAGTTGACCGTTTGGTGGTTTTCACCCAGCATATACGCGGTCGTGTAGTCGCGGTGCGCCGCCGTTACAAGCTCGCGCGCGACGGTTTCGTCAAACCCGCCGTCGATACAGCGGCGGTACGCGTTTATTACCGTTGCAAGGTAATATTCGCTCTTCATTCGTCCCTCGATTTTAAACGAGCAAACGCCAGCCTCCGCCATTTCTTTAAGGTGAGCGGACATATTCAAGTCCTTGCTGTTGAAAATGTACGTGCCGCGCCCGTCCTCCTCGACGCTCATTTCGCCGCTCTCCGCGCCCGCGTCGTGCTTTTTGACGGTGTAGTTCCAGCGGCAAGCCTGCACGCACGCGCCGCGGTTGGAAGGTCTGCCCGAAAGATAATCGGATAAAAGGCACCTGCCCGAATAGGATATGCACATAGCGCCGTGCACGAACGCTTCGAGCTCGATATCGGGCACAAAGTCGTGAATTTCCTTTATTTCGTTCAACGACAGCTCACGCGCCAAAATTGCGCGGCTCGCGCCCTGTTCCTTCCAGAATTTAACTGCATACTTGTTGGTAAGGTTGGCTTGCGTCGAGATATGTACGGCAAGTTCAGGTGCCGCCTTTTTGGCAACGTAAAACACGCCGCTGTCGGAAATGATAGCCGCGTCGGTGCCTATTTCATACAGATATTTAAAGTAATCGGAAAGCGCGGAAAAATCGGCGTTACGCGCAAAGATATTTGCCGTAACGTAAACTTTTTTGCCGAAAGAATGCGCAAATTCGACGGCGTTTTTGAGTTCGTCCGCGTCGAAATTGTCGGCAAAAGAGCGAAGCGAAAACGCTTTGCCCCCTATATATGCCGCGTCCGCGCCGAAGTACACGGCAGTTTTAAGTTTGGAAAATCCGCCCGCAGGCGCAAGTAATTCAACTTTCATTCGTATACCTTTTCACACTCATTGCAATTCCGTTGCCTATATCCAAAATAGACGTAGACAACTGATAATCGTCGGTTACCGCAGTAATATACTCTCGGATATGCTCAACGAGCATTTTCCGCTTTTTGGGAGTTTCAACCTCGCCGTTCACCCAGCCGTACATCAAAATATCGTCAGCAACCAAAACGCCGTTTTTCTTTAAAATGCGCTTTAATTCGGGCAAAAGCTTTACGTACTGCACCTTTGCGCAGTCCAAAAATATAAAGTCATACGCTTCCGTTTCAAGGGTTAAACATATGTCCGCCGCGTCACCCGAAAGTAACGTGCATCTGTCCGCATATGCGTTTAAATTGTCTTTTGCCGAATTATAGAATTTTTCGTCACGTTCGATTGCCGTCAGATGAGCTTCCCCGCACGTGTCTAAAAGCGCAAGCGAGGTTATCCCCTCCGCACAGCCGACTTCTAAAATGCTCTTTGCGTTCTTCGCAAGCGCGAGAGTTAGCAAAAAGTTTAAAGTTTCGTTGCTTGCGGTCGGCACTTCGCGCTCGTGTGCAAGCTTGCGCAGGCGTGCAACCTCTTCCGAAACACGCAGTTTGTTGAGCCCCGCCGTTCTGCTCTCCCTTTCGGGCACGGACGTATCGTTATGGGCATAGTCAAATGTCTTTTCGTTCATATGCGTTAAAGTTCAACCACCACGGGCACCACCATAGGCGACTGCTTGGTTTTCTTTTGTAAGTAGTTTCTGAGCGCCTTTTTTATAGTGCGTTTAAGCTCGTCCACCGTGCCTACCGACAAATCGTAGCCCGAAATTGCGCGGTTGATAACCTCGCGCATTTCGCGGTTGTAGTCGTGGTGGAAATCGAAAACGAAGCCGCGCGAGTTTATTGCAGGCTCGCCTATAACCTCGCCGCCCGACACCGCAACCGACACGATGAACAACCCCTCGGCGGCAAGCTGGCGCCTGTCCTGCATAACCACCGAAGCCTTTTCGTCCTCTATGCCCTCGCCGTCGATAAGGCGCGAGCCCGCGGGCACGTCGTTAAGCCTCTTTATATACTTGCTTGTAACTTCCAAACAGTTGCCAATGTCGGCAAGAAAGATATTGCGCTCGTTCATACCCAGGCTCTGAGCAAGCTGGGAATGTTTTTTCAAATGTCTGTACTCGCCGTGCACGGGCACGAAAAATCTGGGCTTTAAAAGAGTGTGCATAATCTTATGCTCTTCCTGGCACGCGTGCCCCGACACGTGAATTTTTTCAAGGCTCTCGTACACGACGTCCGCGCCGAGGTGATACAGCTTGTTTATAACGCCGTAAATTCCCCTTTCGTTACCGGGAATGGGCGACGCGGATATGATAATCGTATCGTTTGCGCCGACGGTAATCAGCGGATTTTCGCCGTTGGACATACGCGTCAGAGCGCTCATAGGCTCGCCCTGACTGCCCGTGCAGACAATGACGATTTCGTCGTCGCGCAGGTTCTTGGTCTTGGTAATATCAACAAGCATACCGTCGGCAACAGACATTTCGCCTATCTTTTCCGCCGCCTCGACAACGTTCAGCATACTTCTGCCGTTAAGCGCCACCTTGCGTTTGTACTTCGCCGCCAAATCTATAATCTGTTGCAGGCGGTGCACGTTCGAAGCGAACGTTGCGATAATTATGCGGCGTTTGGAATTTTCGTCGAACAGCCTGTCCAGCGTTTCGGCAACCACCGCCTCGCTCATTGTAAAGCCGGGGCGCTCGATATTGGTGCTCTCGCCCATATATAAAAGCACGCCCTTACTGCCTATGTCCGCAATGGATTTCAAGTCGATAGGCGAACCGGCTACGGGGGTCAAGTCTATTTTGAAGTCGCCGCTGTGGAAAATCACGCCCTGAGGTGTGTGTATGCACAGCGCAACCGCGCCCGCAATAGAGTGGTTTACGTTTACAAACTCCACCTTGAAACAGCCTGCCTGATAGCTTTCGCCGGGCGCTATTACCCTCTCTTTTACGTTGTTCAAGCGGTGTTCGCGCAGCTTGTTATCGACTAATGCAAGCGTGAGTTTGGTACCCACTACGGGCACGCCGACCTCCTTTAAAAGGTAGGGAACGCCGCCTATATGGTCCTCGTGACCGTGGGTTAAAAACAGCGCGCGGAGTTTCTTTTTGTTCTCTACAAGGTAGGTTATGTCGGGCGCGACAAGGTCGATACCGGGCGTTTCCTCGGTGGGGAAAATTATGCCCGCGTCGATAATTATTATATCGTCGCCGCACTCCAAGGCGGTCATATTCTTGCCTATCTCGCCCACGCCGCCAAGAAATACTATTTTTACCGCGTTTTTGGGCGGTCTTTTGCCCGGCTTCTTACCTCTGTCCGAAGGCTGTTTTCTGTCGGTTTGTAAGCGGTTTTCCTTTACCGCCTTTTTATCGGTTTTGTTTTTGTCGTCCCTGCGCCTCTTGGGTTTTTCCTGCGGCGCTGGTCTCTTTTCCTTTTCCATTAAATCTTCCTTAATATTAATTAACAAAAGAGGGCGTTTGAATTTAACACCCCCTTTTTCATCTTTTGTATGGCGTTCCGCCGTTTAAATTATTTATTTACGTCCTTGACAAGTCCGTCCTCGATAAGCTCCTCGATGGTCTCGAAAGGATACATCGCCGCGTAGTCACGCTCGGCAACGTAGCGCTTTTCGCCGTTGCGCTTTTCAAGCATATCGTCGATAAGCCTTATAGCTTTCTTAACGCCCAGAGGGCTCTTGATTTTTACCATCATAGGCGTGCCGCGCATCGACTTATTGTCGGAAACGTCTGCATGGTGGTAAACGCTGGTCGCGTACTCGTCGGGGTCGAGAGCAAGATACAGGCAAAGCGTCTTGCCGCGGATTTTAAATCTTGCAATGGTTTCTCTGCCCTTATTGAAACGCTCGGCGCCCCAGGCAACATTGGAATTTACCTTTTTATAGGAAAGCAAAGCGGTCTTAACCTGTCCGTAATAGTTCTTCTGGTCGTCGGTGCCCTGAATAATTCTCGCTATGAACGAACGGTTGTACTTCATCATGTTGGCGAAGTCTACGCCGCCGTTCAGTCCGTCCATACCGTCGGGCATAATTTCCTCGTCGGAAAGGTTCTCGTCGATATCCTCGACAATCTCCTCGATAACCTCGTCGGGCTCTTCCTCGGCAACAGCTTCTTCCTGAATGGGTTCGGGCTCTTCCTCGACAAGCAAATCGCTAACCGTAACAAGCTCTTCCTCGGGCTGGGCTTCCTCGACAACCTCGGTGGTCTCGTGCGTGCCCGCCGCAACCACTATGCCGGAAAGCAGCATGCGCTTGATTTCCTCGATGTCCTCGTCAAGCTTATCGAACCTCTTGCCGTATTCCTCTTTAATCTGCTCGACTTCCTCGCTGATTTTGGCGTGGCGCTCGTCCTCGTCCTTGGAAATCTCGTCGGAAACGCTGTTGCTGATGCGCGTAATGCCGTCGTCGTCGATAACGATTTCGTAATCGCTCTCCGCCTGACTTTCAACAAGCCTTTCGGTAACGGAATTGGCAATGCCCTCGCTGTCGATGACGGGCGTCGAGGGAAGCGCGGGGATAATTCCCGCAACAACCTTGTCCGCAATGTCGTTGCTGTCAATCTCGGGCATATAGTTGGAAAGAATAGCCGCCGCCTTGTCCGCGAGCAAATCCTCGTTGATGTCGGCGTTCACCGAAAGCTTGTCGGAAATTGCGCGGGCAAGCTCGTCCGCGTCGATTTCGCTGGTTACGTCGGGAGCCATGAAAGCGGGATTGAGTTTTTCCGCAACCGCCGCCGCAAGCGAGTCGTAGTTAAGTCTGTTCTCGACCGCCTTGGCAAGCGAGTCGCAACCGTCGTCGTCAACGGTAATTTCGAACTGCTCGGGTGAAATCGAACCTACGCGCTTTGCAACGCAGTCGGCGATTTCGTCGGAGTCGATAGCGTCGGAAAGGTTTTTAACGACCGCCGCCGCAATGAGTTCGTCGGAAAGCGAGAAGTTGAGCCTCGACGCAATGTTTTCGGCAAGCGACTGCTCGTCGAGAGTGGCTTCGTACGTGGCGGGGGTCGCCTCGTAAGCTTCCTCGTTCTCTTTAAGTCTCTCGGCAATGGCTTCCGCAATTCTCTCTTCGTTTACGCTCTCAACGGGCTCGTAAGCGGGAATGGCGATTTTGTCTGCAACCTTTCTGGAAAGTTCCTCTACGTCCAAATCAACCGCTTCCGCCTGTACAGCCGTCTGAGGTACTATAATCTGTTCTGCAACGCGCGCCGCAATGTAGTCCGCGGATACGGGCTCCTGCACGGAAACGGCTTCGGCAACCTTGGAAGCAAGCAAATCGTAATCGAGTTCCGCCTGCACGGATACGGGTTCCGCTGTCGTGTAAGCCGACTCGTCGACAGCAGCGGCGAACGCGGGCATTCTCTGGATAACCTTGTCCGCAATTGCGTCGTAGTCCACTTCCTCGGCAACCGCCTGGGGTATATACATTTTTTTGGCAACCGAGCTGCCGAGCTCGGCGTAATCTATTTCAACGGGAGGCATCTTGCCGCTCATAAGCTCGGCAAGCTTTTCGTAGTCGACTTCCTCGGCGAACGCCTGGGGCACGTACAGTCTCTTTGCTACCGAATAGCCCAGAGCGTCGTAGTCGATACCGTCGATGGCAACCGCTTTACCCGACGGCTCGTAATCGCCGAAGCCCGATTCGGGTATAACGATTTTCGCCGCCACGCGGGAAGCGAGGTCGTCCACGTCCATATTGGACTTGCCCGTTGCGGGATTGGCTCCCATTTTTTCGGGCAGTTTGCTAATCATTTTCGAAAGCGAGATATACAAGCCCTCAATCTG
Organism: uncultured Clostridia bacterium; assembly: GCA_964600525.1. GTDB lineage: Bacteria > Bacillota > Clostridia > Christensenellales > Borkfalkiaceae > Coproplasma. Next base: position 10,054 of record CAZRJY010000004.1, read on the forward strand.
AGCGGACACGTGTGAAATTTCTTTTTTCAGCGTGGCGTTCTCTTCGGTAAGCCTGCGGATAACCGCGTCGTTGGTCTTGGCGGCGCCTGCGTTCTGGTTGGCGTTTGTATTAGCGCCCTGCAAGCCGCGGGCAACGCGCGCTTCGAGAGCCGCAACCTGCCTTGTAAGCTGTTCCACTCTGGTGAGAATGACGTCTGCCTTAGTCATACCCTTTTCGTTCTTGTTGTCACCCATATTTCACCTCTCATTTCATATGTTCCGCGCCTTTTTCCGCGCCTTAAAATGCGGAAAAGTTATGCGGAAAAACAAACTCTTGTAACTTTTTTGCGTAATCTTTCGTATTCCGACCGTATTTAGATGCCCGAAAATGAGTTAATTGCGGTATATATGCGCCCCAATTCCCATATAAAAGATACGTACTCGCTATTTAGTTTACACTAATTTTGCGCAATTGTAAATATAATTAAAGGATTTTTTCGGACATTTTTCAAGAAATTTTTCTTTGCTTTCCGCAGGCTTGAAAATTTAATTTTTTGTGTAATTTCAAATTTGTTGCCGTAATTGCTTGTATATTCTTTCATAATGTTGTATAATAACGATAATTTATACAATTTTTTTGCATAAATACGGCGAGAAAATCAATTTATATTCATTTTTAACTGAAATTTATAGAAATAAGAGGTAATATTATGAGAGTTTACAATTTTGCGGCAGGTCCTTCCACCCTTCCCCTGGAAGTACTCAAAAAGGCGCAGGCGGAGTTTTTGGACTTTGCTGGAACGGGAATGTCGGTATGCGAAATTTCCCACCGCGACAAGGCCTACGAAGCGGTTGTAGTCGAGGCGGAAAAACTCGTGCGCGAGCTTTTGAACGTGCCCGACGACTACGCCGTCATCTTTGTTCAGGGCGGCGCGAGCACGCAGTTCGCGGCAATCCCTTTAAACCTTATGCACGGCGGAGTTGCCGACTATATCGTAACCGGCAACTTTGCTAAAAAGGCCTGGCAGGAAGGTCAGATTTACGGCACCGCAAACAAGATAGGCGACAGCTCGGATAAGACCTACACCTATATCCCCGACGTCGATAAGCTTGCCTACACCGAGGGCGCGGACTACGTTCATCTCACGTCGAACAACACCATTTTCGGCTCGCGCTATTCCAAGTTCCCCAAGTGCAAGGCGCCGCTTGTAGCGGATATGTCTTCCGAAATTTTCTCGCGCGAAGTCAACGTTTCCGACTTCGGAGTTATCTATGCCGGCGCGCAGAAAAACCTCGCACCCGCGGGCGTTACCATAGTAATTGCAAAGCGCGACCTCATTCAGGACCCCCTGAAAATCTGCCCCACCATGCTCAAATGGAAGGTGCAGGACGAGAACGGCTCGCTGTACAACACTCCCCCCGCTTTCTCGATTTATATGGCTAACCTCGTTTTAAACAACCTCAAAGAAAAGGGCGGCGTGAAAGCTATGCAGCAGCAGAACGAATACAAGGCCGGACTTCTGTACGACTTCATCGACAACTCGAAGCTGTTCAAAAACAACGTAGTGCCCGAGTTCCGTTCGATTATGAACGTGCCGTTCGTTACGGGCGACGCCGAGCTTGACGCAAAGTTCGTTGCCGAGGCTAAAAAGGCAGGACTTGTTTCGCTTAAAGGTCACAGAATTGTCGGCGGCATGCGCGCTTCTATTTACAACGCAATGCCCGTCGAGGGCGTCAAGGCGCTCATCGAATTTATGAAGAAGTTCGAAAAGGAGAACGGTTAAATGGCAGGCATTCTTAAATTAAACGCAATATCCCCCCTTGCGGACGAAATTTTCAAGGGCTGCAATTACGGCGACAAGGTCGAAAACCCCGACGGCATAATGGTGCGTTCGGCGGCCATGGCGGACTATCAGGTCGGTTCTAACCTTATTGCGGTTGCGCGTGCTGGCGCAGGCACCAACAATATCCCCGTTGCCGACTACACGCAAAAGGGCATAGTCGTATTCAACACGCCGGGCGCTAACGCAAACGCCGTCAAAGAGCTTGTTATCTGCGAGCTGTTTTTGGGCGGCAGAAAAATTACCGACGCCATCGACTGGGTTAAGACCTTGAAGGGCGAGGGCGACAACGTAGGTAAGCTCGTGGAAAAGGGCAAGTCGTCGTTTGTCGGCGGCGAGATTACGGGCAAGACTTTGGGCGTAATCGGTCTGGGCGCGATAGGCATTGCAGTGGCTAACGCGGCTTACGCTTTGGGTATGAAGGTTGTGGGCTGCGACCCCTACCTTTCCACCGCAAACGCGCTTTTATTAAACCCCGCGGTCAAAGTTGTTCCTGCGCGCGAAGACGTTTACAAGTGCGCGGACTACATAACCGTGCACGTTCCCTTAACTCCCGACACGAAGGCAATGTTCAATGCCGACACGATAGCTTTAATGAAGGACGGCGCGGTGCTTATAAACAACTCGCGCGGAGAGCTTGCGAATACGGACGCGGTCATTTCCGCGCTGGAAAACGGCAAGCTTGCAAGGTACATAACCGACTTCCCCTCCGATAAGCTTATCGGCGTTAAAAACGCCATATGCGTGCCCCATTTGGGCGCGAGCACTCCCGAAGCCGAGGATAACTGCGCGCTTATGGCGGCAAAACAGCTTGTCGACTATATCGAAAACGGCAACATTGTAAACAGCGTAAACTACCCCGCTCTTTCCGCCGCGAAAGAGGGCGCGGCGCGCATATGTATACACCATAAAAACGTTGCGAACATGATAGCCCAGTTCACTGCGGCGGTATCGTCCGCAGGACTTAATATCGAGAATATGGCGGACAAATCCAAGGGCGACTTCGCGTACTGCATTATAGACGTAAACGCAAAGCCTGCCGCCGCACTCGAAAAGGCGATAGCGGCAATCGACGGCGTTATAAAAGTAAGAGTAATATAAAAATAATGAAAGCCGCGCAACAGAAGTTGCGCGGCTTTTAAGTTACTTACCCTTTTTATCGTCCTGCTCGGACTTTTTGAACTCGTCGGGCACCAGCATACTGCCGTCGGCGGAAAAAAGCGCCGCGGTATTTTCCTTTAACCCTGCAATGTATTCGTTGTACTGCTCGGCAGTCAGTTTACGTATTTTCTTTTTGCTCTTAGACATAAAAACCTCCGCAAAATAGTCGTCATATACATTATGTCCTCGGTTTGACTTTTCTATTCGCAAAACCAAAGCCCCGCGGCGATTTCGCCGCGGGGCCCGCTTTTTTATTTATAATAATATACAGATAACTCCGCCCTTACCCTCGTTGACAATACGCGTAATTGTGCGGCGCATCTTGGCGCGGGTGTCGTCCTGCATCGCGTTGACCTTGCCGTCCAGTCCTTCCTTGACCATACAGCGGAGAGACTTGCCGAACAGCGCCGTGTTCCAGGTGTTGTCGGGGTCGGTCTCGAAGCCGTTCATAATGCCGTTGACCATATCCTCGCTCTGGGAAGCGAGCCCCATAATCGGGCTGACCTCGCCGCTCACGTCAACCTTTACAACGTGATAGCTCGGCGCGCTCGCTTTAAGCTTTATGCCCATGTTCGAGCCCTGCTTTACAACCCTCGGTTTATCCAGCGTCAAATCCCCGTCGTCGGGGCATACTATGCCGTATCCCGTGAGTTTTGCGCGCTCGAACGCGTCCTTTACTTTGTCGTAACTGCGCTTTGCTTCGCTTGCCGCCGCAACGTACTGCATAAGCGCGCCCTCGCTGCAAATTTCCTCGCCCGAGATTTCGGAAAGCATATCGTAAAGCACGCCGTCCTGCAAGCCGACTTCCACCGTCGCTCTGCCCGTTGCGAGCGAAAGGTTTACGCTGACCTCGGCTTTCCAGAACTTACTGCCTGCAAACGCCTCGTCGAACAGCGAGCACTCGCGCATAACCTCAACCTTTTCGCAGGTGTTGCGCACGGTATTGAGAAGCTCGGAAATTGCCGAACTGTCCGCAGGCATAACGCGTATCCAATCGGGAATTTTCACGTCCACGCCCGTCACGGGGAATTCGAACAGCACCGCGCGGAGCACCGTAGAAAGTTCGTCTATCGACGCCTGCTCGCAGTTGATTGCAACCACGGGGCTGGAATATTTCTGTTCGAGCTCGGCCTTTAACTGCTGCGCGCCGCCGCTCTTGGGGTCCGCGCAGTTCAGAACTATTACGAACGGCTTGCCGATGCGTTTAAGCTCATCTACGGTCCTCTCTTCGGCAGGAATATATCCCTCGCGGGGAATACCCGTAACCGAGCCGTCGCAGGTAACGCACAGACCTATCGTCGAGTGGTCGCGAATAACCTTCTGGGTGCCGATAGCCGCCGCCTCGGTAAAGGGCAGGGGCTTATCACTCCACATAGTGTTGACAAGGCGGGGATTGCCGTCCTCCTCGAAGCCGCCCGCGCCCTCGACCGCAAAACCTACGCAGTCAATCAGCCGAACGCTCGCCTCGGCGTTTTCGATTTTTACCGTCGCCGCCTTTGCGGGAATGAATTTGGGCTCGGTGGTCATAACCGTTTTACCCGCCGCCGACTGCGGAAGCTCGTCGACCATTTCTTGCAGCCTGTCGCCGTCCGCGTTGGGCAAAACAAGTTCGGTCATAAACCGCTTAATAAGCGTAGATTTACCCGTACGCACGGGTCCCACCACGCCTATATAAATTTCGCCGCCGCTCCTTGCCGCTATATCCTTATAAATATCGCTGTCAAACATAACTTTGCCTCCGCTTGTTTTTTAAAACTTTCGTTACGTTTAATATTCTATTAGCCCCTTTGATTTTTTATGACTGTATTAAATTGCATTATTTTTTGTACGGTGATAAAATATAACTACTTTATTAATAACGAGGTGACAAAATTGGTTGATACGGAAGAAACGCCCAACTTTAAAATGCTGGAAATCAAAAACGTAACCAAGATTTACAAGACAAAGGGCGGCGCGGAAACGCGCGCGCTCGACAACGTGAGCATTTCGTTCGGACAGACGGGGCTTGTGTTCCTTTTGGGTAAATCGGGCTCGGGCAAGTCCACCCTTTTGAACGTGAGCGGCGGTCTGGACGAGCCGACGAGCGGCGAGGTTGTCGTCAAAGGCAAAAGCTCAAAGGAGTTTACGGGCGCCGACTTCGACAGTTACCGCAACACTTTCATAGGCTTCATCTTTCAGGAATACAACATTTTAGACGAGTTCAACGTTGAGGATAACATCGGGCTCGCGCTGGAATTGCAGGGCAAGCCCAAGGACAGGGAAAAAATCAACGCACTACTGCGCGACGTCGAGCTGGAAGCATACGCAAAGCGCAAGCCCAACACTCTTTCGGGCGGACAGAAACAGCGTATTGCCATTGCGCGCGCACTCGTAAAGGAGCCGCAGATAATTATGGCGGACGAGCCTACGGGCGCACTCGATTCGGCGACGGGCAAGCAGGTTTTCGACACGCTCAAAAAGCTTTCGGAAACGCGCCTTGTAATCGTCGTTTCGCACGACAGAGAATTTGCGGAAATCTACGGCGACAGAATTGTCGAGTTGCAGGACGGCAAAATTATTTCGGACGTAACCAAAGAGCACGTACCGCCCGAAAATCTTGACGAAAACGTTTCGGTAATCGGCGGCAACACCCTCTCTATAAAGAGCGGCAGCACGCTTACCGCGGAAAACTTAAAGACCATTCAGGACTTTATAAAAAATACCGAAGGCGACGTAATTATCACCAACGGCGCGGGCGAAATCGCCAACTTTAAAAAGTCCAACAGAATGTCGGACAGCGGCTCTACGGAAACCTTCGGCGAAACCAAGGCGAACGCGCTTGCCGACAAGCAGTATTCAAGCGAGGAAAGCAGATTTATCCGTTCGCGCCTGCCCGCGGCAAAGGCGATAAAAATCGGCGCGAGCGGTCTTAAATTAAAGCCTATAAGGCTGATATTCACCATACTCCTTTCGTGCATTGCGTTCACAATGTTCGGACTGTTCTCCACCCTTATGACCTACAACGGCAAAGAGGTTGCGGCAAAGTCGTTTGCGGACAGCGGATACGAATACATAAACGTAACCAAAAAATACAAATCGTTTGTAACCTCCACTTACTACGGTGAGTCCTATACTTACTATGACGAAAGCAACGCCGCTTTTACGGAAGAGGAAGTCGCAAAGCTTACGGCGGAGTACGGCGACGGGTCCTACGGATACTATTCCCCCGACGGCGGCTACACCGTATCTAACATAAAGAACGTTGAAATAAACGAGGCGGGAAGCAGCCAGGTATTATACTATCAGGCAAACTTCAACAAGTTCGCGTTCGTACCCGAAGGTCATAAACTGCGCACCGAAAACTTCATTGGAACGTACCCCGCAAACAAGAGTGAAATCTGCATATCGTCTTATATGATTGACGCCTTTAAGAGCAGCGGAACGATTTTCGCCGACGTTAAGCTCGATGACAACGGCGAGGTCAAGAGCTATTCGGGCAAGGATAAATTAACAATCAATTCCGCGCAGGACGTCATCGGCAAATATTTAGTACTTAACAATATTGCCCAACAGGAAAAGGCCCTTAAAATCACGGGCGTATTCGAAAGCGGCGCAGTCGACGGCAAGTTCGACAAAATCAGGGATAAGGAATCTGTCGACTTTATTTTGATGGCTTCCTTCACTGCGTATATGGAGGGCGAAAGCCTGCACCGTCTTGCGCTCGTTTCCGAGGACTTCTACGGCGAGTACGAGGACGCGTTCGAATTGCCTACGTACCGCATGGACTATTTCGACTATTCGCTCGACCAATTCGGCTACTACGAAACCCAATACGAATATGACGAAGATATCGGAGATTTCGTAGAACGCCCCGACGATAGCTACGACCCGTTAAATTATCTTGCCTACCGTGTGAGAGCTTACGGCGGCGAAAACCAGCTTACAACCTATATGTTCGACCAAAGCAAAACTACGCTTGCCGACGACGAAATGGTGATAAGTATAGAAAGGCTGTGCCGAATGGACAGTCTGAGAGTTTCCGTTACAAAGGATATTATGGCAAGGGTGGAAAGCGGCGAAATCGAAGGCTTTGAAAATGATTTCGAAGTCGGAAGCCCCATGTATAATTACGAGCTTTACCGGTTTGCGCGTGAATATTATTACGAAAACGAAAACCCGAGTGATTTATACCAGATGTGCAGAGACGGCTATTATTATAAGGAAGAATATAAAGAAAACGGTTACGTCCAGACGCAGATTTACTTAAATAAAAAGGAAAGAATACAGGCGCTTGAAAAACTTGTGGGCATACTGCAAAAATACTTTAAGACGTTCGGGCTGAAAATCTATCTCGGCGATGAAAAAGGTTCCGCAAGTATGAGCGAACCGCGCGAGTTTGATATGAAAGTCGTCGGCTTCTACGTCGGCGATGAAGGCGGCGTATACCTCACCCAGTCGTTCATCGACGCCAACGTGCGCATGGAAAGCTCCAACTATTCCTGGACTTCCACCACTAATTACGTTAAGTCGGAAAACGACAAGTATGCCGGCATTATGCTTGCATACGACGGCAGAGCGGAAACCTACAAAAAGCTTGCTACGCGGGTAGGCATGAATAACGCCGACGAGCACGACGTTTATCTGAATATTGCAAACTCCCTTTACGAGATGGTCGAGCTTGCGAACGGCGTTGCCGAAACGCTTTCCACGGTATTCCTCGGGTCGGGTATCGGGTTTGCTGTATTTGCCTCCCTCCTGCTTTTTAACTTCGTTTCGATGTCCATTTCCAACAAGCGCAAGGAAATAGGAATTTTACGCGCGGTAGGCGCAAGGGGAATTGACGTATTCAAGATATTCTTTGCCGAAACGGGAATTATCGTGGGCATATGCACCCTGCTGTCCATCGCGGGCACGGTTGCCGTCTGCGCGATACTCAACACCGTTTTAAAAACACAGCTCGGTCTCAGCATTGCGCTGTTTGTGTTCGGCATAGTGTCGGTGGTAATGATGATTGCCATCGCCTTGGTGGTCGCGTTCGTTTCCACCTTCCTGCCCGTATTCTTTGCGGCACGCAAAAAACCCGTAGATTCCATAAGAGCACTGTAATAAAATCAAACAAAAAAGCCCTCGGCGAAAATTCGCCGAGGGCTTTTTATTGAAATTATTTGCGTTCCTCAATCATTTCCTTTAAGAAGTCGTCGAGGTCGGCTTTGGTTTTAAAGTTGGCGATATACATAGTGTCGCCCATCGCACCCGAAAGCGCGCGCGGCACTCTGCCCACGATTTTAAGATTGCTATAAAACTTATCCCTTATATCCTGTTCGCGGTAAACGTACTCTCTGCCGTCGCGCCTGCCGACAAACGCGCAGTAAAACTTTTCTCCCTGAGTTAAGTCGGACTTATCGAAAACAATCATATCCGCCCAGATTTTGTACACGTCGGTGGAGTTGGCAAAGTTGAACATATCGGGTGAAATGCCGCCCGACGGACGCATATTCACTTCCAGCGCCACAACCTCGCCCTTCTTGCCGATAGGCTGGTCGCAGGTTAAGCGGAAGAACTCGAAGTGCACGAAACGGCTTCTCACCTGAAACGCCTTCAACACTCTGCGCCCCGCGTCGCGCACGTCCTCGAACGGCTTATTCAATATATAGAAAAGCGAATCGCCGTTCTCGGTTACCACGTCCATCAAAGAAAGCGGAGTTACGTTGCCCGTCTCGAAAATGGGCTCGCCCTCGCTGTTTACTATCGCGTCGTAGGAATTGACCTCCGCCTGAATGTATTCCTCCATAATATAGGAAACGGGCATCTTGGTTTCGAAGAACCTTTTAAGGTCGTCGTCGCTGCAAATTTTGTGAGTGTCGTTTGCGCCCACTCCGTTGTCGGGCTTGACGATTACCGGATAGCCGACCGAAGAGATAAATTTTTTGCACGTCTTTTCGTCGTCGGCAATGCAGTAGCGCGCAACCTTAACACCCGCCTTTTTGTAGTAGGGCTTCATTTCCGACTTGAACTTGACCTTGGTAATATCCTCGGTCTTAAAGCCGCTCGTTATATTGAAGTCCGTGCGCAGGCACGCGTCCTGTTCCAGCCAGTACTCGTTGTTGCTTTCCAGCCAGTCTATTTTGCCGTAGCGGAACGTAAAGAACGCGACGGCGCGGAAAACCTCGTCGTAATTTTCAAGCGAGGAAACCTTGTAGTACTCCGTAAGGCTCGCTCTCAGCTCGTTCGAAAGCTCGAAGTACTCGCAGTCGCCGATGCCCAAAACGTTGAAGCCGTTGTTTTTGAGCTCGCGGCAGAACCGCCAGTAGTTGTCTGGAAAGTTGGGTGAAATAAATACAAAATTTTTCATTTTATACCTTCTCTGCGCTAATTGGGCGGCATATATGCCGCAATTAACGCAAAATTATAATATTTGCAACGTCTTTAAAAAGTAGGGAATTTCCCTCTCCCAGCTCGCCTCGGAATGCGTACCGCCGGGCACAATGCGCGCCGTGACCGCCACGCCCTTTTCGCATAAAATCTTAAACGTTTCGCCGAAAAGCCGTCTCTGCGGCGAGTGGTTTTTAAACTCTTTGGTGCCGTAGTCGGTAAACAGAATGCAATCCTGTCTGAAAGCCGAGTTGGTTATAAAGTCGGGCACCTCGCCGTTTTGCACCCAAAGGCTCGGCGACAGCGCCGCTCCGCGCGAAAAATATTTGCCGTATTTGGCAAGCGCGTAAAGCGTCATAAGTCCGCCCATCGAACTGCCCGCAATCATTGTATTTGCTCTGTCGGGCAACGTATTGTAATTCCCGTCGACAAGCGGCTTGAACGTGCCGACAAGCCAGTCCATATACTTTTTGCCGCGCCCCGTAATTCTTTGTCCGTGGAAATCGAAGCTTACGGGCGAGTACTCCGAAAGTCTGCTGTTGCCCTTATGGTTGCACTCCACCGCCGCAACAATGAGCGGCACTTCGTTCTCGTCTAAAAATTTTTCCAGCCCCCAGCACTTGCCGAACGTCGCCTCCCCGTCGGTAAAGAGATTGTGTCCGTCGAACATATAAAGCACGGGATAGCGCTTATCACTGTCCGCCTCGTAGCCGGCCGGCAGATAGACGAACGCGCGCCTCTCCGCCTCGCCCGAAAGCGAAGGGATTTGTATTTTACTTCGTATTACCATTTATAAATTCCGCCAAATCGTCGTAAAGCTGCGGCGCGCATATATCGTTAGCAATCTCGTGCCTGCAACCGCGGTATAAAATCATCGTCGCGTTTTTGCCGTACTTTAACAGCTTGTCCGTAAACTTTTCCACGCCCTTGCCGTAATCGCCGACAGGGTCGTCCGAGCCCGCAACCACCAACACGGGCAGTTTTTCGGGCACCGCCTTGATTGCCGCGCTCTTGCACGCCTGCGATATAATGCTGAAAAGTCCGTAGAACGCGTTGCACGTGAACGGAATACCGCACAAAGGGTCGGCAATGTAGTTATCGACGTTCTCGGGATTTGCGCTCAGCCAGTCGAAAGACGTGCGCTTTTCGAACCTCTTGTTGTAAGAGCCGAACGCCGCGTTATCGATGAACTTACTGCGGTAGCGCCAGCCCTTGAAAGCGGCGACAAGCTTGGTTATGAACTTGGCGCCCCCTGTTGTTACCGAACTCTTAAATCCCGTGCCCATAACAATCGCGCCAGCAAGCTCGCCGCCGTACGCGGATATATACTTGCGGCAGAAAAACGAGCCCATCGAGTGCCCCATTACAAAGTAAGGAACGCCCTCGTACTTGGGGCGGACTATTTCGGTAAGACCGCGGATATCGGCCAGAACCGTCTGCCAGCCGCTTTTGGCGGCGAAATAACCCAAATCGTCCTCTGAGCAGACCGACTTGCCGTGACCTAAATGGTCCTCGGCGCAAACGACTACGCCCTGTTTATTTAAAAATTCGGCAAGCGGCGCATATCTTTCCGCGTATTCCGCCATGCCGTGAATAATCTGTAAAACCGCTTTCGGCTCGCCCTCGCACTGCCATATGCAGGCGTGAACGGTAGTTTTACCGTCTTTGGAAGGGTAATAGATATCCTGCAAAACATACCTCGCAAAACTTTAATCTGTTTAAATGATTATACCACCGCAGCGGCGGCAAATCAATATTTTCGCAAAATTTTCACCTTACTTTAAAAAGTAGCCTTTTCATTCCCTTGAAGAAGTGACCGTTGCACGCAAGCAGAAATCCCTCCGCCTGCACGTCGTTCAAATTCATAAACTGTAAAAGCGACCTTAAACTCAGCCAGTCCATGGCAACCGACCTTATCTTGTCCTTCGACTTCTTGCTTACCCTTGCTATGGTCCCGAAAATTTTGGCAACCAAACCCTTGCAGTAAACAAGGTCGGCAACCGCCGTATTTAAAGTCGCCGCCATACCCTTGCAGGGCTTGTACGAGCATTCGTCGGCGGATATATGGCGGTCAAAGTACTCCTTGTAGCTCATTTTCGGGCAGATTACACCGCTTTCGCCCGCAATTTCCACTTGCCCCGAGTATACCGCGTGCGCGCTGTCGACGTTGATTGTCACCTCGTAAACGCCGCCCGAAACAAAGCCGTGCGTGCTTACGTCCCACACGCGGAACGCGTATTCGTCGAAGGGCAGAACCACCTCTTTGCTCTCGCCCGCTTTAAGGAAAACTTTCTTAAACGCCTTTAATTCGAAAGGGCTGTTTTCAAGCTCGGGGCGCGGAGCCTTGATATAAACCTGCACCACCGTCGCGCCGTCCCTTTCGCCTGTGTTTGTAACCGTGCACCGCACTCCGTCCGCACCTGTTTCAAAACTGCCGTAACCGAAAGTCGTGTACGAAAGACCGTACCCGAACGGATATTTTACGGGCACGCCCAGCGCGTTGAAGTACTTGTAGCCGACGTAAACGCCCTCGGCGTAGTCGCTCTTTAAAGGACTTTCGGAATAGATTTCCGCGCACGGCTCGTCGCCCTGCTTTAAGGGGTAGGTTTCGGCAAGTCTGCCCGACGGATTGACCCAGCCCCACAATGCGGCAACCGCCGCACGCGCGCCGCTCTGACCGCCGAGATGCGCAAGCAGCAGTCCGTCGCAAAGGTTATCCCAGTCGGTTAACACGGGGCTTCCGCACGAAAGCACCACCACGATTTTTTTGCCGAGTTTATGTAAAGCCTCTAACAATTCTATCTGATTGCGGTTGATATTCAAATCGGTGCGGTCGCACCCCTCGGACTCCTTGTCCTCGTCAAGACCTAAGCACGCAACGACGGTATCCGCCTTTTCAGCAAGCTTTACGGCGCGGCGTAAAAGGCGCTTGCTCTTGCCGCCGAAACGCTTAAATCCCTTGGCAAAACCGACGATTTTTAAGGGCGATTTTTCAATTACCCCCAATATATTGTCCAACGAAGTGGGTATTATCTGCGAAGAGCCCGCCCCCTGATAGCGCGGATACATGGCAAAATCGCCTATTACCGCCACTTTTTCGCCGCTCTTTAACGGCAACGCGCCGCCATTATTTTTCAGAAGGACAAGGCTCTCTTCCGCCACCTTTGCGGCAAAGTCGGAATGAGCCCCCTTATCGAAAGGCATTCTCGCAATATTTCCCGAACGGTCCGATAATGCCGCAATTCTTTCAACGCATTTGTCAACTTCCCGCTCGTCAAGCTCGCCGCACTTAACGGCTCTCACAACCTCGGCGGCGGAAATATTGCACATAGGCATTTCCAAATCCGCGCCCGCCTTTATCGCCGCAACGCGTCCGCTGCTGCCGCCCCAGTCCGAAACGACAAGCCCGTCAAAGCCCCATTCGCCGCGGAGTACGGTCTTTAAAAGATATTCGCTCTGATTGCAAAATTCACCGTTGAGGCGGTTATATGCCGTCATTACCGCGCCTGCGCCGCCCTCTTTCACGGCTATTTCGAAGCCTGTAAGATAGGTTTCGCGCAGGGTCTGTTCGTCAACGCGGCTGTCGCAGTACATGCGCGCATATTCCCTGCTGTTCACCGCAAAATGCTTGATACACGCCGTAACGCCCGTACTCTGAATGCCCTGAACGTACGCCGCCGCAATCTTGCCCGAAAGATAGCTATCCTCGGAAAAGTACTCGAAATTTCTGCCGCACAGCGGACTGCGCTTAACGTTCAGACCGGGCCCCAAAACCATAGACGCGCCGAGAGCCGCCGCCTCTTTGCCTATGTGTTCGCCGAGCTCGCGGCACAACTCCAAATCGAACGAACACGCAACCGCCGAAGCCGTGGGATAACAGGTTGCTGGCAGCGACGAGCCCAGCCCTATATGACTGGGGCGCTTGTTTTGCACGCGCATACCGTTGGGACCGTCCGAAAGCCTTACGGACGACAACCCGATTTCGGGGCACGCGCGCGTGGTCCAGAAACCGTCGCCCGTCAAAAGCTCCGCCTTTTTTTCGATATCAAGTTGTCTGATAGCGTGTTTTACGTCCATTTTCAACTCCGCGTCTATTTTACCACTACCGCCGCCGTTTTGCAAACTATATTTTGTCAAAATATAACGCAAAAATGAATAATTATAAAACAAAATCACAATTTTTTGCATAATAATTTATATTACCCTATAAATTCCGTTGACAACCGTATAATTATATAATATAATCAATGAAATTTCAGCTTTACGGCTATTTCAAAGGAGGATAAAAAAATGGAAAAAGTACCCTACAAAATTTACCTTACCGAAGAGGAATTGCCCAAAAAGTGGCTGAACTTAAAAGCGTTTATGCAGGATAAGCCTGCACCCCTTATAAATCCCGCGACAAAACAGCCTTGCACCAAGGAAGAGCTTTGCGCGGTTTTCTGCGAGGAGCTTGCCGAGCAGGAACTCAATTCCACGGACGAATACATAGACATTCCCAAACCCATAACGGATTTTTACAAGCTTTACAGACCCAGCCCCCTTGTGCGCGCTTACGGTCTTGAAAAGTATCTGGACACCCCCGCGGAAATATATTACAAATTCGAGGGCAACAACACTTCGGGTTCGCATAAATTAAACTCCGCCGCGGCTCAGATTTATTACGCCAAAGCTCAGGGCTTGAAGGCGGTTACCACCGAGACGGGCGCAGGTCAGTGGGGCACGGCGCTTGCAATGGCGGGCGCATACTTCGGTATGCCCGTGCACGTTTATATGGTTAAAGTATCGTTCGAACAGAAGCCGTTCAGGCGTAATGTTATGAACGTTTACGGCGCAAGCGTAGTCGCTTCTCCCTCCACGACCACCGAGGCTGGCAGACGCATTTTAAATGAGCACCCCGACACTCTCGGTTCGCTGGGCTGCGCCATTTCCGAAGCCGTCGAAGCGGCGGTCACAGACCCCGAGCACAAGACGCGCTACGTTTTGGGTTCGGTTTTGGACCAGGTGCTTTTGCACCAGTCGGTCATAGGTATGGAAACCAAGACCGCGCTCGATAAAATCGGCAGAACGCCCGATATAATCATAGGTTGCGCGGGCGGCGGCTCAAACCTCGGCGGACTTATCGCGCCGTTTATGGCGGATAAACTGCAAGGCAAATCAAACCCGCAGATTATCGCAATCGAGCCTGCAAGCTGTCCTTCTCTCACTCGCGGCGAGTACCGCTACGACTTCTGCGACACGGGCAAGATTTGTCCGCAGGCGAAGATGTATACGCTGGGTTGCGACTTTATGCCCAGCGCCAACCACGCGGGCGGCCTCCGCTACCACGGCATGAGCCCCGTGCTTTCCAAGCTGTACGACGACGGATACATGCAGGCTAAGTCCTACACCCAGACCGAGGTGTTCGACGCGGCGGTCACATTTGCGCGCATCGAGGGCACTCTGCCAGCACCCGAATCGTCGCACGCAATCAAGGGCGCTATCGACGCGGCGTTGGAATGCAAAAAGACGGGCGAGAAAAAGGTTATCGTGTTCGGACTTACCGGCACGGGTTATTTCGATATGAAAGCCTACGACGAGTTCCTTTCGGGCAAGATGACCGACCATATCCCCACCGACAACGAAATCAACACAAAATAATCAGGGTTAATTTAAGCCCCGCGGCAAAATCGCCGCGGGGCTTTTTTTACGAAAAAATATTGCTTTTTGTCGAAAAAGTGCTATAATTAAATCAGGTAATTAGAGAAGGGAATATCGAAAAATGAACGACGACAGGTTACTTGAACCGGTCAAAGCGTATAGCGACTTCTACGAACGCGAATTCGACGCCAACGCACGCGGATATTTTAACGACCTGGTTGAAAAATCGGGCGTAGACGTCGAGCTTAACCGCAGTACGGTAAAAAAATATAAAGCCGCCGACGCCTTGGCAAAGGAAACGGCACGCAAACTATCGGGCAAAAAAACCCTGCGCGGCTTTTTGATTGCGCTGTGCGTAATCGGATTTTTAGCCGTTGCGGTCGGCATATTCCTGATGGTCAAGCGTGTAGCTATACCGGGCGTGATTGCTCTTTCGGTCGGCGCCGTTGTCGCAGTCGGCTCGCTGCTTATTATATGTCTTGTTTTAAATAAACAGGTAAAAGAGACCGACGCGCTGTTTGCCGAGCGCTCGGCGGAGGCGGAAGCCATTTTAAAGGAAGCGTGGCAGCAAATGCAACCTTTAAACGCACTGTTCGAGAGCACCGCCACTAAAAACCTCATCGAAAAAACAGTTCCGCTGTTGAAAATAGACGACAACTTTTCGATGCGCCGCTACGACTATCTGAGCGGCAAGTACGGCTTCGGCGATAACGACGACGTGCACAGCTCCACCATTGCCGTGCTCACGGGCGAAATTTTAGGCAATCCGTTCGTTGTGGACAGGGAAATTATACAGTCCATGACCGCCTGCACTTACACGGGCACGCTGACAATTCACTGGACTACGACTTACAGAGACAGTCAGGGGCACATGCATACCCAGCACCACTCTCAAACGCTTACGGCAACCGTGACCAAGCCCAAGCCCGTCTATTCGCAACAGACCAGACTTATTTACGGCAACGAGGCTGCGCCCGATTTGAAGTTCGCGCACGAACCTACGCACGCGGAACGTCTTTCCGAAAAAGCTCTCGAAAGCAAGGTTAAGTCGGAAGTCAAAAAGCTCAAAAAGCAGCAGACAAAGGCTTTGGATAACTCTCAGAGCAACTTTACCGTAATGGGCAACGAGGAGTTCGACGTACTTTTCAACGCTTTCGACAGAAACAACGAAGTGCAGTTCCGCCTTATGTTTACTCCCCTCGCGCAGAAAAATATGCTCGAACTTATGAAAGACAAGGCGCACTACGGCGACGATTTCTATTTTGTCAAAAAGGGCTGTCTTAACTTCGTATCCAGCGAGCATTCGGCAAACTGGGATATGAACGCCGACTACAAGCGTTATTTTTCCTACGGCGTAGACGACGCGCTTGAAAAATTTCTCTCATTCAACAAGGATTATTTCAAGTCGCTCTACTTCGACTTTGCGCCCCTTTTATCCGTGCCGCTCTATCAGCAGCACAAGCCCAAGGAATATATCTACCGCGAAAATTATCCGCGCAACCTGTCCAGCTACGAGGCTGAGGTTGCCGTCAACAGGCTGGGCGACAGAGCGTTTGCAAACGAGTACGCCGACACCCCTTCCATTCTCAAAACGGGACTTTTATATAAGGAAGGCAAATCCGACGCGGTAGGAGTTACTGCGCACTCTTTCCATATCGAGCCGCGCGTGGACTACGTTTCCGTGTTCGGCGGCGACGGCAGAACGCACAGCGTGCCCGTTCACTGGGACGAATACATACCCGTACAACGCGAGAGCGTTGTTAAACTCAAAGAGCTGCCTTTCAGCGACAAGCAATTCAACGAAGACGGCGACAACGACCTTAAAAATACTCTGTCGTCGCTGGGCGCAACGTCGTTCGGGCGCGGCATACTCTGCTGTTTAGTAAACGATATAGACGCGCCTTTCGACGCGGAAATAGATAATAAATTGAAAAATAATTAACCGTATGGAGGAAATTTATGGCTAACGAATTAGACGAACTCAACGACCCCATTATGCAGGAAGGTAACGACGTAAACGTCATCGCGAAAAGACTGCCCGTCAAAGTCGGCGGCGGTTCCAAGTTCTTTGAAATCGCGATTTGGTTTCTGCCGCCCATAATCGGCGGTATAATATGGTGCATTGCAAAGACCAAGGCGCGCAGCTACTTGCAGAAATTGCAGCAGAAATTACAGCACGACGCTTCGCAGATTGACAACTACCTCGAACAGCGCGTGCAGATTTTACAGAACTGCGCAAGACTTGTGGACAAGGCAGTCGAATTAGACAAGTCCACCTTCACCGAAATCGCGGCTCTGCGCTCGGGCAAGTCGAACGATGCGGACGAGGCGCGTAACGAGTGTGCCGACAAGATTAACGCTTACGGCAGGGCGTTGAAAAACTTTGTGGTAGAAAACTATCCCAACTTAAAGGCGCATCAGGAGCTTGCCGACGCAATGCAGCAGAACTCCTACTTACAGCGTGAAATTACCGCCGCACGCGAGGTTTACAACGATACGGTAAACACCTGGAACAGCGAGATTTTCTCCTGGCCTACCAATATGATAGTTGCCGCAAAAGCGGGCTACACCACCCGACTTCCGTTCATTGCG
>CAZRJY010000005.1:0-26110 GCA_964600525.1 uncultured Clostridia bacterium
AATAAGGTGTGCCCTTGCGGTACGACAAGACCCCTGTTGCGAAATAATTCCCCAATTTTTAAATTTTTTCAGTAGCGGTAAGGGGAGTCGTCAAAGTACGGCGGGAAGTCATACATGTCTTCTTCGTATCTTCCGAAGCGCTTTCGCTGTGCGACGCCAGTGTTTTTATACTGCGACGTGCTTTTGCCACGCACTGCGCCGTACTTTTCGGAAACCTTTTTGAAAAAGTCTTCCTGTAAATCCGAGAACGACGTCAATCCGCCGCGCTGCTTCCAAAATTCAGTGCGACATAGTAGCGGATTTTCAACGTCTTCTTTTTCCAGATAAAGCGGTTTGCCGTTTTCGTCGGTCTGTTGCAAAAGTGTGCCGTATTCGTTTTTGTCTTTGCTCATAATCTTAGCTTTCCATTTATGTGTAACCGGCAAGTAGTAGACAAACAAATTGTGCCTGTTCGGCTCGTTTATTATCACGGCGCAGATAATGTTCTCATCAGTGCCGAGATAACCTATTTTGTCCACGGCAAAGGAATAGCATTTTTTGAAATAGCCCTCGAATTCGTACTCGTTGGGGAAGCCATCCCAGAACTCTTTGTTGCCGCCGAATTGCAGAGCTTCTAAGACGACGTTTCGTCTTCGTTTATTGAACTGAGCGTTTAATTTTAGCTTTGTCTCTTCCCAAGTCTGTTGGGTGTTGCTGCCGCTCATGAGCTTTATATAGTCAACCTCAAATTTCTGTTCGCACTCGGAAAGATAGTCGTCCACTGTATATAGCTTGCTCATACTGTGCGTGAGCACGGAAATAGTTGCGTGACTGGCTCTCGGTATTTCCCACGGCTTAATCTCGTTCTGATAGAATTCCATCATGCCCTGCTTGTCCCAAAGATAGTTGTTATTTCTATTCTGTAAGCATTTATAGAAGTTCATTTTTCACCTCCTTAATTTATTTCCGTTTACGGGAGCGGATTCCCGAAGGAAAGCAAAAGTCGGCTCTCTGTCCGAGAGCCGACTTAATATATTTGCCTATTGCCTATACTTTGTTTAGGCATCTGCAACGTTCCTCACTATATAAGCCACGAGAACACCCGTTTTATGCAGATATTCCAAAAAAAGTTTAAAAAATTTTTTAACACAAACAAGGTTTATGCCCAATAATTGAAAAGCTTTGGCATTTATGATATAATAAATATAAAATTAACTGTTGAGGTTTGAGATGGCAAAAGATATATCTGAAATAAGAAAAGAAATTTACGACTTTGCTAAAGACTACGAGATATTTAAAAATAATTCCTTTTTGGAAGCATGCTTTAAATTAACTTGTGCGGCAGAAAATTATTTTCTTAACGTAATGGTATCTAATGTTATGGTTTCATTGGTAAATCCTATTGCCATAACGTATTTGAAAGTTTTACAAGAAAATACAAGAGCGTGTTATCGGGAAGCATTAAAACACGCGTACAGGTATTGCAAAAACGAGCAGAATGCCCACGATAAATTGCAAATTGAAAGTTCGGAACTTGATAAAATAACTGAGGAATTGACAAGTTTTAATGATTTTAATCAAGTAAGAAATTTGTTCGAGCAGTATGAGTTGGGCAAATATAGTATATCTGTTAATTCGGAAAATGAAATTACTTTTGAAAGAAATAAAGCTAAAAGATCTATTGATGCAGAATTATATGCACGATGGATGGACAAACAAAAACCTGAATTGGTAGAGCGGCAATTAAATGATAGCGCAGAAATGGAACTATATTTAAATATGGTAGCTCCATATAATAGCAAGTATTGGAATTTTAAAGATAAAAGTTTTTCCGATTTTAATCATTTAAAAAATGTTTATGAATTAGCGATTAAAAAATTTACAAATGATGCCGAGGAATTTGGGGATTATGATTTCGGTATTTTTACAACGGAAGATTTTCAAAAGGTCTATGCGGTACTGATTGCAATATCGGTTACAAACATAAACTATCATTTTCATTCGAGAATGATAGGCAGAACTGAAATAGATAAAAATATGCCAATAGTCGTTTTTCAATTAAACGAATTATCGGATTTTATTAAAAAGCTAACCAATTTAAAGGAAGAAACTATAATTGCTGTAATAAATAAATTAAATTATGATGCCGACTTTCATAAAGATAAAATAACAATATTTCAACCGTTATTTATTGCACAAAATAAAGTGTTTTTCTCCCCGTCTCTCATTTACTATGGAATGGCGTACAGTAAGCTTTTATATGTATTTAAAAGCGATGAAACTTATAAGCCAATTATATCACGCATAGCTCGGGATAGAGAAAAAATAATGACAGACGATTTGTGTGATTTTATTAATGAAAAATCAGAGTTGTTATTTACTGCAAATTATACTGTTAAAGATGGCTCAACGTCCTTAGCGGAATTTGATTTAATACTTTACGATGAAAAATGCAAAAAAATGCTTTTATGTGAACTGAAATGGTTTTTTCTAGGCGACGGGGAATACGAATCTGCTAAGGTAGATAAGCGCATTCAAGATTTTATAGGAAAAAGATTAAAAAAAGAAGAAATAGCTAAATCTCATTTAGATAAAATTAAGCGGGAATTAGATATAGAAGAAGATGAAGGTATAGAGATTCAATCTTGCATTATATCTAAAAATACTTCCGGAAGTGATTTTCTTGAAGACGATTTGCCTGTTTTTGACGTGTTCTTGTTTAAAAGACTTTTAGAGGACGTTAACTTTGATTTAGAACAATTTTTTGAACTGATAAAGACTAAAAGCTATTTACCCTCTATGGAAGAAATTGCCGGCTATGTTAAGAGAAAGGCAGAATATGCGGGATATAAAATCAATATGGAGAGTATTGACTACAACAATATTTTTTGAACAGGTGTTCAAAATTATTGAACTCAAACGCATTGACAAACAGCTTTGAAATTGATAAAATCAAATCGTTCATAGGTTATCGAATGGGAGGTAACGCTATGGACAGAATTAAAAGGCTGAATAAGCAGAGATTAGCAAAAAACGTTTACCGAATGATAATCGAATCTCAGTATTCAATCGAATCGGTGGCACTGTCGTTGGGTATTTCCGAAAGGTTAATATACTATTGGCAGGAAGGAAAGCGGTCGCCCGCGATCGAACACGTTTATGTATTATCTCAATTATTTAGCGTACCAATGGAAAGCATCCTTGCATAAAGGGTGCTTTTTCATTTTGAACAGATGTGCAGTACGCTATTTATAAAATTATGCTACTATTAAATTACTAACATAGGAGGTTATCAAAATGTCGAAATTCACAACACTTGAATTATGGAATGAGCGTTATGGTAAACAGGAAGATGTTTTCGATTATGCAGGAAGGCAGATGAAGAAATCAGCTTGTGGAAATCCGAGTAGTAAGTATCATCCGACGATTGACCATATTCGCCCAACCTCGCAAGGGGGAAAAGATGTCAAAGGGAATATTGAAATTTGCCATCGTGATACCAACGAAGAAAAAGGCGATTCGTTCCCCAACTGGACGACAAACGGCAAAAGGTTTCAGGCAAAGCGTGTCAGAGGAACATCTGACGAATACGATATATATCAATTAGATTAAGGAGGTATAATTATGAGTAAGGGGCATGGAGTATCTGGCAAAACGCATACACAGCAGCAATGCAATCACTATGCGAACCAGCACAATCCCAACAATTCGGCTTACAGAGCGAATAGCAATAATCACTCAAACCAATGTAATCCGAATAACTCAGCCTACAGCAGTAGCCGATCACAAAACAACAATAAATAAGTTTAAAGCCGCCGACGGGTTTCCGTCGGCGGCTGCTTTTATATCAGTGCTTATATTTTTTAATAAACTCATCATAGCGTTTTAGCCGCTTTTTCGACAAAAAGGGGAAGAAGCGATTGCAAAGGAATTCGTCCTCGGAAGTTTTCAGCCGTTTGACAATCTTGGCTAAAACTATATCGGCTTTATAATAGTTTTCTCCGTTCGGAACGCCGGGGAATGTTTTTACCCGTCTCCATACTTCCGAAAGCAAATTTACGTAAACGCACTGTAAAAGCGGAGGTTGGTCTCCGTAATGTTGTTCAAAATGCTTTTTGCCTTTCGAGCTCGCTTTACTCATAAAAGCTTGAATATCTTCGTCAACGTGGGCTTCGCGTGTTATCAGGTATTTTAACATGTATCGGATAAGCTCTTTTAAGCTGTAAAACCAATATAAAAACCACAGCAAATCGTTTGGTGCAAGCGAGCGGAATATGTATTCCAGAATTACGTCATCATCGTTTTTCGTCTTGCTTGTTACGCAAAGCTCATTCCATGCAACATAATAGTCAACGTCTGTTTTAGTGTTCGTTCCGTCGGTTAGAAACTGCCTTTCCAAAACACCTTTTATTTCTTTCAGTTTGCGCGAAACTGTGCTTTGGTCAATGCCGAGTTCCTCTGCCGTTTCGGACTGAGAATAACCCCACTCTAACATATATCGATAAATTGCTTTGTGCTCCTCCGAATAATCTGCAATCGCCGCTTCGCGGTCTAACCTTTCGCAGATTTCGTCTTCACGGGTGTAAGATTTTTTATCGGGATAGTTCCACCACGGGTCGTAGTCGGCATCGTCTTCCATATCTTCATAGTCATTATGATAGGCGGGAAAATTAGTTCGGTGGCGGTACTGTCTGCGATCATTCCTGTATTCGCTTTTATCTTTCTTTTTCAGCGCTTTGTATACTTTGGGGGAGACTTCATATTTTTCTATTTTGTTACCAATGGGATAGTGGTATGTGAACTTTCCGCAGACGGGCTTCGTTTGTTTTTTGCGGTTAAAATAGTATGCAGGAATGTGCGGATTAATCAAAGCAATAACTACCTCCTTGTCATTATTAGGCTTTTATTATTGCATATCAAATATGACAGATATAGGCATATATTTAAAAATTTTTTAATAAAGTTATTGCTTGTGTATGGGTGGTGAAAATGATAATGACATTATTGGTAAAGATGACTTCGGATTTTTATCGCGCTATCAATTTTAATAATTTTATGTATTGCTGAAAAAATGTCTTCTGTTGCATTACATGAAATATTTATGTTATAATAACCTCAATTATGGATAATACAAAGAAAAGTCAAAATATAAAACAGCCTATTAAATCTGTGGACGAAATGGAAAAAGCGTTAAAAGAAGTGGAAGAGCAGGAACAGCTGTACTCGATTGCGTTTTTTGATATTCTCGGATTCTCTAACTTCGTTGAAAACAATGGTAGTCAAGTAATACTGGATTTGTACAACAATTTGCTAGATATAATACATAAGCAGCAGTCAATGACGGACGGAAGGGCAAGTGAGGCGGGGCAAGTTGTACCTGCACCGGCATCTCCTGATTGGAAATACAATCATCTCATCGCCCACGCTAACGGCTTTGTGCGCGTTTGTCATTTTAGTGACACCTTTATTATCTATGTCAATTATATGTTTGCAAAGCAAGGGTTTTGGCTTCGTAATACAAAATATGAACCTCATCCGTTGTTGCTTGGTGAAAAAGGTACGCTCTTTAACCGTTTGATATGTACGGAACATCCTGTTTATTTGTCTTTTTTGCAGACATGTATGGAGTTTTTTTGTCAAGCGATTGCAGCGGGCATCCCGTTGAGAGGGTGCATTTCTACCGGAATGGCATTAATGAATCAGGATAAGTCTATTTATTTCGGGCGTCCACTGATAGAAGCGGCGAGAGGTGAACCGGCGCAGAACAGCATCGGTGTTGCCTATGGTAGGAGCTTCGGTAACTATCATCCTGTTTATAATGATTATTTTATTCCTTATTTAGATCATATAAAGGAAAATGATCCCAGAGCTTCATTCCTTAGTCCTATGGCGTTGGATTGGTCAAGATTCTGGAGAAGGGCATCAAACTATAAGGATTTATCTTTAAAAGAATGCATCAACAAAATGAATGTTAATCCTGCTTTTTCGGCATATTATGACAACGCAATAAGATTTGCGGAATTTTCAGAGAAACACGAAAATTGGGCAGATGAAATAAACTATGAAGGGTTAGATGATATTAGAGTTTATTACGAAAGAGTAAAAGAGTGGGTTAAAAGTACTAAGTAATTTATAATGCTTGGTGGCTGTCCGGTGACTTGTCTTAGCAATCACGCTTTGTGCCGATAAAAGAATTTACTATTGCACGACCTACTCGAGTTATAATACTTTTAACTTGCAATTTTCGAAATAATAAATGTTTTCTTTTTTAAAGCCGTACTTCGAGCCGTTGACTGCAATATGCGGTTCAAACGTGAAATATTTAACGCTGCCGAGAGGGGCTTTGTTGCCCTTTTCAATATAAATTCGGTCGTTTTTATCCGTTACGATAGAGTGTCCCAGATTGCCCATAAAATCTAAATTTATATATCCATTAGTCGTAATAAATTCGTTCATATGAAAGTAGAGTTCTTCGAAAGTGGTTTGAGGAGTGGCAAACGATAGCAATTCTCTATGCAATTTTTCTTCCATCAGCAAGCCGTTTTTCCATTCGGTATAGTTTATTTTATTTATATCGTCAGCTACAACGCCGTTTTCGATAATGATCGTCCTTGCATAGTCGCCCCAAACGTTGTCGACCTGAGGGCTTAAATCAACAGTAATAATATCGTTTTCTTTTATAATACGGTTTGCGGTTTGATAGTGCTTGCCTGAAACTGAGAGCGTTGTTTCATCGCCCGAAAAAATGAATGCGCCGATATCCCAATACCAAAAAGAAGTTGCACCGAGCGCCAACATTTTACTTTCGGCAATCTGCCTTAATTCGGGCAAGCGCATCCCGACTTTTATTTCCGATTTTATAAAAGCCATTGTTTGCTTTGCAATTTGCTGAACTTCAAAGTTATTCATAATTAAATCTTAGCATAGTGGCTATCTTTTAGCAAGAAAATCTTTCTTACTTGCGTATAGGCGGTGAAAATGCTATAATGGTCGAGAGGGTTTTTATGGTTGGCGTTTATTTCAGCGGAACGGGCAATACGAAATATTGTATAGAAAAGTTTTTGAAAGCTCTTGACGGGGAAGCGCAGGCTCTGCCGATAGAAGACCCTGCGGTAACGGAGGCGGTCAAAAATGCGGACGAAATTGTTTTTGCTTATCCCGTGTACTATTCCAATCTGCCGAAAATCGTCAGGGACTATATTTGCAATAACGCCGACATATGGCGTGGCAAACGCGTTTTTATTATTGCAACTATGGGCTTATTCAGCGGCGACGGCACGGGTTGTTCGGCAAGGCTGTTTAAAAAGTACGGAGCAAAGGTTGTCGGCGGTCTGCATCTGAAAATGCCCGACTGTATCGGCGACGTCAAGCTATTGAAAAAGCCTCTTGATATAAACCGTGAACTGATTAAACAAGCGGATGAAAAAATCCTTAAAGCCGTTAATAAAATCAAACGTGGAAAATATCCGAAAGAGGGCTTGGGCTTTTTCTATCACATTGCGGGTCTGTTCGGACAGAGATTGTATTTTCCCAATAAAACCAAGAAGTACTATGCCAGCATAAAGGCGGATAGCGGCAAGTGCGTTGTCTGCGGTCTGTGCGCCTCGGTCTGCCCGATGAAAAATATACAAGTGGAGGGCGGCAAGGTTACGTTCACTGGCAAATGCACTATGTGTTACCGCTGCTTCTCGAACTGCCCTCAGAAGGCGATAACGATAATCGGCAAGCAAGTTTATGAGCAAAGCAAAATAGAAAAGTACATATACGGCGAGGGAAATAATGACTGCCGATGAAATTATAAATTACTGTCTTGAAAATCTGAAAGGCGTTGTGTTAGTGAACAGTTGGGGCGAGAGAGGAATTTTCTATAATCCCGAAAACAAGCTGAAACGCGGAGTTTATATACTTACCGTCAAGGAGAAAGACGGTGAAAACGACAGCTCGTCTAACCTGAACAGAGAGGGGATATACCGTGTAAATCTCGGAGTGCGCAAGCAGACTTTTTTGAATTTGTTCGGACATATTCCTGCTCGTCCGCCCAAAGGCGGCGTTGTGGATATGGATTTTGACTTTACCGAAACGGATAAAATTCTGCCGCATCCAGTGTATGGGTGGATGAGTTGGCTGTGCTGTCTTAATCCTTCCGCCGAAACGTCTGAAGAATTAAAACCGCTGATTGTGGAAGCTCACGCCTACGCAAAGGAAAAGTTTGAAAAGAGGAAGATATGAACGAAATATTTACATTTGCCGACAGGGAAGAATTCAGAAAGTGGCTTTGCGATAACTGTAAGTCAAGCGAGGGCATTTGGCTGCTATTCGGGAAGAGCGGCGGCCCGAAAACAATTAAAGCGGAAGAGGCGCTTGAAGAAGCGCTTTGCTTTGGATGGATTGACGGACAGATGCAGAGTATTGACGATAAAACTTATAAGAAATATTTTGCCGAGCGCAGGGCGAAAAGCAAGTGGTCGGATAAAAACAAAGCGTTAGTCAAGAGCCTCGAAGAGCGCGGACTTATGACCGATTTCGGCAGAGAAAAGATAGAGGAAGCCAAAAAGAACGGTCAGTGGGACGCGCCCGATTTAATGTCTCTCGGCGAGGAAGCAATTGCCGTTCTTTCCGAATTGCTTCAAGAATATGAGCCCGCTAACACCAATTTTCAGGCTATGCCGCTGTCGGTAAAGAAAACTTACGCCCGTGCATACTTCGACGCTAAGACGGACGCGGGCAAGCAAAAACGGCTTGCCTGGATAGTGGACAGGCTCAATAAAAATCTAAGACCTATGTAAACAAATAAGGAGAAATAACTATGGCATATTCATTTAAGAGCGTAACAATACGCACGGACAATTCCGAGAGCGGAATGGCAAAAATCAACGAGCTGTGGGCGGATATTCTGCAAGGCAAAGTTCCGCTTGATTTTATCGAGAATGGCGCACCCGTAAAAGGTCTTTTACCCATTTCGTCATACAGCGATTACGAGAACGACGAAAGAGGAAAATATAATTTGTCTATAATGACCGTAACGGTTGACTTCTTTGGAAAAATGGAAGAATTAGTTGCTCAAGGCAAGTTTATCAAGATTGACGAGAGCGGAGAAACGATTGCAGAGTGTGCAAATAAAGCGTGGACGAAAGTTTGGGAACTTACCGCAAGCGGCAAAATAAACCGTGCCTTTACCGTTGACTACGAAAGCACCTTTCCCGCCGAATACACGCAAGACGGTAAGGCGCATTGTTATCTGTATATCGGAGTGAAATAAGTTATGACCGACTTAACTTCAATGATAAATATCGGCAAAGAGATGGCAAACAAGCTGAAAAGCGTTGAAATAGATTGCGCCGAAAAGCTTATCGAGGTCGGCTCGAAAGAGGCGTTTTTCAGGCTGAAAACCAAATATCCGCAGGTGTGTCTGGTGCATCTGTACACGCTGGAAGGCGCAATTCAGAACGTGGAATTCAACTGCCTTTCCGAAGAAACGAAGGCGGATTTGAAAGCGTTCAGCGACAGCTTGAAATAAGAGGGAGATTACCAATGAAAAAACTTATTGCATATTGCGGGCTCGATTGCGAGAAGTGCGACGCTCGGACGGCTACGCTCAACAACGATAATGCTCTTAGGGAAAAGGTTGCAAAACTTTGGAGTGAAATGAACGGCGTTGAAATCACCGCCGAAATGATAAATTGCGAAGGCTGCCGTGCGGACGGAGTAAAAACGCCTTTTTGCGATAGTCTGTGTCCGATAAGACAATGCGCGCTCGGCAAGTCTTATGAAACTTGCGGGAACTGCTCGGAGATGGATAACTGCAAGACTGTCGGTATGGTTATATCCAACAACTCCGAAGCGTTGGGCAATCTAAAAAATAAGTAGTAACTCTTTTCCTAGGTATGGAATACACTGGGGAAAGAGGTGCATTATGTTCAATTATAATAATCAAAACGGCAACTACATGGGCAACAACCCGAACGGAAGAAACTCAAATCAGGGCAACGCGGAAACCTTTGAAACCTTGCAGAACGCGCGGCGCGATCTTGTTGGAGAGATTGACGCTATTATTCAGTATGACGAGCATTTACATAAGACCAATATTGATATAGCAAAGCAGACCTGGAAGAACATTCGGGATGAGGAACTGACTCACGTGGGCGAGTTGTTGGGGTTATTGTATTACCTTGCGCCCTATCAGAAGGAGTTCGTCGAGAAGGGCTTGGACGAATTTAACGAGCGGTTGAATAAGAAATAACAGGATAAGAAATATATGGTGCGGCAAGCGGTGAAAACGGCTTTTCGCGCCTTTAACTTTGCCGCAAAAAAACATAAAAAAGCATATAGCAAAAATGGGACAAAAATGATTGCCTAAGCAGGATAAGGAAAATGCCACAACATGGCATTTTCGACCCGCTCGCTTCGCTCGCTCAAAACAAGCGGGAAACCCGCTTTTTTATAATAGCCGCAAGCATTTTCAAACGCTTGCGGCTATTGTGATTAAGTTAAATTTCCCGTCCGAGAATAAAATCCACAGAGCATTTAAAATGCTTAGAAAGCTTGACTAGACTTTCAACGGTTGGTTCGTATTTCCCTTTATGCCAATTGATAACTGTCTGCTCAGCTATCTTTGTTTCCTTTACAAATCTGTACTTAGACATTTTGAAATAGTCAAGCAAAAAGCTAAGTTGTTCGTTGAATGGAGGGCGCTGTTTAAACGACCTGTCATCTAATGTATCAGATAACCCCAGAAGATAGTCTGTAGTGCAATGAAAACAGTCCGCAAGTTTTACTAATGATGTTGCAGATGGCAACCGTTCGGCTTTAACAAATCTTAATATGGCTGATTGCTCAATATTGACTTTTGCGGAAAGCGCAGGAGTATTGATTTCCGCTTCATCCATAAGCTCTTTTAATCTTTCCGAAAGTTTCGACAAAATATCCATAAAGTAGTGTTCCTTCGACAAAGAATTATCCCACGGTCTGACCAGATTTTGTTGCTATCCTGTCAGATATAGAGGTATAATAAAAGCACACAATCGGTGCGCACGAACGTGATAAAAATTTAAGGAGCACTTGCTATGGAAAACCAACCTCAGAATTTAACAGAAGACGAATATGCTAAAAACGAACCGTCTGTTGCGGCTAATGATCTCTTAGCCGAGCTCGAACCGCTAATCGAGGATTACTTTAAAGGAGACGTATCCTTTGACGGGCAGAATGTTACGTACTGTTTGCTAAACGGTCAGAAATTCAAGCTTTCGGCAGAAGAGATTGCATAAACTTGTCCACAACAATTATAAAATAGCCGGCAGACAAAATTCTGTCGGCTATTGACTTTTTATGCGTTTTTGTGAGTATAAATTATATCACTGCAGTGATATAAAATTGACTTACAACGCGCTGTTTGATATAATACCTTCTATGAAGGTAAATGTTCATTCTGAAACAAACTTGAAGCGCATTAGAATGGCTAAGGGTTATTCCCAAAAGCAGCTTGCCGAGCTGTCCGGCGTGAGCCTGCGTGCTATTCAGACATATGAGCAACGGCAGAAAGATATTAACAAGGCTCAGTCCGATTCACTTCATCGGTTGGCAAAAACTCTTGACTGTAAGATGGAAGATTTGTTGGAAAATGCGTAAAAAGTCGAATGTAAGGGAGTCTTATATATAAAGAATAAACCAATGAAAAATTTGGATGAGTTAACTGTTGTACAACATTGTAAGTTATAAGTCGCCAAATCATAATTTGTCGATTATTGTATTGCTTTACTCAAGCAATTGTTGTATAATTTATTCTGAATTATTTTCATCATTCAAAATAAAAACACGTTAAAAGTAGTAGATAAGCGACACTATCTAGAAGGTTGTTATGTGGTGCAAGAGGTGCAATAAAATTGTATATGGGGATGTGTGTGATACATGCGGACAGCAAGCTATTGAGGCCTCTCCTATTGAATTATTTTGGTGTTCAGACTGCCGTATTCCTATAATTAAAAATAGCGACACACTGCACGGGGGAAACTGTCCTATTTGCGGCAGCAAGATTAGATATCTTGCTAAAGATTTGCGCCCTGTATTCCCAGAAGAAAGACTTCTTTTAGAGGTATTAGAAGATCAGCCTTTGGAATTTATTGATAAATCTATTTGGGCAACAGGTAGTAAATATTATGTTGATGGAAAGCCTATAAATCTGAGTATTGATAAGCTTAAAAAGGTAGATGTTGATACTCTTATTGCAGAATTAATTAAATACAAAGACAGAAACTCATATGATTTCTTTAATGAAAACATAAAACTATTCGTTAAAGCAAATACGGAACGGCTTCAAACCATTGAAGAGGAAGCTTTTAGTTTTGTAAGGGAACAGGCGCAAAAACTTTCTAATCATGAGATAGTGATTTCGTTTTCAGGAGGAAAAGATTCAACGGTTGTCGCTGATGTTGTAACGCGAGCATTGTCAAACCCCTCGCTTGTGCATATTTTTGGCGACACTACTTTGGAGTTTCCTGCGACGTATGAATACATAGCGAGATTTCGACAGAATAATCCCAAAACGATACTTAAAGTTGCAAAAAATAAGGAGCAGGATTTTTATTCTGTTTGTGAAGAAATAGGTCCTCCTGCTAGAATGATGCGTTGGTGTTGTACTATGTTTAAAACAGGGCCTATAACACGCGTACTCAATTCTCTTTTTCGCGATAAAAAGGTACTGACTTTCTATGGGATTAGAAAGGGCGAGTCGGTATCCAGAAGTAAATATGATCGCGTAGCAAACGGTTCTAATGTAAAAATACAAAAGCAAACTGTAGCTGCTCCTATATTTGATTGGGAAGATATAGATGTTTGGTTATATTTGCTTGGTGAAGAAGTAGATTTTAATGATGCTTATAGATTAGGCTATGACAGAGTTGGTTGTTGGTGTTGCCCGAATAATACTATTCGAGCTCAACTCTTATCAAAAGTGTACATGCCAGAAAAGTCTAAAAAGTGGCGTGACTATTTGATTAGATTTGCAAAGTCTATAGGAAAATCGGATGCGGAAGTTTATGTTGATGACGGAAAGTGGAAAGCAAGACAAGGCGGTAATGGCTTAGCGGCAGCAGAGGACGTGAAGATTAAGTTTACTAACTGCACGGCAGAGGAGCACGCTAAAATATACAAGATAAATAGGGAATTATCTGACGAATTCTTGAATTTATTTACACCATTTGGTAAGGTAAGCAAAGAATTAGGTAGGAAACTATTAAGTGAAACACTTGTATTAGATTTAACAACAAATGTCCCCATACTTTCAATACAACCCATGAAAAGTGATTCGTATGATTTTGCGGTTAAGATAAAGACGTTAAATGTTGCTGATCATGAGGCACTACAACGGATGGCAGCATATCAGGTGCGCAAATTCAATGCCTGCCGTAAATGTTTAAAATGCGAATCGGTTTGTCCATTTGGCGCAATAACCGTTTCAGCAATGGAATATAAAATTAATCCAAATAAATGTAAACGCTGCAAAAAATGTGTAACAAACAAATATCTTTCAGGAGGCTGTCTTATGGACAGGTTCTTGAAATCCAAGGGCGGAGAAACTTATGAAAATTAGAGCTCATGAAACTTTTAACCTTAGAAAAGGCTGGCTTCGCAAAGGCGTAAAAAATATTTTAAACGACCCTACATTATTTACGAATAAAAATATTAACCCTTGTACGCAGCTCGGAATAGGAACGAATATGGTTAAGTCTCTCCGCTATTGGTTAGTCGCTACAGGAATAACCGAAGAAGCTATAGATAAGAGTAGACATATCCAAAAGCTCACAGAATTAGGCAAACTGATAAATGAATATGATAAATATTTTGAAGAAGATGGAACGCAATTATTAATTCAGTATAAATTAGCTACTAATAAGGATAATGCGACTGCTTGGTATTGGTTTTTTAATGAGTTTGATGTACAGGAATTTGACAAGGAGTTGTTTGTTAAAGAACTTGAAGATTATCTAGAAGCGGAAGGCGTTAGCTGTTCTGCAAAAATGCTTTCAGACGAGTATGCCTGCTTGTTAAATACTTATTACTCAAAAGATAAAGAAGAAGATCCAGAAGAAACAAACATCTGTCCGTTGACCTCTCTAAAACTTATTATAAAATCAGAAGGCGGCGTATATAGAAAAAATGTGCCCGCTAGAGATAGTATTCCTCCACTTATAGTATTAGCAATAATTGTTGCGGAAAATAAGAGCAACGAAATAAATATATCCGAGCTTATTGATAAGCCTAATTCAATTAGTAAGATTTTTAATTTAGATAGGAGTACATTATTTCATTTGCTTGAATCGCTTGTCAAGATGGATATGATAACTATGCCTAGGACAGCAGGGCTAGACATAGTAAGATTTAACGATACCTATACTTTTGATGGGTTAGTAGAGAAATATTATAAATCTTTAAACGGAAAATAATATGGGTACACTTAACAAAATAGTTCAGCCTGTAGGCGGATTTCAATACTCAGTAAATATCTTTTATGATATTAACGATAATAATAAAATTAAAAGCTATGTTCCCTCCAATAGTTCTCTTCAAATAATTGAAGATATTTTGGCGAGCACTGAGAACGGTTCAGTAGATAGAGCTAGAATACTGACGGGTGCTTATGGTAAAGGCAAGTCGCATTTAATTTTGACTATTGCGGCTTTATTGTCGGGTAGAGATAGCACCTTGTTTTCAAATATATTAGATAAAGCTAAACAAACAAATGACGTATTATATCAAAATCTTTTAAGATATTTTAAAGATAGCAAAAAATTGTTACCCATTATAGTTAATGCGGATAGTCTAGATTTAAAATCAGTCTTATTACAAAGTTTAAATGAATCTCTTAAAAGGGCTAATCTTACAGAGTTTATGCCTACTACGTTCTTTGATGCTGCCATTGAGAAAATTCAATCGTGGGAACAAGATTTTCCTAACACATACGAGCAGTTTAAAAAAGCTATAGGGCAACCAGTTGAAGAATTTATACAAGATTTAAGTGTATTCAATCAAAGAACCTATGATAGGTTTGTAAAACTTTATCCTGCCCTTACTTCCGGTAGTGAATTTAATCCTGTACTCGGTACAAATATAATAAATATATTCGAACGTGTTGCTAAAGAATTACATTCAGTAGGATATAATGGAATTTTCATAGTCTATGATGAGTTTGGTAAATACCTCGAAAGTATAAGCAGTAGAACGGTTGCTCAAGATACCCAATTTCTACAAAATTTAGTTGAGGCTTGTGCGCGTAGCAAAGAAAATCAATTACATGTATTATTGGTTTCACATAAAAACATAGAAAACTATTTAGGGGGCATTTCAAAGAAGAATATAAGTAGTTGGAAAGGAATTTCGGGTAGATTTAAGCCGCTTAACATAAATAACAGCGACAAAGAAATTTATGATATGGTCGCTACTGTTCTGCACAAAAATTCTTCTGAATATGAAAGGTTTATTCAAGTTCAGCAAAGCGAATTTGAAAGATTACGCAAAACAGTAGATAAATATCGTGCTTTTGATAAAATAAGAGGCTCACTTACAGATGATTTGGCGCAATCTTGCTACCCGTTGCACCCTTATTCTTTATTGTTATTACCTAAAATTTCAGAGCTTATTGCACAAAACGAGCGGACGATTTTTACATTTCTTTCTTCAAATGAAAGAAATACTGTACCTTATTTTCTGCGTAAAGAAGATAGTGGGTTCCCCTTAATTGAGCCCGACTATATATATGATTATTTTGAGAAACTATTAAAAAGCGAACCTTATGGAAGCAATATTAAAAAACAATGGCAGATAGCTGATACTGCGCTTGCAAAGGTAAAAGATTGGGATAATGAACTTGCTGAAAAAATAATAAAGACGATAGCGCTTATTTACTGCGTAAATGAGTTTGAGTTGATACCGCCTAGTTGGGATATAATCGATGATATTTATAGTGTAAATTATAGGCCCACAGAAATAAATGCTGCTAAAGAATTATTGAAGACTAACAATATTTTAATAGAACTATTGTATAAACCACATGTTAGGCTTACGGAAGGCAGCGGTCATAATGTGGTTGAACTTATCAAACAGGAATCGTATAAGATTAGAAGCAAGATAGATTGTAAAAATATACTTGCAGATATTTCAAGTACGAAATACTTTTATCCTGTTGAGTACAATGATAAAAACGAAATAATAAGATATTTTGAGCTTAGGTTTATTACCCTTACTGAGTTGTTATCTTTAGATGCCCACTCAGATATTAATTCCTCCGCCGATGGGATTGTTTATGCAGTATATTTAAGAGAAACTGAAGATAAAAGTATTGCACTAGATAAAATATCCGAGATAAAAAATTCACGAGTTATCTTTATTTTGCCACTCAAAAATTTAGATCTCGATGATCTTTTAATCGAATATGCGGCAATTCAAAATTTAATTAGCGTTTACAGTGGTAAAGAGGTTGCGCTTGTTGATGAATTAGTTTATATCGAAGAAGATAGATATAAATTGCTCACTAACTTTATTGATTCAACTTATTTACAACCTGAAAGTGGATACTCAGAATTTTATAACGAAGGTAACATTATTACGATAAGCAGGAAGTCTCAGTTTTCTAAATTGCTTTCTGATATAATGGCTACAACATATTATCATACGCCAGTAATTGTAAATGACCTTATAAATAAAAATAATATTAGCGCTACTATTAGGAACGCAAGGCAAAAAATTATTGCTGGATTATTATCAGGCAATTATAAGAAAAATTTGGGCATTATCGGATTTGGACCTGAAATAAACATTCTTAATGCTGTTCTCGTAGCACCGAAATTATTTATCAATGAAGATGATGCGAAGTTATCTATCGTTGGAATTGATACAAATGTTAAAGATGTATTAAATACCATAAAAGACTTTCTGATAAGCACAACTGACGGTAAAAAGTCTCTTGGTATTTTATATAAAAGCCTAATGGGAGCTGAATATGGATATGGACTCAAAAAAGGTTTAGTTGCTATCTATTTAGCAGCTGCAATTATGATATGGTTTAAGGATCATGTCGTTATTACTAAAAAAGACAGAGAGATACCTTTAAATGCTGCCCTTTTTAACGAGATAGATATAGCGCCAGATTCCTATCATATATTGCTTGAAAGTTGGGATACGAGTAAAGAAGCATATATTTCAAATCTGGAAAGCACTTTCTACCAATACATAAATAACGAAGATAAAATAGGCGGCTCATTTTCATATGTTGTAAAAGCTATGCGCCGGTGGTATTTGCAACTTTCAAAGTTTGAATGTGTAACTAAATTCACTTGCGATAGAGACAGAAGAATTGCGGAATTTTCAAAAACAACAATTAAATTCCGTAGTCTCTTAAATAATCCGGATATTAACGCACATGAGTTACTCTTTGAAACGCTCTTCAAATGTTTTAATACACAAGATCCCACACAAGTAGTAGTTGGGGTAAGACAAGCATACAAAGAGATTGGCGAAAATCTTTTAAATTATAAAAGATATATTTTAGATATAGTAGCAAAGCTGTTTAGTGCAAAAGATGGGGTAAGTGTGTCTTCCTCAATGGCGAACTATTATGATGATTTAAGTCAAGCTACGAAAGAGCACTCTTTTAGTGGCAAATACAGTGCATTTTTAAATATTGCAAAGAACCCTAATAATGACGAACTTAAACTTGTAGAAGATTTAGCACGTGCGATTTGCAATTTGCGTTTGGGCGATTTCACCGACGAAATAATGTCTGGATTTATTGAAGAGTTGAATTCAGTAAAACAGGAGATTGATGAATATAACAAAAATGCAAAGAACGGCACAATTTCATCTGAAGGATATAAGATAAGTTATATTGATGGCGACGGGAATGAAATAATTAAGCAATATGATGCGGCGGATGTTACTAAACCGCAAAGTCAATACTTTTATAATGACATATTGAGTATATTTGAAGAGTTTGGCGACTCCTTGACCGTTGATGAGAAAAGGCAAATATTATTTAACCTACTTAAGGATTTAATTTGATGTTACAGCTAGGATATTTTGACAATGCAGCAACAACCTTGAAAAAAGTACCGGGGTTGTATGAATTTATTGCGCAGTATATGAATGATTATGGGTTAAATTCAGGTAGAGGCGAATACGGCGCAGTTCGTTCAACAGGTAAAATGGTCAGGGAAACGCGTAATTTAATATTAAAACTACTACATGCTGATACGAGAAAAGAAGTGGTTTTTTGTCCTTCTGCTACGATAGCAATCAATACTATTCTTCGTGGACTAGATATATCGGAGGGTGATAATGTTTATATTTCGCACTTCGAGCATAATGCCGTTGTTCGCGTGCTACATGATATTCAAAAGGAAGTAAAATTTAATCTTGAATATCTTTCATTAGATGTAGCATCTCTGAAATATAATGAGCAAGATATTAAAGCACAATTTGTAAAGAAAAAGCCTAAAGCTGTAATAGTTTCCCAAGTGAGCAATGTCTGCGGACTAGTGCAACCAATTGATATGCTTTTCAAAATAGCTAAAGAGCATAAAGCGATAACTATAGCGGATGCGGCCCAAGCATGTGGCGTTATAGATACCACACTTGAAAATATTGATTATTATGTATTTGCCGGCCACAAAACTCTATATGCACCATTTGGAATAGCCGGTTTTGTATGCAGCAAAACTACGCCATTAAGAGCTTTTATTTATGGCGGAACAGGAATAGATTCAGCTAACATAGAAATGCCCAATACAATACCCGAAAGATTTGAAGCTGGTAGTTTGAACACTTTGGCCATTGCTGGGCTGAATTATTCTTTGAAATGGATTCTTGAGAAAAGCGTCAAGAGTATAGAACTAAAAGAAGCAGAAAACTATAATCGACTTAAAGAAATGTTGTTAACATATGATTTTATTTCCTTTGTAGGTATGAGTGATAACTCATCCGCTATTATCTCTTGCAAATTCAAAGGGTATGCTCCAGATGAAATTGGCGGGGTATTAGACAGGTTTGGGATATCGGTAAGAACGGGGCTGCACTGCGCACCTACAGCTCATAAGTTTTTAAATACTTATCCTGAGGGCACAGTAAGATTCAGTATTAGCTATTTTACTGAACAAGATGATTTCGCAAGACTAAAAGAAGCATTAGATACCATAGAAGAACAAATGTAGGTGATGAAATGTCATTATCTGAACTTGACATTAAAAAAGAATATAGAAATCTTCAATGTGATGTAATTAAAGATTTTTATATCCCTATACTTAGGAAAGCAATCGTATATAAAAGAGCAGTTGGCTTCTTTTGTTCATCTGCTTTATATGAAATTGCCACTGGAATTGAACAGTTGGTTTTTAATGGCGGACATATATCTCTGATTGTTTCTCCTAAACTTAATGAAGAAGACATTGTTGCAATTCAACTCGGTTATAAAAAGCGAGAGGAAATTGTTTCTGATGCAATTCTTCGTGAATTTGAAATTCCTCAAAAGAAAAGTCAAATTTTAAAATTAAATCTTTTATCTGAGCTTATTGCAAGCAATAAACTTGATATAAAAGTTGCGTTTAAAGCTGACGGAAGCGAAGTCGGCATATTTCACGAAAAGATAGGTTTGGTTAGCGATACTGATGGCAAAAAAATTGCATTTACAGGATCAATGAACGAAACTTATTCGGGACTGCTTTTAAACTATGAGTCCATAGATGTTTATTGTTCTTGGAAAGATGAAGACAAAGAAAGAGTTACAATAAAGGAAGCGGCATTTGATAGCCTTTGGAATAATGCAGACGAGGCTTTAACGGTAATAGATTTTCCGAAAGTTGCTGTGGACAAGCTTAATACATATAGGCAATTGTCGATTCCTGAAATATATGAAAAGGATCACCTAATAGAAATTGAAGAAAAAGGTTCTAAATTCTTTGAAAAGCCACAACAAGTAAATTTCTTTGATTATCAGCTTGAAGCCATTGAGAATTGGCAACGACAAGATTTTAAAGGTATCTTTGATATGGCGACAGGCACAGGGAAAACCTATACAGCTCTTGGCGCCTTGTGTCAGCTCACAAAGGTATGCAAAGGAAAACTTGCTGTTGTTATAATTTGCCCATATCAACATCTTGTTGAACAATGGGTTGAAGATATAAATTTGTTTGGCGTAATGCCTCTTATATGTTATTCGAGATATGACTGGAAGAAAAAACTCAAGCGGCTTGTGGAGGCATATAATCTTGAAGTCGAAGATAACTTTTGCATAATTACAACTAATGCTACCTTTATTTTGAAAGATATGCAAAATGAGCTACTAAAATTAAATGGCAACGCTTGTTTAGTAGTGGATGAAGCACATAACTTTGGCTCAAAAAGACAGATTGCTTGCATGAGTGAAGTTTTTAATTATAGACTTGCGTTGTCTGCAACTTTAGAGCGGCATCATGATGAGTATGGCACACAGAAACTGTATGAATATTTCGGCGATAAATGCATTGAATATTCTCTTAAACGCGCTATCGACGAAGATAAGCTTACACCTTATTTCTATTATCCTATACCAGTACCGTTAATACAAGATGAATTAGACTATTACATAGAATTGACAGATAAGGTTGTTAATATATTACGCAAATCAGGGCCGTCAGCAAGCATGGATGATATGCCCGAATCGGCGAAGCGCATTTTAATTGAACGCGCGAGAATTATAGCAGGTGCTCAATATAAACTTAACGCTTTAGAGGAAGCAATAGCGCCATATAAGACAAGTAAGCATTTATTAGTTTACTGCGGTGCCACTAATGTGGACACATTGAATAATGACGATACAGACGAAATTACCGCTTCTGAAACAAGACAAATAGATGAAGTTACTAGGATTCTTGGGAAAGAACTTGGAATGACAGTTACTCAATTTACTTCAAAAGAAGATAGCAGAGCAAGAGAAACAATTAAAAAACAATATATAGAAGAAAATATACAGGCCCTCGTTGCGATAAAGTGTTTGGACGAAGGTATGAATATCCCGGGTATTGAAACGGCTTTTATATTAGCAAGCAGTACTAATCCGAAAGAGTATATTCAACGCAGAGGCAGAGTTTTAAGAAAAGCACCCAACAAGGACATTGCAAGAATTTATGACTTTATAACATTGCCGCGTTCACTTGATGAAGATTCACCGCCTTATGCAGTGCAGGCGGAGCTTTCACTTATAAATCGTGAGGTCGAGCGAATGAATGATTTTAAGGCTTTAGCTGAAAATCCTAGTGAAACAACTAAACTTATTAACAAAATAACTGAAAAATACAACTTGTACTATTTAGGAGAAGATTATGGACGGATATAATAAGGACCTTGAAAACCTTGATGAATTAACGCTTCGTAGGATACGTATGAAAGTGTTTGCTCTTGAAAAGCATAATCGCGCAACACAGGAATATTCAGAATCTCAGATGGTTGAAAAAATCAGAAAGATTATAGATGAATGCGTAAAGGAGATAAAGAGATGATTTTTAAATCGATTACGTTAAATAATTTTAGACAATATCGTGGCGAAAACGTTATAAATTTCTCTGTCGATTCAAAGCGTAATGTTACTGTTGTATTAGGTGTAAATACAAGCGGAAAAACAACTCTTGTCCAATCTTTTTTATGGTGCTTATATGGAATTTCTTCTTTCAAAACAAAGGATATTCTCAATTCAGAATTGGCAAACTCGTTAGCGCCCAATACTGAGGTAAAAGCAAGTGTAAAAATAGTGCTTGTGCATGACGGGAAAGAATATACAATAGAGCGCAGTCAAACTTTTACTAAAGGCTCTTACGATTCACTGAGGTCTTTACCTCCAAAGCTTACCATTTGTTATAAGGATGATATTGGTAATACTCAATGGGTTCCCGATTCCGAAAAGTCTAAAACCGAAGTAATAAATAGTATTTTATCAAAAGACTTGTCGGATTATTTCTTCTTTGACGGCGAACGCATTGAGGAGATTAGTGATAAGAAAAATGTCGTAGATGCTGTTCGCGGATTAATGGGCATAGATATTTTGGGTTCGGCTATTGACCACTTAGATCCAAAAACGTCAAGGACAAATTCTGTTATCGGAAAATTAAGAAAAGAACTTGATGTGGGAAGTGATAATCGTGGAGCTGAACTTAGAAGAAGACAAGAAACTTTAACTAATAAGTTGCAAGGCTGTGAGTCAAGATTGATAACGGTTAAGAGTGAAATAGAAACATTCAAGGCTGAACGTGAGAGGTATCAAAAGTTATTATTAGATACTAAGGAAGTTGCTAGTAAGCAGAAAGAAAGGTTGCAAATAGAGTCTAATATAAAAAACTTGGAATCTAACATTAATACTTTTAGGGCTAGACTGTTAGATGACTTTAACCGTGATTATTTTGCATTCCTTGCGACTCCTTTAATTAAAAGGGGGTTGGATGTTGTGGCTTCTGCTAAAGATGATCCTCAGGGAATACCTAAAATGCATTCCGATTCTATCGATTACATATTAGAGAGAAAAAGATGTATTTGTGGCTGTGATTTGTCTAAAAATCAAGGAGCTATTGATAATATCCTCTACGAACGAAAATTATTGCCGCCTCAACATATTGGTACTGATATAAATACTTTGAAAACATCAGGGTTGCAATATTGCAGACAAGCTGAAGGAATGGATGACCGTATAATTCAGGAC
This sequence comes from uncultured Clostridia bacterium, assembly GCA_964600525.1. Lineage (GTDB taxonomy): Bacteria > Bacillota > Clostridia > Christensenellales > Borkfalkiaceae > Coproplasma. The sequence continues at coordinate 22,688 of CAZRJY010000005.1, forward strand.
TATAAAGAAATTGTTCGATTAACAAGAAGCTTAGATGATGCGCGTGATGATTTGAAACTTGTAAGTGAGGAAATTAAAAAACTGGGCGAAGTCAATGTTAGAAAGATAGAAGAGGATTATCAATCTAATGAAAGACTCCTAACTGATAAAATTCGTCTTAGCGGAAGCATAGAAAGAGATATTTCTGATACAAAACGCCAAATAGATGATTGCGTTCGTGAATTGAATGGATTAGCAGTTAAAAACGATAAGAATGATTTGGTGAGATTAGAAATCAAATATGCTGAAGAAGTTTACAATTGGTTTAAAGAAACGTATGACCAGCTTGAGAAAGAAGTGCGTGAGCAGCTTACTGATAGCATAAATCGCATCTTTAAGCAAATGTATCATGGCTCTAGGAAGATGGAAGTTGATTCAAATTATCGCATTAAGTTAAAAACCGATATCGGCGATAAGGAAATATCAACTGATGAATCGAAAGGACTGGAGGCGGTTAAGAATTTCTCATTTATTAGTGGACTTGTTGATTTAGCGAGAAGAAAAGCACGTCAGCCTGAAAATGAAGATGTATCAATATCTACAGAACCTTATCCCATAGTGATGGATGCACCGTTTTCAAACGTTGACGAAATTCATATAGGAAACATTTCTACAATATTGCCTAATACTGCAGAACAAGTAATTCTTATTGTTATGAAAAAGGATTGGGAATATGCAAGAGAAAAAATGATAGATAAGGTTGGAGCAAGCTACATAATAGAAAAAGTTAATAACTCCGAAACGTTCTCACAGATAAGGAGGAATGAAGATGTTTGATAATGATATTAAAATAACTGGTAAGCATGCAAGCTATTTGAAGTTTCTTACTAAAAAAAGTACTGAATTAAAAAAGGATGCAAAATCGGCAGAAATTTTTAAGCGCTATATTGACGTTTATATGGCAGGAATTATAGTAGGTGCTGTAAAAAACAGAAAATCTGAAATAGACAATTCCATTGATGATTCGGCAAATTTATTGGCATCAGCTGTAATAGGAGAACAGGATAGGTTAAAGTTTTTGTATCGGTTAGTGCTGCTTACGGACAACCCCTCGACAACTATTGAAGATAGAATTGATAATGCTTTCAGATATGATGGAGATGCTGCTAAAGTAAAAGAAGGAATGGCGATAATTAATTCATATGCACGAGGCGGTATTGAATGGTTATACGAAAAGTTTAATGACGGCGTTTCAACACAAGAAGATTATTATAGAATTGTATATGAGCTGACTAAAGAATACAGTGAAGACTACTTTATGATTTAAAAACTGTAAAATATTTTACTTAAGAAACTGCTATGGAAGATTTAATTCAAAACTTACGAAATAAAAAATTTCAAATCGAGTTGCCATCGCATTTATGGCGAACATTCGATGCTAGTATTTTAAATGTTTTGCAGACGGCGCAATGGAAAACATTTAAATACTTCTCATCGTATGGAATTATAAATGATGCTATTGCTTCAGTCAATAATGAAAAAGGCGGAATTTACATTTTTTATATTGACCCAAACATCATTCCGGAAAGGCAACGCGTATTAATGTACGTGGGAGAAGCGCACATAACAGATGGACAAAATCTAAGGAAAAGAATTAGTGAATATAAAGGCTATTTACCGCCAGATTACCGTCGTCCAAAAATTAGAACGATGTTAGAACAATGGTGGGAAGATTTGTACTGTAGTTATATAGAGCTAGACGATAACGAACTAATATTAAAAATTGAAACGGAACTAATTAATAAATTGATTCTACCGTTTAACGATAAAATACCTGATAAAAAAATTGGTTTTGCCGTTAAAGCTGCCGGATTGCAATAAAGAGAGGGATGTTATATGAAGAAATTATCACTAAGAGAAAAATCAGGGGATTGGATATATTATTTAACTAGCTTTACATATAAAGAAGTTCAAGAAAATGTAAAACGTGTTGATGATGAGCTTCATAAATCAAAGTCATTAAATGAGTTGATTCAGAGAAGTCTTACTGATAATGTTAATAGTATTGCTAGATATATTGAAAATCAAAACGAGCATTTCTTTAATGCGCTAGTTTTAGCTGTTTATGACGGCGATCCTCAATGGCGAGAAGTTGAGTTAAATTATGGAGACGGCGAGAGATATGAGCTGGGACTATTAGAGTTTTCTGGAGAAGAAAAAATATTTCCTGTTGATGGACAACACAGAGTTGAGGGAATTAAAAAAGTTCTAACTGGTGAAAAAGGTTCGGAGTATGAAGATGAAACTATACCAGTTATTTTAATTGGGCATAAAAATACGACGGTTGGCATGCAAAGAACGAGGCGCTTATTTAGTACATTAAATAGGTATGCTAAGCCAGTAAGTTTAAATGATATTATAGCTCTTGATGAAGACGATATTGTTGCGATTGTGACAAGACATTTAATAGAAAACTGTGATTTATTTAGAGAAAAAAGACTTAATAATCATAAACAAAAAGCAATACCCGAGAAAGATAAAACCGCATTTACAAACATAATATCGTTATATGAATGCAATACAGAGTTACTGAAATATTTTATAAGAGATTTACAGGTAAAGGTAGATAACAGATTATTAACAGGGAAGCGAAAAATTGAAGAGTATTGCAGAAAAAGGCCCTCAGAAGAAGATATTACAAATTTTATAAATTTTGTTGATGATTATTGGGCAAGTTTCTCCAGTAAAATTACTCCAATTAATGAGTATTTGCAGAAAGGCTTAGATGAAGATCCTGCATCAAGCTTTAGAAATAAAGAAGGAGGTAATCTAATTTTTCGTCCGATTGGGCAAAGACCGTTTGTATTATGTGCATTATCTTTGTATGAAACATATGAAGATTTTGAACAAGTAATGGTTAAAATGAATCTAATAAATTATGATTTAACTAATGAAATATGGAAATTTATTGCATGGAATCCTATAAGCAAGAAAATGATAGCTTCATCTAATGGAAGGCTTATTGAATTGATGTTAAAATATTTTGTTGGAATAGAATTAGGCACCAAAGATTATGATGCGATGTTGAAGGCTTATATTGAGATGAAAGGAGACGAACAATTGACACCTCAAATGGCGCTTAATCAATTAAACGAATATTGTATTGATATTTAAAGTATAAATGATTTCACAATTAGGTGCTTCCTTATTGGGTGTGGAGACAATTTTTAATATGTCACCGCCCAGCGAAAGGCGTGAGCGCAAAAAAGGCTAAAAAATAGTTCTAAAAGTTTATGGCAAGACATTATTACGCATCGTCAATTAAAGAATTCTTACAGTCAAACACTGTCTTGCAGACTTTGTGTCAAAGCAGTGAGTTTGATATAAATCTTGCGCAACGCGATGCTTGGCAAAAAGAAATTAGGATATTAAAAGATTTACTCA
>CAZRJY010000006.1:0-23808 GCA_964600525.1 uncultured Clostridia bacterium
CGTTTATTCCCGTTTCCGAGGATATAGGAATGATAGAGGCTGCCGAGCGCGGCGACATCAATTTGGATAAACTTGAAGCGATGACCGCAGTGTGTTCGGTGGGGCTGGATATGATAGCAATCCCGGGAGCTACTTCGGCGGAAACCATAAGCGCGATTATTGCCGATGAAGCGGCGATTGGTATGATAAATAACAAGACTACCGCCGTTAGGGTTATTCCCGTTCCCGACAAGGGGGTCGGCGAAGAGGTCAATTTCGGCGGACTTTTGGGCAGAGCACCGATTATGCCCGTGCACGACAAGTCGAGCAATAAGTTTATTTCGCGCGGAGGGTTAATTCCGGCGCCCATTCATTCGAATAAAAATTAAAGGAAAGGTTTATGAAAAGAGAAGAGGTAAAAGAAAAGTATAAATGGAACGTTAAGGACATTTTTACAAGCGACGAGCAGTGGGAAAAAGCGGTAGAAGAATTGAACGCAAAGCTGGATTTTTCTCAATATCAGGGTAAGCTCGGCGACAAACCGACTCTTTTAAAGTATTTAAAAACAAACGACGCTTTGACAATCGAACTCGAACACGTTGCCGTTTACGCAAATTTAAAACGCGACGAGGACACGAGAAACTCGAAATATATTGCGTACTGCGGCAAAATAGATATGATTTTTTCCAAGTACTGCTCGGCAACTGCCTTTTTCGAGCCTGAAATGGCTGCGCTTGACGAGAAATACCTGAAAGATTTAATCGACGACAAGGACTTTTCCGATTACGATTATCAGATAAAGCTGTTGTTAAAGCGCAGGAGCCACGTCATAAGTGAAAAAGAGGAAAAGATTATAGCTCTTTCGGGTGAGGCGCTCGGCTCTTTCTACGACATCTTTGCTATGATTGACAACGCCGATTTGCCGTTGCCCGAAATCGAATGGGAAGGAAAGAAGAGAAAGCTTACACACGGACTTTACGGTGTAATTTTGCATTCCCCTGACAGAGCCAAGCGCGAGGAAGCTTATAAAAAATACTACGCCGCGTATATCGGACTTCTGAACACTATTACGGCAAACTATTACGGCAACGTTAAAAAGGACGTATTTTTAAGCAGGGTTTACAACTTTAAATCGAGTTTAGACCACGCGCTGTTCAGCGAGGACGTCGATAAAAAGGTTTACGAAAATCTGCTTGAAAGCGTTAATTCAAACTGTTCGGTTATGCACAGATACTTTGCCGACAGGAAAAAGATTTTAAAGGTCGATAAACTTTACTTCTACGACGTGTACGCACCGCTTATTGAAAACGCCGAAGTTAAAATGACTTACGACGAAGCGTACGAATATGTTATAAAGGGGCTTGCCGCTCTCGGTAAGGAATATCAAAACCTTTTAAGAAAGGGGTACGAGGAGCGCTGGATAGACGTGGAGGAAACCGAGGGCAAGCGCAACGGCGCGTACTCGGCGGGCGTTTACGGCGTGCACCCTTACGTGCTTTTGAATTATCAGCCGACCATAACCGACATATTTACGATAGCGCACGAAATGGGGCATTCGTTGCACACCTATTTCTCGCAGAAAAATCAGCCCTTTGCAAAGAGCGAATACAAAATTTTCGTTGCCGAGGTTGCAAGCACGGTAAACGAGATGCTTTTGTTAAAATATATGCTTTCGGATGCAAAGGATAAAAACCTTAAAAAGTATCTTCTGAACTATTACCTCGATTCCGTGCGTGCAACGCTGCACAGACAGACTATGTTTGCCGAGTTCGAATACGAAGCGCACAAAATGGTTGAGGAAGGCAATCCGCTTACAAGGGAAACTCTGTGCGAAACCTATGCGGAAATCGGTAAAAAATATTACGGCGACGCTATTGAACACGATTACGAAATTTCAACAGAGTGGTGCAGAATACCGCATTTCTATTCGTCGTTCTACGTTTACAAATATTCCACGGGAATTATTACCGCAATTAATATTGCAAACAGAATTTTGACCGAGGGAGAGACTGCGGTCAAAGATTACTTCAAATTCCTTTCCGGCGGTTCGTCAACCGACCCCGTGTCGCTTTTAAAACTTGCGGGTGTAGACCTGTCAACCAAACAGCCTTTCGACTTTGCAATGAAGGAATTTGAGAATACACTGCTTGAATTTGAGAAATTGATGGAAATATAGAGTACTATGTCAGACAAAAATAACGTTTTACCTAACAATTTAGACGCAGAACAGGCACTTTTGGGCTGTATGCTTATCGATAACGATATTCTTTCCGACGTTTTGGAAAAACTTACGGAAGACGATTTTTATCAGGAAAGCCACCGCTTGATACTGTCTGCGATGAAACTTGTCTATTTAGAGCACAAGCCGCTCGATTTGGTTACGCTTGCGGACAGACTGGAAATTGAGGGCAATCTGGAAAAGAGCGGAGAATTATCCTATCTTACCGAGCTTACCCAGGTTACGCCGTCCTCGGCCAACTACAATCATTATTTCGATATTGTAAGGCGCGATTCGATTAACCGTAAGCTTATCAGAGCCTCGCGGGATATAATAAAATACGCGCAGTCGAGCGACGATAATTTAAAAAGCGTTCAGTACGCCGAGGAGCTTGTCTACGACATTTCTAAAACCAACGACTCTTCGTCGGTTAAAGATATCAGGGAAAGCGACGGTATCGATTTGGTTTTACAGAAATTCCAGAGGCTGAGCGACGATAAAGACGCTTTCCGCGGCGTTCAGACGGGTTTGATTAAACTCGACCGCTTGACGAACGGCTTGCAGAAGTCGGATTTGATTGTCCTTGCGGCGCGTCCCGGTATGGGTAAAACCTCGCTTGCAATGAATATCGTAGAAAATGCGGCGCTCAATAATGACAAGGTCTGCGCTGTTTTCTCGTTGGAAATGCCCGAAGTTCAGATAATTCAAAGGCTTATGTGCGGTTTTGCAGGCGTTTCGATGTCGAGCGCGTTGTCGGGCAAGCTTGAAAGCAACGACTGGAAAAAGCTTACCAAGGCTTCCGAAAAGCTGAGAAAGAGCCGCATTTACATAGACGATTCGTCGCGCGTAACGCCCGCCGAAATTTTATCGAAGTGCAGGCGCATTAAATCAAAAAACAACGGTCAGCTCGATTTGATAATGATTGACTATATTCAGCTTATGTCCAGCGGCAAAAAGAACGCCGACCAGAACAGAACGCAGGAAGTCGCAGACATCACCAGAGAGCTGAAAATTATGGCGAAAGAGCTTGACGTTCCTGTAATCGCTCTTTCACAGCTAAGGCGTATGCAGAGTAAGGAACCTCAGCTTTCGGATTTGAGAGAGTCGGGCGCGATAGAGCAGGACGCAGATATCGTTATGTTTATAAACCGCCCCGACGTAGGCGCAACCGACGAGGAGCTGAAAAAGGGCAATATACAAAAGGGCATGGCGGACCTTATTGTCGCAAAGCACAGAAACGGCAGCCTGGACAGAATTAAACTTCGCTTTAAGGGCGAGCTTACAAAGTTTGTCAATCCCGAGCCGGGCGACGGAATCGAGGAGCCCGTTTACGACAACGCGCCTCCGCCCGAGTACGTTCCGCCCACTGGCGAGACTGACGGCAGCGTAATGTTTTCCGACGACGACAATCCGCCGTTTTAATATATGAATACGCAAATTTTACCTGTAAACGATAAGTCGCTTGCGCTTGCCGCGGAAATTCTGAAAAGCGGCGGAGTAGTCGCGTTTCCTACCGAAACGGTGTACGGACTTGCCGCAAACGCATTCGATACTGCGGCGGTTGAAAGTATTTTTAGAATAAAGGGGCGCCCCAACGACAATCCTTTGATTGTACACGTTTACAAAGATTTCGACTTGTCCGGGCTTGTTTTTGATATTCCAGAATATGCAAAGCTGCTGGCAAAAGCGTTTCTGCCCGGTCCGCTTACTATGGTTTACAAAAGTAAGGGCACGGTCAGTTCCGCTGTTTCGTGCGGTGGCGATACTCTTGCAATACGTATACCGTCCCATGAGGGAGCGCAACTTTTTTTAAAAAGCGTAGGGTTGCCGATTGCCGCGCCGAGCGCTAACGTTTCAAAGCACGTAAGTCCCGTAACTGCAAAGCACGTTTACGACGATTTAAACGGCAAAATCGAGTTGATTATAGATGGAGGCAAGTGTTCGGGCGGTATTGAAAGTACCGTTTTGGACTGTACGGGCGAGGTTCCGTGCGTTTTGCGGAGCGGACTTATCACGCGTGAAATGATAGCCGCGGTTGCAGGTGCGTGCGACGAATACGTTTTAAAGGACGGCGAAAAGGTACGCTCTCCGGGGTTGAAGTATAAGCATTATTCGCCGAAATGTCAGACGGTTTTGTTCGATTTTTGCGACAGGCAGGCTGCCTTTACACTATATAATAATAAGCTTGCCGAGGGCGTTAAAGTCCGGCTTATGTGCGATAGCGGCGTTGCCGCGGAGGCGCACTGCGAAAACGTTTTGAATTTAGGCGAAACCGAGAGTGAAATAGCCGCTAACCTTTACGATAAGTTGAGGGAAGGCGAGCGCGTTGCCGACTTGATTATAGCCGTTGCACCCGAAAAACAGGACGGAATAATGGTCGGCGTTATGAACAGAATGAAAAAGGCGTGCGGTTGAGATGAAACGTAAAAAAGTACTTTTTGTCTGTACGGGCAACACGTGCCGAAGCCCCATGGCGGAAGCGCTGCTCCGTGCTGAAATCAAGAAAAGAAAAATAAAATGGTGGGACGTGGCTTCACGCGGAATAAATGCGGAAGTGGGCGGCACGTTGAGCGCGAATTCCAAGCTCGCTTTGGAAGAACAAGGCGTAATTTTATCCGCATTTAAGCCTAAACAGCTTACGAGGGAAATGATTGAGAGCAGCGCTCTTGTAGTTACTATGACCGAACAGCAGAAAGCGTATTTAGGGAGCAGCGGAAACGTCCGCTGTATTAAAGAATTCTGCGGGTACGACGTTCCCGACCCGTACGGTTGCGGACTTGAAGTTTATAAAATGACGCGCGATATAATTAAGATTGCGTGCGAAAATATCATCAGTCAATTTATTTTGAAATACGAGGAGTAAAATATGAAAATTGCATTGGCGTGCGACCACGGCGGTTTGAACTTAAAAAAGAGCATTATTGCCTATCTTAAAGAGCACGGTTACGAGTTTGTAGATTTCGGAACGGACACAACCGACAGCTGCGATTATCCCGACTACGCGCTTCCCGCTGCCGAGGCGGTTGCAAGCGGCGAATGCGACAAGGGTATCGTTGTATGCTCGACGGGTATAGGCGTTTCCATTGTGGCAAACAAGGTTCCGGGCGTAAGATGCGCGCACTGTCACGATACCTATTGCGCAACTTTTACGCGTCTGCATAACAATGCGAATATGCTTGCTTTGGGCGAAAAGGTCGTAGGTGCTGGTTACGCTTTGCAGATAGTCGAAGCGTTTCTGACTACCGAGTTCGAGGGCGGCAGACACGAAAGGCGAGTAGATAAAATTACCGCAATCGAAAAAAAGTACGGCAAATAAAATGTTGATTGACGTTCATTTGCACAGCGCTTTTTCGTTTGACAGCCAAGAAAAAGCCGAAAATTACGTGATTTCCGCTCTTAATTCGGGCGTACCCGTGATAGGTTTTTCCGAGCACTACGATTACGACGCGTTGCTTGACGGCGCGGATATTACGGTTGCCGATATTCCGAAATACGTAGAGTGTATTAAAGATTTAAAAAAACGGTATGCAAATCCCGAAATTCTGTGCGGCATAGAGTTCGGCTACCGCGACTTTGCGTTGGATAAGTACAGACAACTTATAAATGAGTACGGTTTCGATTACGTTATAAACAGCGTGCACACTTTGGCCGGCAGAGGCGACTGTTTTCATGACAAATTTTTCGAAGGCAGAACGTTGAAAGAGAGCTATTATAACTACTTCGAAGCCGTCCTTGAAAGCGTTCGGGCGGATTTCGATTATCAGATAGTAGGGCATATCGGCTACGTTTCGCGTTACCGCTCGGGTGACGGCTCGAAAATCAGATATTCGGATTTTGCCGAAATCATCGACGAAATTCTGCGCGAGATTATAAGCCGCGGAAAGTGCCTTGAAATTAATACGTCAACGGGCACTTCCGGCGGTGACTATTTGCCCGACTGCGATATTATAGAAAGATATTTACAGCTCGGCGGCGAAAAGCTCAGTTTCGGCAGTGACGCGCATAGGGTTGCAGATTATCTAAGGAAGTGCGCGCAGCTTAAAGAATACCTTAAATCTTTGGGCGTTAATAAGCTCTATTATTATAAAAACAGGCGCGAAGTTGCCTATAAAATTTGAAAAACGTTAAATTTGCGGGATTTTATTGAAACTTCCCGCTTTTTTATTATCAAAACACTTTACTTCTTTATTGTGATAAAGTATAATGTACTTATGAAAGACAATGAAAAGCATTTAAACGAATTATATGAAATATTTATTAAGCTGAAAACGGTTGACGACTGTAAGGCGCTTTTAGACGACCTATGCACGTACAAAGAGGTTGAGCAGATGGCGCAGAGGGCGTACGCCGCCAAGCTTTTTCTGGAAGGGCGCACTTACAACGAAATTATTGCGGAAACGGATATTTCGAGCACGACGCTTTCGCGAATTTCGCGTGCGATATCTCACGGCAGCGGCGGATACAAAAAGTTTTTAGATTGCGACGGGAAGGATTGATATGGTTTATCAGAAGCGCGAAGAGGTTATTTTAACCGAGCTGAACACTTTATATAAAAAATACGGATACCGCAGATATAAGCCCGCATCTTTCGAGGAGTATTCGCTCTATCAGGAGAACAAGGACTTTTTAATCGGAAAAAACGTAATTAGTTTTTCCGATTTGAGCGGTAAACTTATGGCAATCCGCCCCGACGTAACACTGTCGCTTGTAAGGCACAACGACGTCGAAAAGGGCGTTGCGGAGAAATTATTTTATAACGAAAAGGTTTACAGACAGGCGTCGGGCGGCAGTAATTACAAGGAAATCAGTCAGGCGGGCGTTGAAGTTATCGGCAAAATCGACGGCGCCGTGGTCGGCGAACTTACGCTACTTATATGTAAAACGCTGGCAACGGTAAGCGGCAAATATCTAGTCGATATTTCGCATATGGGCTTTACTCAGGGACTGCTAAATTCGTTTCCTTCGCACATAAATTTGCTTGCCGAATATTTGAAGTCCAAAAATCTGCACGATTTTAAGGTGCTTGCCGACAAATGCGGATTTCCGTGCGAGCTTGTCAGCGCGTTCGAGTTTGCCGTAAGCGCTAACGGCTCGCCTGCAACCGTACTTTTAAATGCGGATAAAATCTGTTTAAACGAAGCAATGCGCAGTGCGGTCGGCGAGTTGAAAACCGTATATGAAATTGCGGATAAATTCGGTTACGGCGACAGAATTAACGTAAATTTTTCAGCCGTAGCAAACGCGGATTATTACAACGGAGTTATATACAACGGTTATTTGGAGGGCGTTCCTCACTGTGTTCTGACAGGCGGCAGGTACGACAAACTGCTTGAAAAGTTTAATAAGAGCGGCGGGGCAATCGGGTTTGCGCTGTATCTGGGCGAAATCGAAAGGTATCTTGCTAAGGACGACGAAACGGTCGACTATCTGGTTGTATACAATGAAAATTCGCAGGTTAAAGCACTTGAATTTGCCGAAAGTAAAATTGCCTGCGGGCAAAGCGTAAGAATTTCGACGAGTGCGGAAAATTGTCCGCGTTGTAAAAATCTTATCGACCTGACGGAAAGGAGGTAAGCAAAATGATTAATATTGCTTTACCCAAGGGCAGGTTGGGTGAAAAGGTGTACGAGCTTTTATCGCGCGTGGGTTACCGTTGCGACGAGTATTCCAGGGACAGCAGAAAGCTGATTTTCAGCGACGAGAAGGGCGAGGTGAGTTACTTCTGGGTTAAACCCTCGGACGTTGCCGTTTACGTTGAGCTCGGCGCCGCGGATATAGGCGTTGCGGGCAAGGACATTCTCGACGAATACAATCCCGACGTTTATGAGCTTGCCGACTTGAAAATGGGCAAGTGCGCCATGTGCGTGGCGGCGTGCGATAATTTTAACGACGACGTTTCGGTGCCGCTTAGAGTTGCAACCAAGTTTGTGCACACCGCGGAAAAGTATTTTTCGGATATGGGCAGAGACATCGAAATTATTAAGCTTAACGGCTCGATTGAACTTGCGCCCGTTCTCGGCATATCCGACGTCATTGTCGATATCGTTGAAACGGGAACAACGTTGAAAGAAAACAATCTTAAAGTCGTAAACAGAATTTCCGAAATAAGTGCGCGGCTGATTGCGAACAAGTCGGCGTTCAAGTTTAAAAATGCTGGCATTGCCGAGGTTGGCGAAAGGCTTAAAAGGGCGGTTGAAAATTATGATAAAAATAATTAAATATAGCGGTCAGTCGGCGGACGAGCTGTTCGGCGGCCGTGACGAAATATCAAATAACGTTGAAGAGGCGGTAAAGGCGATTATTGCCGACGTGCGCGAAAACGGCGACGGCGCTCTTAGAAAGTACGCCGCAAAATTCGACGGATATACGGGCGAAGCGCTGGAAGTATGTAAGTCCGAAATCAAAGAAGCGTTTGAAAAAATAGACGATAAGTATATTCAGACGCTTAAAAATTCGATTGCGAACATAGAAAATTTTCACCGCAAACAGCTTAAAAGCGGATTTGAAATTAACCTTGGCGACGCAATTGTCGGGCAGAAAGTAACGGCTGTGGAGCGCGCGGGCATTTACGTTCCCGGCGGTACCGCGGCTTATCCTTCGACGGTGCTTATGAACGCTATTCCCGCAAAAATTGCAGGGGTAAAAAACGTTTATATGGCCACGCCCGTGAAGGCGGACGGTAAGGTGAGGGCGGAAGTGCTTGTTGCGGCGTCGCTGTGCGGAGTTGACAGAATTTTCAAGACGGGCGGAGCTCAAGCAATCGCGGCTTTTGCTTACGGTACGGAAAGCGTGCCCAAGGTCGACAAAATTACGGGGCCCGGACGCGACTTTGTTGCAACGGCGAAAAAACTTGTTTACGGCGTTGCATGCGGCATTGATATGATAGCCGGGCCAAGCGAAATATTGGTTCTTGCCGACAGGTTTGCCAACGCGGAACACGTTGCCGCCGATTTGCTTTCTCAGGCGGAACACGATAAAATTGCTTCGGCAATTCTGATTACGGACAGTGAAGAACTTGCAAAATCGGTTGCAAGTCAGCTTGAAGCGCAGGTAGAAATGCTTGAACGCCGTGAAATTGCCAATGCTTCACTGAACAATAACTGCAAAATTATCGTGACGGATAATTTGGTTTCCGCCATAGAGCTTTGCAACGAATATGCGCCCGAGCACCTCGAACTTGCCGTAAAAGAGCCGTTTAAACTGCTTGAAAAAGTTAAAAATGCGGGCTCGGTGTTTCTCGGTTACAATACGCCCGAAGCGGTCGGCGATTACTATGCCGGTCCTAACCACACGTTGCCGACAAGCGGTACGGCGCGGTTTGCGTCGCCGCTCGGCGTTGACGACTTTGTTAAAACGACGCAATACGTATACTATACCGAAGATGCTCTGAAAGCTGCGGCGGACGATATTATCTCGTTTGCGAACTCCGAAGGACTGGGAGCGCATGCGAAGAGCGTTGCGGTAAGGACAAAGAAATGAGTAAATTTACCACGGATTTGATAAACGGGATTTCGCCCTATGTTCCGGGCGAACAGCCCAGAGGGAAAAAATATATAAAACTGAATACCAATGAAAATCCGTATTTTACGTCGCGTAAAGCCGTAGAAAGTATTTCCGAAGCGGTTTTAGAGGGGCTTAACAGATATTCCGACCCGGAATGTACCGAATTAGTAAACGTAATTGCCGACTATTACGGAGTTGACGCGGGCAACGTTCTGGTAACTAACGGCTCGGACGAAGCGCTTGCATTTGCGTTCTTTGCGTACGGAAAAGGCGGCGTGCGTTATCCCGACGTAACTTACGGCTTCTATGACGTTATAGCAAATCTGTTCGGCTGTGCAATAGAACATATTGCTTTAAAAAATGACTTTACCGTAGACGAAGCGGCGTATTATAAATGCGGTAAAACGGTAGTGCTGGCAAACCCCAATGCACAGACGGGTATCGAACTTTCAACTGCGGCAATTGAAAGAATACTGAGGGCAAATCCCGATAATATTGTCATAGTCGACCAGGCGTACGCGGATTTCGGGCAGTACAACGCGATTGAACTTATCAAAAACTATAAAAACCTTGTTGTGGTAAATACGTTTTCCAAGTCGCGCTCGCTTGCAGGTGCGCGCGTCGGATATACGGTTGCCGATAAGGCTTTGATTGACGACTTGAAAAAAGTGAAAAATTCTTTTCACCCGTACAACGTAAACAGCATTTCTGCGGCGCTGGCAACTCAGGCAATAAAGGATAACGAATATTTTTTAAACTCGGTTGAAAAGGTTAAACTGACAAGGAAACGGCTTACGGACGGATTATCAGCGCTTAATTTTACGGTTTTGCCGTCGGCGGCAAACTTTGTTATGGCTAAAAGCGCGGCTATCGGCGGCAAAGAGCTTTACGAGCTTTTAAAGGAAAACGGTATTTTGGTCAGACATTTCCGTGACGAAAGAATATGCGAATTTGTTCGGATAACCGTCGGAACGGATACCGAAACCGACGCGTTGATTAAGACGTTGGACAAAATTTTAAAGGAAAAGATGCAATGAGAACGGCGGAAATAAAAAGAAAAACAAGAGAAACCGACATAGAGCTTAGCTTAAATCTTGACGGCGGAGTGTATGAAATAGCTACAAACTGCGGATTTTTGAACCACATGTTAGAGCTTTTTGCCGTACACGGCGGGTTCGGTTTGAACGTTAAGTGTATAGGCGATATCGACGTTGATTTTCACCACACGGTCGAGGACGTCGGTATAGTACTCGGGCAAGCGTTTAAAAAAGCGATTGGCGACAAGTGCGGAATAAACCGCTATGCCGACGTTACCATACCTATGGACGAAAGTCTGGTTTTGTGTGCGGTCGATATAAGCGGCAGAAGCGTTTTGAATTACGATTTAAAAATCGAAAGCGCCAAGGTTTGCGACGACAGCGACGAAGTAAAGCAAAAAGCGGTAGGGCTTTTCGATACCGAGCTGATTGAAGAGTTTTTTCAGTCGTTTGTCCGCGAGGCGGGCATAACATTGCACATTGTAAAGTTATACGGCAAAAATACTCACCACATAATCGAATGCGCATTTAAAGCGTTTGCGCGTGCATTGAGGCGCGCGGCCGAAATTACGGGTAATGCGGTTCCGTCGAGCAAGGGTGTATTATGATTGCTGTAATCGACTACGGGGTCGGAAATCTTTTCTCGCTGGTGCATTCGTTAAAAAAAGTCGGCGCCGAAAGTATTATAACATCGGATAAAGAGCAGATTATGCGTGCGGATAAGCTGATTTTGCCCGGTGTAGGCTCGTTCGGCGATGCGGCAGAAAGGCTGAAAGACAGCGGGCTTGACGAAGTTATCAAGGCTGAATGCGCTTCGGGCAAACCGCTTTTGGGCATATGTCTTGGAATGCAGTT
Organism: uncultured Clostridia bacterium; assembly: GCA_964600525.1. Taxonomy (GTDB): domain Bacteria; phylum Bacillota; class Clostridia; order Christensenellales; family Borkfalkiaceae; genus Coproplasma. Next base: position 11,593 of record CAZRJY010000006.1, read on the forward strand.
ACTTTTCGATAAGAGTTTCGAGTACGGTGAACATTGCGGTTTGGGCTTAATTAAAGGCGAGGTTGTGCCGCTTTCCGATTACGTAAAGGAACTTAAAATACCGCATATGGGATGGAACAGTCTTGAACTTACGGATAATAACCCGATTTTTAAAAATCTGAAAAGCGGTAGCTTTGTATACTTTGTTCATTCTTACTATGCCAAGTGCCGCGAAGGTTTATCGGCAACCTGCGATTACGGAATAAAAGTTACTGCGGCTGTAAGGAAAGGTAACGTTTACGGAGTTCAGTTTCACCCCGAAAAGAGCGGCGAAAACGGACTTGAAATTTTAAAGGCGTTCAGCGAAATTTAAACGGAGTAGTTATGAAAATATTTCCCGCAATAGACATAATTGACGGCAAGGTTGTTAGGCTTTGCAAAGGAAATTATTCCGATGTCAAAAATTATTCGCTTACTCCTGTTGAAGCTGCGGCGCGTTTTTTTGAACAGGGTGCAAGTAATTTGCACGTTGTCGACTTGGACGGCGCCAAAAGCGGCAATGCCGACAATGCCAAAACAATTGAAAAAATAGTTGCAAACAGCGGCATGTTCGTCGAGGTGGGCGGAGGTATAAGAACTTTCGAACAAATTGCCAAATATCTCGATTGCGGGGTCAGCCGTGTGATTTTGGGAACTGTTGCAGTTAAGGATTTCGGATTTGTTATAAAAGCTGTGGAGCGTTTCGGCGATGCGATTGCCGTCGGCGTTGACGCACTTAACGGTAAAGTTGCTGTCAGCGGTTGGGAGGAAGTAACCGAAGTAGATTCGATAGAGTTTTGCATGAAGTTAAAACTAATCGGCGTTTCCAACGTAATTTATACGGATATAAGTAAAGACGGTATGCTGAGTGGTGCAAATTTAGGGATTTACAAAGTACTATGCCAGACAGAATGTCCCAAAATAACCGCATCAGGTGGCATTTCCGACTTAAAAGAGCTTGAAATTCTTAAAAATACGGGCGTGTACGGAGCAATTCTAGGTAAAGCTCTGTATGAGAACAAAATTGATTTAAAAGAAGCAATTGAACTTGCTGAGGATAAAATATGCTGACAAAAAGGATAATTCCGTGCCTTGACGTAAAGAACGGCAGAGTTGTTAAGGGCATAAATTTTACAAATCTTTCTGATGTCGACGACCCCGCAGCGCTTGCGGCAAAGTACTCAGACGGAGGAGCTGACGAGCTGGTTTTTTATGATATAACAGCAAGTTCCGAAGGGCGTGCGCTTTTTTGCGACGTTTTAAAAAATGTTGCCGCAAACGTATTTATTCCGCTTACCGTGGGTGGCGGCATAAACAGTCTAGATGATTTTGACAGAGTTTTAAAGTGCGGTGCGGATAAGGTAAGCGTTAACAGCGGCGCTATTTCAGACCCGACTTTGATTAAAAAAGCGGCAAAAAGGTACGGAAATCAGTGCGTTGTGTTGTCTATGGACGTAAAATTGACTGAAAACGGCTATAAAGTATTTTCAAAAGGCGGCAGAATTAAGACCGAAATCGACGCCATAGAGTGGGCTAAATTTGCCGAAAGCAGCGGTGCGGGCGAGATTGTTGTAAATAGCATTGATACAGACGGAGTAAAAAAAGGCTTTGATTTGCCTATGCTTAACGCGGTTTGCGGAGCTGTGAGCATTCCCGTAATTGCCAGCGGCGGTGCAGGAAGTATCGATGACTTCGTTAAATTGTTTAAAAATACGCAGGTTGACGCCGGTTTGGGTGCTTCCGTGTTCCATTTTAACCGGTTTTCTATTAAAAATCTTAAAGAAGCACTTAAAAATAACTCAATTGAGGTTAGATTATGATTGAAATAAATGATTTGAAATTTGACGAAAACGGCTTAATTCCCGCAGTTGTTACCGATTTTTACAGCAAAAAAGTGCTTACCGTGGCATATATGAACCGTGAAAGCCTTAAAATAAGTATTGACGAAGGTAAAACTTGTTTCTGGTCGCGCAGTAGAAAATGTCTTTGGCGCAAAGGTGAAACAAGCGGAAATTATCAGCATATTGTTTCTATTGTTGCCGATTGCGATTTAGACGCGTTAACTGTCGAAGTTGTAAAAGACGGTCCTGCATGCCACACGGGAACGGACAGTTGTTTTAATAATTACGTTTACAGGAGCGATAAAATTTCCGAATTTTCGTTTGGCGGTCTGTATGAGCTTTTGATGCAGCGTAAGTGTGAAAAACCGGAAGGTTCGTATACAACGTATTTGTTTGAGTCGGGAATTGATAAAATTTTAAAGAAAGTCGGCGAAGAATCTACCGAAGTTATCGTAGCCGGAAAAGGCGGCGAAAAGGCTGAAACGGTTTACGAGATTGCCGACCTTGCGTATCACGTAATGGTTCTGATGGCTGAAATGAATATCGAACCGAAAGATATCGTTTCAGAGCTTGCAAAACGTCACGTAATAGACCACAAGGTTAAACAGCAAAAAATGCAGTAAAATTCATATGTATTTCATTGATACTGTGCGTTTATGTCACGCATAGTATCTTTTTTTGCAAAATTTTACTAAAATTTGCTTTAAATTGTTACTAAAATGCTATTTAGAATATTTTATTGGATTTTTATAATTTGCTTAAATTTTCAGTCAAATTCCTCTATTAAGTATTAAAATAGCCATATTTATTCGTAAAAGCTGTGTTTTACGAATAAATATGGCTATTTTTAAATACCGCCATCAAGGGCGGTATTTGGGTTCATCAATTAAAAATTTAGCGATTTATTGACTTCTTCTGCTTTATTTCTGTCGGCATTTCTTCTAATATTCCGTAGGTGTTTTTATAAGGTACTATTTTTATATATTTCTTTTGTTCCAAAAACTTTGCTTCTTTTTTTGTAAACCAGGCTCTTGCCCATTTTTCTTTGGCTATACCCTTATCGTCAAAATATTTGACTTTAACGTAATACCATATCACTCCGAAGACTTTAAGTACTTCACCTTCCGAAACACAATTATTTATAAATCTTGCGTCTACCATTTTCTGCATTTTCTTATCTAAAACATCTCTGTAAACTACGCGATAGAAAAACAAATATGCCGATATACCGAAAAACCCAGTAAAAATACACGCAAGCGGAAAATCGGTACGGATATCATTCATATGAGTAGCGTAATAATCCAGCCTTGTAGTTGTGCTTTCACCGCTTTTCGGGTTTATAGTTATGATAATTTTATCGCCGATATGCGATTGTGCTTGTTCTTTTTTTCTATAACGGCGTCCCAATCCGCCGTATTCCCTACCTTCCGGCGAAACGTATTTGTAAATTAAAGCCCAGTAGCGCGTTGATGACGTACCGTCACTGCTATCTATGTCAACGTCGGTTACGTCAACTATTTCCGCCTCTACCTCAATTCCATTGAAATAATAATCACTTATCTCAATATGAGTCAAAGTTAAAAACCAGAAAATGATTGTCAAAATAAGAGATATGGCGAATGCGGTTATTATAAAAACCATAAAAATGGGTTTTGCCTTATCTTTAATACCGATGTGTCTCATTCTTTTGTCCTACTACCGCTATTTTATCATTATTATTCCGGTTTGTAAAGTTATAAAAATTATTCGTAAAATATGTATTTGACTTTTTGTGCGGCAAGCTGTAAACTTAAAACTATGAAAAACAATTCAGATTATTACGTTCAGCGAAATAAAAAGAATATCGAGACGATTGACAGACTTTTAGAGGACGATTTGCCCGCTTTCTGCCTCGATTACTTTTTAGGCATAGACAGTATGACCTCTACTCTCACCCGCTTAAATTACGCTCACGACCTTAAAATTTTTTTCGATTTTATGTGCAAAAAGCGTTACGGCGGCAAGAAAACCGTCAAGGACGTTTCATTAATAGATTTAGAGAATATTACAAATAATGATATTGAGTACTTTCTGGTCTACCTCTCTAACTATGAGTTCAACGGTGCGCAGCACACCTGCAACGAACGCGCCAAGGCAAGAAAATTATCGTCCGTGCGTGCTATGTTTAAGTACTTTTTTAATAAAGGACAGATTTCGGTAGATAATTCAGCCAAAGTATCCACTCCCAAACTGCACGAAAAGCCCATTATAAGGCTTGACGGCAACGAGGTTTTCAGCATAATCGACACTGCCGAAAGCGGCAACGGGCTTACCCCCCATCAACGCGCCTACCATGAAAAAAATAAGGTGCGCGACACCGCCATTCTTATTCTTTTTCTCGGCACGGGTATCCGTATAAGCGAGCTTGTCGGACTTAATAACGAGGATTTGAATTTTAAAGACAATTCATTCTTAGTAACGCGCAAGGGCGGCAGCAAATCGATTTTGTTTTTTGACGACGACGTTGCGGACGCTTTGAAGCGCTACCTTGACTACAAGGACGAGTGCGAACTATCAAACAGCGGCGACGGGGCGCTGTTCCTCTCCTCTCAGAAAAAGCGTATTACAGTGCGCGCCGTTGAAAATTTAGTACATAAGTACGCGAAAATCGTGTCTCCCCTTAAAAAAATTTCGCCGCACAAACTGCGCAGTACATACGGCACGCAGCTTTACAAGGCGACGGGCGATATTTATATCGTTGCCGACGTTTTGGGACATAAGGACGTAAACACCACGCGTAAACACTACGCCGCTATCAGCGAGGACACGCGCCGAGCGGTTGCGGGCAAAGTGAAGTTAAGGCGCGACGACGAATAAATTATGGAAAAAGTTTATATCATTCAACCCATACTCGACGGCAACTACAAGCGGTTGCACGATGAGGCGATTGCTTTAATAGAGAGCGCGGGCGGCGTTTACGTCGGCTCGTGTTTTCAGAATATCAAAGAAATCAATGCGGCAACCTTTATAGGCTCGGGCAAGCTAACCGAAATTGCTTCCGCTGTCGAGGGCATTGAAGAGCTTACCGTTTTGTTTAACGGCGACCTTTCGCCTTCGCAGACTTTGAATATTTCCGCGGCGCTCAGCGACAGAAAAGTAATTGACCGCACTACCCTTATTCTCGATATTTTTGCGCGTAACGCAGTGACGAGCGAGGGCAAAATTCAGGTCGAGATAGCTCAGCTTAAATATATTTATCCGCGTTTAAAGGGCAAAGGCGCGGCGCTTTCGCGTCTGGGCGGCGGCATAGGCTCGCGCGGACCGGGCGAAACCCAGTTGGAAACAGACAGGCGGCACATTGCATACCGTCTTAAATACCTTGAAGGAAAGCTGAAAGAAACCCGCGGCCGCAGGCAACTTCAAAGCGGCAGACGGCTGAAAGACGGAACTAAAACCGTAGCGCTTGTCGGTTATACAAACACAGGCAAGTCCACCCTTTTAAATCTGTTGACAGGTTCTGACGTTGTGTCGCAGAACGCTTTGTTCGTAACTTTGGACCCGACGGCGAGGAAGTTTGAAATCGACGGCGAAAATTACGTTTTAATCGATACGGTCGGCTTTATACAGGCACTGCCGCACGACATTGTCGAGGCGTTCAAATCGACCTTGGAAGTGGCTTTGAACTGCGATTTGGCGCTGTTTGTCGCAGACGCGAACGACGATTTCAACTTACAGTTCGAAACAACCACCAAAACGTTGGAAGAGCTCGGATTTGACAAAAAGTATCTGAAAGTATTAAATAAGTGCGATTTGGTTGCCGATACCTCTTCGCTTCCCTCCGACTGCATTTTGATTTCCGCAAAGGACGGCACCGGAATAACCGCTCTTAAAGAGCAAATTAAAAAGTCTTTCGAAGAGCGCTTCAAAAGACTTAAACTGTTTGTTCCGTTTGAAAAATTTAACGATTACGAAAAATTGCGGCAATACGCCGCCGAGCTTTCCCGCGAGTACACAAACGATGGTCTCACCGCGGAAATTAAGGTTGAAAACTTATACGCCGACAAGTTTACTAAATTTATTTGTTGGTAATTATAGCGTCGATTTTAATTATAGCGTCGTCGCGTATATCCAGGCACTTGCCGCAGTTATCGCAGATTTTGTTTTCGTCGAGGTCGCAGATTTCGCACTCCCCGCAACCGTCGCATTGTTTTTCGTCGTCTAAAACGCACTCTCCACCCAAGTTCATAAAAAACTCCTTTTCTATACTTTACTCAAATTTATAAATAAAGTCAATAAAAAATTTTAAATAATATCAAACAAAAGTTTGCAATTTTGTTTTTGTTGTGTTATACTGCTTTCAGGAGAGATTATTATGGCTAAAAAGAGACATAACGACGAAGTTGTTTTAAAATTTATTCAGGACTACATAGTAGAATACGGCTATGCGCCCGCAGTGCGCGACGTCTGCAAAGGCTGTAATATTCCCTCCACAGCCACGTGTTTTACGATTATTAACAGGCTTGCCGACGCGGGACTGATTGAAAAGAGCAAGGTCGGCGAAAACAAGCGCCGTGCAATGACAGTAAGACAGAATGCGGTAAAAATACCCCTGGTCGGTACGGTTGCCGCGGGCGAACCTATATTTGCGCAGGAAAATTACGAGGACTTTTTTTCCGTTCCCTCCAATATGTTCGGTAGCGACGATATGTTTATGCTTACGGTTAAGGGCAATTCCATGATAAATATCGGAATGCTGAACGGCGATAAAATTATAGTAAAAAAGCAGGAAACTGCCGATAACGGCGATATTGTGGTTGCTTTGGTCGACGACGGCGCAACCGTCAAAAGGTTTTTCAAGCGCGGCGGCAAGTTTATTCTGCACCCCGAAAACGACGAAATGGAAGACTTTGTATTTGACGAAGTTTCCGTTCTGGGCAAGGTTGTCGGACTTATAAGAAGTATATAAAACTAATAAAAGGCGGTTGCTTAAAAAGCAACCGCCTTTCTTTTTAAATCGATAACAGATATGCAACTTCCTGCTTGGAAAGTTTTCTGAACGCGCCTCTGTCAAGTCCGCGCAAAGTAAGCTCGCCTATCTTAATGCGCTTTAAAAGCGTGACTTCCTTTCCTATCGCCTCGAACATCTTTCTTATTTCCCGGTTTTTGCCCTCGGTTATTGTTACGTGAATTTTAGTGTATTCCTTGTTGGTTTCAATAATGTGCGCCTTGCACTTTTTCGTAACGTATCCGCCGATGTCAACGCCGCTGCGTATGGGGTTTAGCCCCGCTTCGGTTATCGTGCCCTCTATCTTTACGAGATAGGTTTTGGGCACTTCGTTGGAAGGGTGCGTCAGATGCTGTGCAAGCTCGCCGTCGGTAGTTAAAATTATAAGTCCCTCACTGTCGTAGTCAAGTCTTCCGACGGGATAAATTCTGCCAATTCCCTGCGGCATTAAGTCGAGCACCGTCTTTCTGCCCTTCTCGTCTTTAACCGAGCAAATATAGCCTTTGGGCTTGTTCAGGAGGTAGTATTCGTTTTTCTTTACGCTGACAGTCGAGCCGTTTACGGTTACGGTATCGTCGTCGCCGACGTCAGCGCCTATTTGCGCTATTTTGCCGTTTATTTCAACCGAACCGCTCTCTATCAGTTTGTCGCACTCCCTGCGCGAAGCCACGCCGCATGCGGCAAGAAATTTGTTAATTCTCATAATCTTGTTTTCAACTTAATTTGTATTTTAATTTATAGTATACAAATTATGGCTGAAAATCAAGTCATTTTCGCAGTGAATTTCCAATTTGGCTATTGCGTTGTCCTCTCCGTCGGGCGGACAGACGTCAAATTTTAAAGGTTTGCCCTTTTCGACAACCAGCCTGCAATCGCAATCCAGAGTGCACTGTCTGCCGTTATAATCGAATACTCTGTCGGCGCTGATAATTTCCACACCGTATCTTTCAAAGCAGCTGTCGATTATTCCGGCGCTCTTTTCGTACATATCGTAGCAATTCAGAACAACGCAGACAACGTCCATATTTTCGCGCTCGGCGGACGAAACAAGACATCTACCAGCCTTTTTGGTGTAACCCGTCTTAACGCCGTTAGCTCCGTCAAGCGACGAAAGCAGTTTGTTCTTGTTAATAAAATGGCGGAAATCGCCCGAGTAATGTCTTGTTGATACGACCTCTTTAAACGTGGGGTTGCTCATTGCGTAGCGCGCAATGTTGCATAAATCTTTTGCCGTGGTATAGTGTTCGTCGTCGGGCAGTCCGCTGGGGTTTTTAAAGTGTGTGTCGGCTGCGCCTATTTCCTCGGCTTTTGCGTTCATCTTTTCTACAAACTTTTCAACCGAGCCGCTGTGGTGAATTGCAAGCGCGCACGCCGCGTCGTTACCCGAGCGCAGCATCAAGCCGTATAAGAGGTCCTTGACCGAAATGCGTTCGTCTTTTTTAAGGTAAATACTCGAACCCTCTACGCCCACTGCCTCGTTCGGAACGGTTATTACTTCGGTTAAATCACATTCCTCGGCGACGAGCAATGCGGTCATAATCTTAGTCGTGCTTGCCATGGGAAGGCGCGCGTCGGCATTTTTGCAGTGTAAAACTTTGCCGCTTTCAAGCTCCATTGCAATTTCGGCAACTCCGTCCGCGGCGGCTTTAACCGTACCTCCGACGGCGGGTATAGACACAATGACGGCAAGACATATTCCTATTGTTAAAACTTTTAAAAATTTCTTAAACATTGTCCGAAAGTTTGTGAACCAATTCTCCCGTCTTTTCTATCAGCGTATCGATTGCGCCCTCTTCGAGTTTTAAAAGCCTGCATTCCTTGCCGTCGTCCACCAAAAATCCCTTGGGTTTTACGGTGATAACCGTGCCGTTGCCGCCTGCAAGCTTAAAGCCGTCGGCTTCGCGGAAGGTTTTAACGTCGCCGTACTCGCCGCCGCCGCCGAGGTTTACAACGGTTACCGACGATAAAGGAATTACCTGTGTGCCGCTGACCGTAGTTATAGGCTCGCCGATAACGGTGTCGGCGTCGGCAAGTTTTTCAACGGGCAGCGCGGTTTTTTCAAAGTTGCCGTTTTGTGTGGTCTTTAATTTATTTTTCATTGATTTTCCCCCAATAGAATATTGTTAAAAGCTTTAAGAGCGTAATTACGTTAATTATTCCCTCAATCTTTAAGTAGTAATTTACTTCCGAGTGTTCGTAATTGAGCACCGAATAGTTTTTAAGTTTTGTCCTGCCGCCGTTGACTTTTACAAACGTATAAACAGCGTCGGTAACCGCGGTGTTTGCAAGAGCAACGTAGGCGTTGTCGGGATTTTGCAACCCGTAATCTCCGAGCTGAACAATCTTTGTAAGGCACAGATTGTTAAACATTTCAAGCCAGTTGGCCGGTGTCATAAGCTTTTTGTCTTTGTCCTTGCTGTCGGCTTCTTTTTTATCGTCGTCCTTTGGCGGTCTTTCGGTATTTACGTTGATTATCCTAAATAATCTGTAAAGCGTTACGTTTAAGCTCGCGTATTTTTCTGCGGTCGATATATAGACGTAACCTAAAACGTGCACGGGAAATACGGCTATAAAGAACGCTATTGCGGAAATGTAAACCAACGCTTCACTCACGTAAATATTATCTGTAATAACAAATTTATTATTCACACAGAAAAAGCCCCGCGCCTTGAAAGGCGCGGGGCACAAATCTGTTATTTACTTTATCTTAATAATATTATCCTCGCCGTCCAAAAACTCGGGAAGCTCGAAACCTTCCTCGGTTTTGGGCGCGCTCTTTTCGGGCTCGGGAGCGGCCTCGCCTTCCGAGGTTGCGTCCTCCTCGTCCTCGCCGTTGTACTCGTCCTTGCGGTACAGATAATTTCCGCCCTCTTCCTCGCGCAGAATGGTGTCGTTGAGCTCGGCAATCTGAGCCATAAGCTGGTCGTAGTCGGGAAGTTCGTCAATCGAGTTAAGGCGGAACCTCTTTAAAAAGTTGTCGGTCGTAGTGTAAAGAATGGGTTTGCCGACTGCGTCCCTTCTGCCGCACGGCTCTATCATACCGAGTTCCAAAAGAGTGTGTACCGCATAGTCGCAGTTGACCTGTCTTATATCCTCCAAATCGCCCTTGGTTACGGGCTGTTTGTAGGCGATGATTGCGGCGCACTCCAAAATGGTCTTGGTGAATTCCTTTTCCTTTATGGGCGTGAGTACGTCGGAAATCTGCTGTTTGTACGCAGGGTTGGACGCAAACTGAACTTTACCGTTAAAGGTTAAAAGCTGAATGCCGCTTTCTTCCGTGTACTTGTTTTTAAGCTCCGCAACGCAGGCGTTTACTTCTTTCAACGAGCAACCCAGTTTTTCGATTATGTACTTTACCGGAACCGCTTCGCCCGAAGCAAAAACTATACCCTCAATTATATTCGTCAAATTGTTCATTGTTCACGTCCTTTAAATCCGCGTCGGGATTGCGTTTTATCTTAATGTTGCCGAACGTGTCGGGTTGTTCAACCAAAATAAACTGGAATTTCAGCATTTCCAGAAGCGCCTGGAAGGTTGTTATAACCTCGTTTCTGGAATAGCTTGCAAACAGCTCGTCGAAATCAAATTCCTCCTTTACCAAAAGCCGCTCTCTTATATGACTTACTCTGTCCTGAACGGTGTATTGGTCTTTGGGAATTTCCTTTATGTTTTCCTTTTCGCGCTGTAAGCTTTCGTTGCGAAGCAACAGGTTTGCAAACGCCTGCAAAAGCGCGTCGACGCTGAAATCTTTATAGACAATCTTTACCTTGCTGATTTCTTTGTCGGGCTCTTTAAAATAATATCCTACCGTTTCAAGAGTTTTCAACTTGGGCGTCTGCTCTTTGATAAGCTCGAATTCACGCTGCTTTAACTGTTCTATAAGCTCCTGCTGTTCGTCCTCCGCGCCGCCTATTTCCTCTCCGTCTATTTCGACGGGCGGAACCAGCGATTTAGACTTGATATAAATTATCTGCGCGGCCATAGCGAGATATTCGCTTTCCTTGTCGACGTCGCGGCTCGGCTGGGTTTTCATATACTCGATGTAGTCGAGGAACTGCTCCGTAACCTTGGATACGAAAATGTCGTCGATACTTATTTTATTTATGTTGATTAAATGTAACAGTAAATCGAGCGGACCTTCGAAATCGTCTAAGACGGTATCATAGTCCACCACCGATTCAAAATTTTCGTACTTGGGGTCAATGCTCATAATCTTAAAATCCAGCCCCACGCCGCAGTTATGGGGTATCCTATAATTTTTTCCGCAAACCACCCTACGTATCCTAAAATATCGAAGTAGCTCACGATTGTAGCAACCTGTGTGCCGGGTATTCTGTCGACAATAAATCCGCAGACAAAGCTTTCTATCAATAGTATTAAAAGAATTAACTGACCGTAATTGCGCAGAAAGCGCTGAACGGGATTTATCTGCCTTGTCAATGCCTCCACAACCCTGAACCCGTCGAGAGGATACAGCGGCAACAGATTGAATACGAACGAATACAGACTATATGCGAATATCAGGTAAAATACCGAGCTCACAAAATAATCGAAATATATTAAAAACGTGTTTGCGCCGGGGGCGAAAAAGCGGCTTATAATCACAAAAATCAGGTATGCGATAAAAGCGATTATATAGTTGACCACTACTCCCGCAACCGCCGTGGTGAACATACCTTTTTTGTAATTACGAAAGTTGTACGGGTCTACCGGTACGGGTTTCGCCCATCCGAAACCGACCAGAGCCCACAACACAAAGCCAGTAAGGTCGATATGCTTGAAAGGATTTAATGTAAGTCTGCCGCGCATTTTGGCCGTAGGGTCGCCGTTTTTATACGCAACAAAAGCGTGGGCTAACTCATGCGGAGCAAATACGAATATTACGGCAATCAGACTTGCCAGAAGCCATAAAATAGTAAATACCATTATTTTAAACTGTCGGGAATTACGTCGTTTCTTACAAGGTCTTCGAAGGTCTGCTTTTTGATTATAACCTCCGCTTTGCCGTCCTTGACAAGTACCGCCTGAGGTATGAAATTTCTGTTGTAGTTGCTCGCCATAGAATAATGGTAAGCGCCTGTCGAAAGTACGGCGAGAATGTCGCCGCTCTCTACTTCGGGCAAAGGAATATCAACGCCGATTAAATCGCCGCTTTCGCAGCACTTACCCGCAATGCTTACTTTCTGAGTGTTTTTAGCGTTCACGTCCGAGGCCTTCAAAGCCGTATATTTGGACTGATATAGCGAATACCTCGGGTTCTCGAACATACCGCCGTCGATGGCAACGTATTTTCTTATCCCGGGAATGTCCTTAATTGCGCCGACGGTGTAAAGCGTTATGCCCGCCTCGCCGACAATCGAGCGCCCCGGCTCG
>CAZRJY010000007.1:0-23572 GCA_964600525.1 uncultured Clostridia bacterium
AGCGCCACTGCTATATTTCGGTTGCCGACCTCATACCCGACAAGAGCAGATTAGAGGGCGGCGAGATAGACATTCCGCTCACCTTAAATCTGCACGAGGGCGACGAGATTTTAGTTCAGGTGACAAAGGCGGCGCAGGGCAAAAAGGGCGCCAAGGTTACCACCCGTCTTTCCTTTGTGGGCAAGTATATCGTGTATATGCCCGACACTCCTTTCGTCGGCGTGTCCGCGAAAATTTCCGACCACGAACTCAGAAAAAACCTTATGTTCAGCGCGAAGAAACAACTTAACGACGGCGAAGGAATGATTGTGCGTACGGCGGCTCCCTACGCCGTGCTCAGCACGAAAATAGTCGAAATCAATTATTTCAGAACGCTGTACAAAAATATACTCTCCCGCTTTAAAACCGCGGCCGTAGGCGAGCTTTTATACAGCGATTCCCCCCTGCATATACGCGTTCTACGCGATTTTATGCTTAAAAGCGGCGACGAGATTTACGTGGGAAGCGAACAGATTTACCAAAGCATTACCGAGCTTGCGGCAAGCTACGTCCGCCCCGACTCGGTTAAGATTACTCTGCACGACGCGCACACCGACCTGTTCTATTCCGAGGGAATTTATTCTCAGTTTATAACCGCTCTGCAACCCAAGGTTGAGCTTTCCAACGGCGCGTATCTCATTATCGACCGCACCGAGGCGCTGACGGTTATCGACGTCAACACGGGCAAGTTTACGGGCGACGACAGCTTGGAGCACACCGTTTACTGCACCAACGTTTTGGCGGCGTGGGAGATTGCGCGGCAGGTCAAGCTGAGAAATTTAGGCGGACTGTTCGTCGTCGACTTTATTGATATGACCGACGAAAACCACCGGCGCGCGATTGTTACCGAGCTTGAAAAGGCGCTGCGCTCGGACAAGTCCAGGTGCCGCGTTCTGCCGATGTCCAAGTTCGGACTTGTGGAGTTTACGAGAAAGCGTAACGGCGTTGCCGCGTCCGAGCTGATGCTTAAAAACGGCGGATTGTGCGGCGGCGGTTCGCTTATGCGCTCGCACGAGAGCATACTCTCCGAGTTCCGCGCAAGGCTTTTGGACGTGCTGGCAAGCGGAGCCGCGACCGTGTGCGTGGATTTGAATTTCGACGTTGCCAACAGACTTATGCAATACACAGCGTTAAAGGAAAACATAGCAAAGCTGTATCCGCAGGCGCGCGTGTATATAATCTTCCACCGCACCTACCGCGAGGAAAATATGTATTTCCGCAAGGTCGACCTGCCCAATTTCACCCTTCCCGAGGGCACGGTATTACTGTATTGATAAAGTATAAAGAGTTGTTTCTTTTCGAAACAGCTCTTTTTCACCGCGTCATATTCTTGTCTTTACCGCGCCGTTGTCGCATTTGTTGCCCCAGGCGTCGATAAGCTCGTCCTCTTTATACACGCAGATAATTTCGCAGTGATTGGCGCATTTGCCGCACTCGAAACCGCGCGTTTTGAACTCTATGTCCGCCGTATCGAAAGAGAACGGTCTTTCCTTACCGCTTCTTCCTGCCAGCACGGCGACGCCGAAAGCGCCCATAAGATGACCGTTTTCGTCCACGATAACCTCGCTTCCCACCGCGTCCTCGAACGCTTTCTTAACACCTGCGTTTTTGCTCACGCCGCCCTGAAAGACTATGGGCGCGTTTATTTTCTTTCCCTTGCCAATATTGTTGAGGTAATTGGTCACGACCGCCTTGCAAAGCCCCGCGATTATGTCCTCTTTTCTATGCCCTATCTGCGCCTTGTGCACAAGGTCGCTTTCGGCAAATACGGTGCACCGCGCGGCAATATTCGTGGGCTTTTTCGAGGTCAGCGCAATCTCGCCGAAGTCCTCTACGGATACGCCCAGCCTGTGCGCCTGACTTGATAAAAACGAGCCCGTACCCGCCGCACACAGCGTGTTCATCGCATAGTCGACAACAAAGCCGTTTTCTATGATGATGATTTTGGAGTCCTGACCGCCTATCTCGAAAATGGTGTTTACATCGGGGTGAACGGTCGTAGTGCCGATTGCGTGCGCGGTTATTTCGTTTTTTACCACGCAGGCGTTGGTCATAACGCCGATAAGCTTTCTGGCGCTGCCCGTCGTGCCTACCGAAACTATTTTCACGTCTTTGCCGTCAAGCTGTTTTTCGAGCGCCTTCAACAGTCTTTTCACCGCGCCCGTCGGGTCGCCTTCCGTCCAAAGATATTCCTTTGCGAGTATATTATTGTCACTGTCGATTACCACGCCTTTCGTGGAAATCGAGCCTATATCGATACCTAAATAACCTTTCATATTTACTTTCCGCTCCTTGCCTCTACCATATCGTAAAACGCTTCCAGTCTTGTCTTAACTCCCGTCTCGCTCGTCTGCGAATCGAAACTGAAATGCAGAACGGGAATATTGAAATCTCTGCTTACGTTCTGCAAAATGGGCATTGCGTCCACTTCGGGAGTACACCCGAACGACTTGACCTGTATGATACCCGAACAACCCGCCTTTGCAAATTCTATTGCTTCCGCAACGGTACAGTTTGCGGTTGCGCCCAAATTGTATTTGGCATATTTTTTGGCAAGCTTGCGCTTCTTTTCGTTTTCCTTATGAATGACCGAGCAGGTTATGTTCATCCGGCGGTAAACTTCCATACCGAATTTGGCAAGCTCTTTTTCCATAAAGTAGTTGGAAAAGGGCTCCTGCACGGTGAAATAATCGCCCACGAAACCCACCTTTATTGTTTTGGCGGGTTTGTTCAGTTTAATTGCGTTCAGCTTTTTCCAATAGGTCTTACCGAGTTTTTTCAGTTCCTTGCCGCCCGAAACGTTTTCAAGCTTACCCAAAAATTCTTTATAAGTCGCGTCGAATTCGCCGTCGTTGACCTCGAAGCCCACGTTGCGGCGGATAAAGTCCTCGAACTTGTCCAGCGTTTCGATAATTTTGAGCGTGACGGGTATTGCCAGACCTACTTTTACAATCGACATCTCGGGGTTTATTTTTCTGAAATTTTCGAACACCGATTTGCGTGAATGCCAGTCGACCGCCGCCATATCGAAAAACTCGAACTTATAACCCATATCGCTCAGAATAGTCGCGTTGAGCTCGCCGTAGTAATTCAGTCTGCAACCGCCGTAAATCTGCATAAGGCAGTTGGCACCCAGCTCTAACGCTTCGAGGTAACAGCCCATAGAATACTTGAACGGCGAACATACGTAGTCGGGACTGTTTTTACTGCCGAGTTCCAGCGTCTTTTTGCTTATGGGCGGCGGAATTAAATATTTGACCCCGAACCCCTTTTCGCAGATATATTTAAAAGCATAAGCGTAGTTAGCCATATGCGGAAAACACGCCACAACTTCGCCGCTTTTCATACTTTCTCCTTTCTAAGCTGTATTATGTCGACAAAGCTTTCGATACGCGTTTCCATTCCAGCCGAGCCGTCCTGCGAATCGACGGTAAGCGTCATAACGGGCTTGTCCTTATATTTTCTCACTATGAATTCGTTTACCATACTGTCGGTGCCGCAGGGGAACGTGGTTAAAAGAATGATACCGTCCACTCTATCCTTTAAAAGCTCTATCGCGCCCAGAAGGTGCCTGTTGTACGCCCACGGCATATTGAAAGAAACTTCGTGAGAGGCGCGTATGCACTTCATTTCGTCCGTATATTCGGCGATAATCGGCTCGCACCCCAGCGATTTTATCATATTTACGACGGGCTCGCCGACGTACTTGTCGCCTACGTTATACGCATGGGCAACCAGCAGAATTTTGGTCTTTTTGCTTTCCTGCAAAATTTTTTCCTGGTTTTGCTCCCTGAACATTTCGTAGTACTGCTGCGCCTGCTTTGCCATAATGTAGGCGTACTTCCTCTGGGAACGCTTTACCTTTAAAAACTTGCCCATCTTAATAACCGCCTTGCGTTCGCGGTAAATTTTCGCGTCGCCCACGTTATAGAAAAGCAGTTTTATATTTCTGTCGCGGAAAGTATTGCTGACAAGGTCTGTCTGCGCCAGAAACTTGGTACACATTTCATAGCCGCGGTGATACGCCACGCGCGGAATGAAAATATAGTCGCATTTGCCGACAAGCCAGTCAATGTGCCCGAGCAACAGCTTCGTGGGCAGACAGGTTTCGTCAATGGCTATATTTTCGCCCTTAGTCAGTATTTCTTTGTTGGTTTCGGGGCTTATTATATATTCGACGCCGATTTCGTTGAAGTACGTCGTCCAGAATTTTTCGTTTTTAAAATATAAAAGCGCCCTCGGTATGCCTATTTTCATAATTTATTTAGCAAAGAATGCAACCGCTATTGCATTCGGACCCACGTGAGTGCCAATCGTACTGCCAATCATATACGCAGGGATAAATTCGGTTTTGCCTTTCCAAAGACTTTCGCTGTCTTTCAGATATTTTTGCAGATAATCGTCGGACAGTCCCGAATATCCCAGAGCATAAGGCATACCGAAATCTATGCCGCCGCACTTTTCGACAAGCTGGTTTAAAAGGTTGTTGCTCTTTTTGGAGCCCATTGCCTTACCCACCAACCTGACTTCGCCTTCGGTGACGGATATTACGGGCTTTATGGACAGCATTTCGCCCGCGATAGCCGCAACCGACGATATGCGTCCGCCCTTCCGCAGATACTGCAACGTATCCAGAACGGCAAGCAACTGAATTTTATTCTTTTTACCGTCAAGCTCTTTTACGATTTCGGCGGCGCTTTTGCCTTCCTTTACAAGTCTTAATGCGTACAGCAATAAAATTCTTTCGCCTATGCACGCCTGTATGCTGTCGACGACGTACACCTTGCCGCCGTAATTTTCGGCGGCTTTGACCGCGCAGGAATATGTGCCCGAAAGCTTTGACGAAATAGTGATTGCTATCACCTCGCTGCCGTCCGCGGTAAGCTGTTTGAAGCTGTCGTCCCAGCTGTATTCGTTAATCTGGCTGGTTTGCGGCATTTCCGAGCCTTCGATAAGTTTTTCGAAAAACTCCCTGTGGGTAAGGTTTATTCCGTCCGAATACTCCTCTTCGCCAAAACGCACCCTCATCGGTATCAGCGTAATCCCCAATTCCTGCGCCTCGTTTATTTCCACGTCGGAAGCCGAATCAACTATAATTTTAATCATTGTTTTTAACCTGTTCCTTATATTCGTTAACTTGTTGATTTGTCAACAAGTTGTAGTATATCTTACATTATGCGCATTGTCAAACGTTTTAGTTGATTAGTCAACAAAACATTTGACAAACGGTAAAGCCGCAATTATACTCTAATGAAAAAACGCAAGGTGTGTTTATGGGCAAAGTAGCCGTAATTACAGGCGCGACAAGCGGTATCGGACTGGCAACCGCAAAGCTTTTAACCGAAAAGGGATATACCGTATACGGAGTTGCGCGCAGAGCTTACACGGGCAACGATTTTGTATGTTACCCCGCGGATATATGCGACTTTGACGCGGTTGACGCAATACTTCGCGACGTGGTTGCGCGCGAGGGCGGCATAGACGTTTTTATCAACAATGCGGGCGTCGGCGTTGCAGGCGCCGCGGAAGAAATTTCGGCGGAAAACTATAAAAAAATTACGGATGTCAATCTTACCGCTGTTATGGTTCTTAGCGGCAAGGCGGCGGAGCTTATGAAAAAGCGCGGAGGGCATATTATTAACGTTTCGTCGGTGGGCGCAATTATGCCCCTGCCCTATCAGGCGGCGTATTCGGCAACCAAGTCGGGCGCTGAGGTTTTTTCGCGCGCGCTTGCAAACGAACTGAAACCTTACAAAATAAAAGTAACCGCCGTACTCCCGGGCGATACGAAGACGGGCTTTACCTCGGCAAGAATTACCGAGGGTGAAAACCCTGCGGCAAGGCGGTCTGTTGAAAAAATGGAGCGCGACGAACGCAACGGCATAAGCCCCGAAAGCGTGGCGAAAGTCATTTATAAGGTTATAAAACGCAAGCGTCCGCCGCTCAGAGTTTCCGTAGGATTTGTATCAAAGGTCGAAGTTTTTCTGTCGCGGTTTTTGTCGGTTAAATGCTTAAACCGCATACTATGCTCGATGTACGGCGGTAAAAAGTAAAAAATAACGCAACGGCTGAACGCCGTTGCGTTATTTTTTTTCGAACGCTTATTTTAAAATATCCTTCAATAACTTCATAAGCTTATCTATTTCTATTGGCTTAGCCGCATAACCGTTCATACCCGATTCCATTGCCTCCTTCCTGTCCTCGTCGAAAGCGTTGGCGGTCATTGCCACAATGGGAATTGCCGACTTTGCAGGGTCGTCGAGCGCACGAATTGCTCTCGTTGCCTGATAGCCGTTCATAATGGGCATCTGCACGTCCATAAGTATCAAATCGTACGTACCCGCGGGCATCTCTTTCATTTTTTCCACGGCTACGCTGCCGTCGTTAGCCGTATCGATGTTAAAGCCCGCAGCCTCTAATATGGTATGGGCAATCTCCATATTCAGCTCGTTATCTTCAACCAAAAGAAGCTTCTTTCCTTCGAAATTCATTTCGGCTTCTTCCGCGTTCTCCTCTTTCGACGGTTGCATCTCCGCGGGAGTTTCGGCAACTCGCAGACAAAGTTTAACGATAAATTCCGAACCCTTTCCGACCTCGCTTTCCACGGTTATCGTGCCGCCCATCAAATCCACGATATTTTTGGTGATGGCAAGTCCCAGTCCCGTTCCCTGAATGCCGCTTACGGTCGAAGTCTGTTCTCTCTCGAACGGTTCGAAAACGTGTTGCAGGAATTCGGGGCTCATACCTATGCCCGTATCCTTGACGCGGAACTCGTATGTTGCGTAGTCTTCCTGCGCTTCGGCGGTCTGAATAACGCGCACGCTGACCGCTCCGCCGGGGTTCGTATATTTCATTGCGTTGCTTATTATATTCAAAAGCACCTGGTTTAAGCGCAGCTTATCGCAAATTACGTTCCCGTCCTTTACGCCTTGGGTATCTACGCTGAATTTCAGTTTCTTCGTCTTTACGTCGGACTGAACTATGGTTTCCAAATCGTGCATAATTTCGAAAAGGTTGGTTTCCTTTTCATCGATTTTAACCTTGCCGCTCTCTATTCGGCTCATGTCCAGAACGTCGTTTATAAGGCTCAGAAGGTGATTGCCCGAGGTCATGATTTTGCCCAGATAATCACGTATCTGTTCCTTGTTGTCAAGATGCGTCACAGCCAGAGACGTAAATCCTATAATGGCATTCATAGGCGTGCGGATATCGTGCGACATATTGTTGAGGAAAGTGGTCTTTGCCTTGTTTGCGTACTGCGCCTGCGCCAGCGCCTCCGACAGCACGTCCTTCTGCTCCTGCTCCTTGCGGATTACCTCGTCGATATTGCGGAAGCCGGCAAGAATAAAGCCGTCGGCCCCGTGCTCGCTGTCCGCAATCTTTAAATACGTATACTGAAAATGATGTATATCGCCGTCGTCGATTATGCGGTAGCTGCCGACGTATTCGTCGTTCGAGCTCAGTTTATCTCTTACGTTATCCAGCGAAAGAGCCTGTGTCAACTCCTGTTGGTCGTCGGGATGAACGCGGGTGGGAATATAATTTTCAAGAATAGTGGCGTAGTCGTATTCCTCCGCGGAATTTTTGTTCAGCCCCTCGGTAACGTAGCCTTCCAATTTAATAACACGTGCAGTGCCGACCTCTTCGTTGACTGCATATACGTTTGTATAGTCACGGCTCAGCGCTTCCACAATGGCAAGCTGTTCGCCCATCTTCTTATTCGCCTGCTCGGTTGTGAGCAAAAGCTTTCTGTTCCAGCGCGCGCGCAGCCAGAGCGCAAGTATAATGCCTGCCGTAAGTACGAGTACAAAGCACACTGCAACAATTACTTCGGGATGTGCTTTCAGATACTGACCGAAGTTCATATTGCTTTCGACAATGGTGTATGCGGTGTACTTCGAAGCCAGTTGATTGAGCGTATCGTCGGACATTCGGCTGATACATTTGTTAAGTATGGTCACAAGTTCGTGGTCGGTGTTTTCGCCGACGTGCATACTGAAACTCGTACTCATACCGTTAACCGAACTGTAATACAGCGAATTGGTTTGGTCGTGATTTATAAACCACTGCGCGGTATAGCCGTATACGTAAGCGGCGTCTACCTTACGGTTCAGCACGTCGCGCAAAGCCTCCTCTGCGGTATCACAGCTTACGACGGTATAACCGTCCCGTTCGAGAAACTCCTTGAATTGCATATCCGCCAAAGCGACCTTTTTTATTTCGCCTTTATGGTTCTGCCTTGTCACCCTCGCCATTCTCGCCGTCATATAGACGTTGGTTTTAAAGCAGGCTTTAATCTCGTCCTGCGTAATGTCGTCGGAACCCGTACTGTCAAGCGTTACGTCCACCTCGGCTTCGTCGGAAGCAACGAACCTGTAATTTTCGGACAGCCCCGCAAGTTTCATTACCTCGGCAAAATAATCGGGCATAATGCCTTTTAACTCGCCGTTCTCCGTATATGAGTAGGGCGCTCTGTCGCCGCGGGCCGTTACGGTGACGGGATTATCTTTCAGCTTTTTGATATATTCTTTCTCACGCTGGGTAAAGGACAGTGCCGAGGAATAAGTGGGACCGTAGTACTTATAAAACAGTACGTTTTGCCAATCGCCCTCGTTTATATCCATCTGCTCGATAGCGTAATTAATCTCGTTAAGCAGCTCGGTGTCGCCCTTTCTGACGATAGCGTAAAAATCGTCCTCGGCGATGATATCCAGCGTCTTTTCGTTTTCCGCCTTTCTGAGATTGCTGGAAAGTATTGCGTCTATTTCGCCGTCCTGTAAAGCGGCGGAAAGGTCTTCGGCCTTTTCGTAATACTTTTTCTCACCGCAGGTAAAGTTATTTTTCTCTTCGAATTTCTCCAAATCTTCGTTCTGGCTGCTGCCGCTCACCAAGCCCACTTTCATTTCGCCGTAGGCAGTATAGTCTCCGCGGTGGAGCTCGGTATTATCTACCTTTATCGACAGAACGGTCTTTCTTCTGCCGATAGGCAGGGAAAAGTCAAACTCCTTTTCACGCTCCGCCGTCCTGCTGGCGGAAGTCACCACGTCAATCTTGCCGCTTTTCAGCATGGGAAGCATATCGTTCCAATCTTTGTCATATTCCGTGTATTTGAAATTGAGTTTTGAGTATTTGGAAACGTGGTTTAAAAAATCAATGCCGTATCCCGACAGTCTGCCTTTATCGTCCATCATATGATAGCCTTCAAATTTGAAAACGCCGGCTGTAACCGTACGGTAACCGGACTGCCCTTCATCGGCGAACGCCGCCGCGGAATTTGATAAAATAAAACCCGATAAAACAATAATAAGGCATGATATAAATGCCGCAATTATTTTCAGCCGCGCTTTAAAACGTAATTTGAACTTAAAAATGTTCCGCATACCAATCTCCTAATTTCTTTCCTTATTTATTATGACAGATTGAGTTTGCATTGTCAATAAATTATTATTGCGCCGCGTCCGATTCTCACCTTGCGTATGAACGTAATTAAAGCCGCAGCTTTTTCAAGCTGCGGCTTTTTGTTTTGTACAGATACAATTACCAGGGTTCTACAGTAATAACAACTCCGCTTAAATCTCCGCTATTCGATTTTACAACGAACGTGTTATTGGTACCGTCGTATGTAAAGAACAGTAAATATGATTTATCGGCTTCGGCATCATTATTCGGATTTTCCATAATAATATCGATGGTCTCATAATTTACATAAGTAGAAGGGTTGCACCAGTAAACACGATAAGTTGAACCGACATCGCAACCGTTAACTACGATTGTAACTTCTTCGCCCTCATTCAACTCATCAATATTTACCTTATTAACGCTCCAACCAGAAGGTGCCGCTACTTCATATTTCCTGCCGCCGATATTTCTCGTATAACCGCAAATATTGCAGGTTGCGTCTTCTGCGTCGTCGTACTCGTGGTCGCCCTCGGTTACTACGTAATCGCAGCCTTCAACCGTACAGGATACGGTGTGCTTGTTTGCGTTTTTGCTCTCGTAATGAAGCTCATGCGCGTCGGTGTGATGAACGCCGATAACCCTGGTATAACCGCACAGATTACAGGTTGTGTCTTCTGCGTTGTCGTACTCGTGGTATTCTTCGGTTGTTTCGTAATCGCAGCCGTCAACCGTACAGGTTACAGTGTGCTTGTTTGCGTCTTTAATCTCGTAATCAAGCACATGCTCGCCGGTGTGTTCAACGCCTTCGTTGCCGCCGGTTTCTTCTAACGTTACGATAGCATTGTTTAAATTGCCGGTGCCTACATATGAAATATGAACGCTGACGCCATCGGCATAAGTAAACGTTATCTCTCCGTAATAGCCATAGTACATACCCAATTCAGGAATTGAGATTTGTGCTAAGTCGCACTTTGCGCCGTCTTTCAAAACGGTTAATTTATACTCTCTACCCACAATGCAACCGGATAACTGAACCGTTACGCCGGACCAATCGACAACCGTAAGCGTCAGGTCTTCTCCTTCTGCAACCTCAACCTCGCTTATTACCAATTTAAACGCAGTCTCAGTCGTGCCGGCAGAGGATTTTTCTATGGTAAATTTCGTATCTTCATTATCAATCGTTACTTCGCACGAAGCACCATAGGAGGCAAGTTTCGCAACGCCGTCTACGTAGAACTTGTTATATATATAGGGTCTGCTAGATGAAGTTGCATAATTAACCGTCAATTTATACGACCTGCCCACTACTCCGTCAATCGTAAACGTATGGCTTGTGGAAGTTGCGTAAGAGAAATCATGCTCGCCTACACCTAAACTTAACATTTTAACCGTAACGCTACACGATTTCGAAACGCTGGTTCCGTCAACCGAGCAGGTTATATTGGCTGTACCCTTGCCGACAGCCGTAACATTTCCGTTGTAGTCAACGGTTGCTACCGCCTCATTCGATGAACTCCACGTTACGTCTTTATTCGTTGCGTTTTCGGGCAATACCGTTGCGCTAAGCGTGAACGATTCGCCGACATTTAATTCTTTCGAATTTACGCTGAGCTCGACGCCCGTTACGGGAACGTGTATTACTTTAACCGTGCATGTCATCTCGAAGGTTTGGTTATCCGTTACCATTTTAAAGGTAACCGTAGTCTCGCCTGCGCCTACCGCCGTCACTGTCGCCGTGACTTTTCCGTCGCTGCTCACTTTTCCGTCGCTGGTCACGGTTGCAACGTTTACGTTGTCCGATTTCCACTCCTTGCTTACAAAGGAACCGTTGGCCGGAGTTATCGTAGCGTTGAGCGTATACATTCCGTTAATATTTAATTCTATCGAGCTTGCGTCGAGCACTACACTCTCTACGGGAACGTTCGCAACGGTAACCGACCAGCCAGTCGAATCAACGCCGTCGGCAGTAGCCGTAATCGTCGTCGTACCTACACCTACGGGCGTAACTACGCCGTCTTCGTCAACGGTTGCTACCGCCTCATTCGATGAACTCCACGTTACGTCTTTATTCGTTGCGTTTTCGGGCAATACCGTTGCGCTAAGCGTGAGCGTACCGTTCATGTACATCGTATGCGCCGTTCCGCTAACCGTAACGCCGGTGACATCTACGCGGTTTACGGTAACTTCGCATGTTGCAATGCGCTCGACGCCGTTGTCGTTAACCGTAACCGTAATCGTCGCGGTGCCTTCGCCTACCGCCATAACATAGCCGGATACGGAAACGGTTGCAACACTTTCGTCGTCCGAAGTCCAGGATTTCATCGTATAGGTTGCATTCGACGGATTAATCGTTGCTAAAAGCGAGAAAGCATCACCTATACTTACGGTTTTTTCGGTTGCGCTGAGCGTAATATCGGTAATAGGAACATAGTTCGATACCGTAACCCTTATACCGCCCTCCAACGTGTTGAAGCTGATAATTTGTCCCGATTTAAGCACGAAAGTCGTAGGCTCAGTTATGGCGAACTCTTCACCTTTGTCTATCCTGCAACCTATAATGCTTTCCGTATATTTCCCGCTAATTGATATGTACTGATTAAATGAGAAAGTATACTCGCCTGTTACGTTCACTTTGAATTCTACCGGTACAGTCCAGGTGCCGATGATGGCGTTTGCTTCCCCGTCCTTAAACAGAATGGCTTTCTCGCCGTCTTTCTCGAACACAAGCTCGCTTGCGCTGTTGAAATACATGCTGAACTCGGAATACGTACCGGAAACAAGCGTAGTCGCAAGAGCCGTTCCGTTAAGCGTATAGCTGTAAACGCCCGTCGTTTCGCCGACCGTGAGCGTGAAGCGGCTTTGGCTATTATTGAAATCAGCGCTTATCTCCTTGAAATCGTTTGCAAACCTGCCGCTCAGGTAATCGGGGTCGGGTGCATTCAATACGCTTACATTCAGAGTTTTTGTGCAGTTTCCGTGCGTCGTGGTAAGCGTTATAGTGTAGTTACCCGTCGCATCAGGCGTGAATACGTATGCGTTTATGCCGTCCTTTTCGGTTGCGCTCAACACGCCGTCCACCGCCGTGCCGTCCTTTGTAACCGTTACCGTATACTCCGAATACTGGTACCCGGGATGAGGAACTCTGCCGTAGAAGATTATAGAATAACCTGTTACGATTTCGAATTCCGACTTATCCGACAGCCACTTGGCAGTTCCCGTCGCGTCGTTTTCACTGTAAACGTAAGCGTCGATTTTGTTGGGATTTTGTACGGGTATACTGAACGAAACAACTTTTTCCGTCTTTACCGTTTTGAGTATCAAATCGTACTCGCCTGCAACATAGAAACCGAGCGAAACAAGCCTGCTTATCGGGTCGAAGCTTGCCAGAACGTGTCCTTCGTCGCCGTCTTTGTAGTTGCCGTCCAACAAAATACCCAATCCGCTTTCGCCGTGTTTGCGCAGATAGAAATTGATTATGTCGTAGCGGAAATTAACTCCTTCGGCGGGTGTGTATTCAACGACCTGCAACCTGTAAGTCTTACCGTAATATACGCCGGCAAGCGTATTGGTCTCGTTGTCAACGGGGAAATATCCGTCGGCGAGCACAATATTTTCAAGCGCGTCGTCTACCGATGCAACGTATCTCAACCTGTAACCGGTTACCGCTATCGTATCTTCGTTGTAAGGGTTCGTGGGAGGCTGTTCCCCGACTCCGCGGCGCGAGCGCTGCGTTACGGTCATCGTCTGAGTGGCGAGCAACTCACCCGAGCCAAGCGATTTACCTCTCCTGCTTTCACCTGTTATTTTACAGTAGTCCATAAAATAATCGCCGTTAAGCGTAAATTCAACGCTTATGGTGTGGTTCATATCGGTATTGTCGTTGGGGTCGGGGTCTATAAACCCGTAGCTGAACTTGTAATAGGTTTTGCCGTTCTTCGTTTCGATAGATTGAGTGAAATTCTTGCTGTTCGAATTTGTAGAAGCAAACTGGTAAAGCACGCCGACGTACTGCGCCGCGCCGTACACCTTAGGCATATTCCACTCCTGCTGCGCGAATATAAGACGGAACGCGTAGCCCTTGAAATCGTCCATGCAGGCATCGGGGTCATTCATTAAATGACGCTTGTCGTAACGGTCTTCCTTTTCTACCAACGCAAAGAACGTACCGTCTTCTTTCAGGGTAATCCAACGCTCGGTGTTCATATAACCGTCTGTCGCGTGAATATAATTATCGCCGAACTCGTAGGTTATATCTCCGCTGCCGCCGCCCTGAACTGCATTGAGGACAAAATCGATGGAGCTTTCCACAATCATACCGCTTGTGTTTACAGCATATTCGATAGCCTTGCCTATCGATTTGATTTCTTCCAGCTCTATCGAGAACGTCACTTCGCCGATATCGGTTGTTATAACGTAAGTTATGAACTGACCGTTTTCGGACTTTGCGTATTCGTTCGAAGTGAGCTCGGGAAGAGCGACGAATGCGCCCTTGTGCTCATCGTTGTGATTACATATCAGCTGCGCCTCGCCTTCCTCCGTGATGGTGGGTTTTTTGGTAACGGTAACGATGTAGCTGTGAGCATTGGGAATTACGTCGGTTGCACGGGTATCGACTACGTTGTGGCAAACCGTACAGCAGAGCTTTTCTTCACCCTCTTCCGTACAGTTGGCGGCTTTCACCGTCTGCCACTCGGCGCCCTCTACGTCGTGAGACTTCATTTCGATTTCAACGTCGTAAAGCTTATCGTCGCACCTTGAACATGCTCCGTTTTTCCTTCCTACCTGCGTACAGGAAGAATCACTGATTATGGTCCATACATAATCGTGTCCGAGTTTAGCGGTAGGAGTATCGTTGTAACTATGACCGCACCTTTCGCACGTATGCGTAGTATAACCTTGCGCAGTACACGTAGGTCCGGTAACTTTTTGCAGCGAATAATTATGAGTTCCGAATATGCTCTCGCATTGAGCGGGCGAAAGCGTTGAAATTTCTGCGCTGTAAGTCGCGTTGTCGCCTAAGCTGCACATCATAAACGCAGCCTTTTCTCCTGCGGCGAGCTCGAAAGCATACGGCAAAGTCACCGCTTGCTTTGTTCCGCTCTCACCAAGCACAAACACACGCGCATTGTCGCCGCACGTCAGGACGTACCAGTTTGTCTCTTCGGCGGTGAACGAGTATTTCATGCCGTCGTAAGTTGTATTAACCGTCGCAGACGTATCCAGCGTAAACGTTTTTTCCGCATTCGGATTGGCAGAACCGTTGTAGGTAAGTTTTATCTCGGCGTCGAAAGCCGTTGCCGCGGCAGAGGTTACCGTCATTGTGCATACGCCCTTAGCGCCGAGCTGCGCCGTAAACGAACGCCTGCCGTCGCGCGATAATTCTACCGTTCCCGTGGTCGCATTTACACCGCTTCCGTAGCTGTACGATACGGTTATAGCCGTTTCGCCTTTGTACGTATAGGTGTAGTATGCCGCCGACGGCGCGTAGCCGTAAACCGTAGCCGACTTGCCTCCGCCCACGTTGACCGTAACGCTCGTCTTGGTCGCAGGGATTATCATATTGGGCCATACGTAGCCGCATACCGAGCATTTTCCGTTTGTGCCCGCCATATCGTGCACTCCGACGTCCTTCTTGTGGGCGGCGTTGTGCGCGCATACCTTGTAATGTCCTTCGGCATCGTTATTTATATAATTTCCGTAGCTGTGCGCGTCGGGGTCGATATCGGTTGTACGCGTATCTACTATACTGTCGCAAACCGTACAGCAAAGCTTTTCCAAACCCTCTTCCGTACAGGTAGCGGCTTTAACCGTCTGCCACTCGGCACCCGTTGTGTTGTGCCCCGTTGCGGGAATTGTTTCATATATAGTTTCTTGACAAACCGTGCACTCTCCCTCTCTCGAACCGTCTTCCGTACAGGTGGGCGCCGTGGTATCCCATTCCGCAACGCTGTGCGGCGCAAGTTCTTCAACAATATCACGGTGTTCAACGTCGCCGCATTTTTCGCACGTATAGACCGTATAGCCGCTCTCGATACACGTGGCAGGAACGACTGCACCCTGCAAATAATTATGCTCGCACGTATCGGCAGTAAGCTTAGTGACCTTTGCGCTGTATGTCGCGTTGTCGCCTACGCTGCACATCATAAACGCGGCCGTTTCTCCTGCGCCGAGTTCGAACTGGTACGGCAAAGTCACCGCCTGCTTTGTTCCGCTCTCGCCAAGTACAAACACACGCGCATTGTCGCCGCACGTCAAGATGTACCAGTTTGCCTCTTCGGCGGTGAACGAGTATTTCACGCCGTCATATGTAGTTTTGATTTGCGTGGAAGTGTTTAACGTAAACGTTTTTTCCGCATTCGGATTGGCAGAACCGTTGTAGGTAAGCTTTATCTCTGCGTCGAAAGCCGTTGCCGCGGCAGAGGTTACCGTCATTGTGCATACGCCCTTAGCGCCGAGCTGCGCCGTAAACGAACGCCTGCCGTCGCGCGATAATTCTACCGTTCCCGTGGTCGCATTTACACCGCTTCCGTAGCTGTACGATACGGTTATAGCCGTTTCGCCTTTGTACGTATAGGTGTAGTATGCCGCCGACGGCGCGTAGCCGTAAACCGTAGCCGACTTGCCTCCGCCCACGTTGACCGTAACGCTCGTCTTGGTCGCAGGGATTATCATATTGGGCCATACGTAGCCGCATACCGAGCATTTTCCGTTTGTGCCCGCCATATCGTGCACTCCGACGTCCTTCTTGTGGGCGGCGTTGTGCGCGCATACCTTGTAATGTCCTTCGGCATCGTTATTTATATAATTTCCGTAGCTGTGCGCGTCGGGGTCGATATCGGTTGTACGCGTATCTACTATACTGTCGCAAACCGTACAGCAAAGCTTTTCCGAACCCTCTGCCGTACAGGTAGCGGCTTTAACCGTCTGCCACTCGGCATCCGTTGTGTTGTGCCCCGTTGCGGGAATTGTTTCGTATATAGTTTCTTGACAAACCGTGCACTCTCCCTCTCTGGAACCGTCTTCCGTACAGGTGGGCGCCGTGGTATCCCATTCCGCAACGCTGTGAGGCGCAAGTTGCGTAGTATAATTATCTTTTTTGGTTTTGCCGCATCTGTCGCACGCATAAACCGTATATCCGCTCTCGGTACACGTGGCAGAAACGACTTCTCCCTGCACGTAATTATGAGTTTTGAATATGCTTTCGCATTCGGCAACTTTAAGTTTGGAAATCTTTGCGTTGTACGTTGCGTCCGTCTCGCCGCTGCACATTAAAAACGTCTTCTTTTCTCCGGCGTCAAGACGGAAAGCATACGGCAAATTCACAGGTTCGTCTTCACCGTTCTCCGACGGCAGCATCACGCATGCCTCCACGCTGTCGCACGTTAAGACGTACCAATTTGTCTTTGCGTCTGCCGCGGCGGTGAATGCGTATTTTCTGCCGTAGAAGTTGGTTTCCACTCTTGCGGGCTCATCTAACTTAAACGCTGTTTCTTTGTTCGGGTCTTCCGAACCTATTCTTGTAAGAGTTAACGTTGCCTCAAAAGCCGTTGCCTCTTCCGAGGTTATTACCATAGTACAGGTAGCTTTCGTTTCGAGGTATGCGGAAAACGAACGTTGACCGCCACGCGATAACGTCACCGTTCCCTTAGTCTCCTCTTTATCGCCGAGTATGTAATATCTGTAAGAAACTATTATAGGTTTTTCGCCGGTATATGTGTATGTATAATAAGCGGGTGCAAGCGGATAGCCGTAAACTTTTGCCGCAGGACTGTCTCCGCCCACTCTGACAGTTACGCTTCGGTTGGCAGCCGTAAGCATATTCTGCCACTCGTAACCGCATTTCGAGCAGGCACCGCCCGCGCCTTCGAAATCGTGCTGTTCGGTCGCCGTCTTGTGGTCGGGATTGTTTCTGCATATTTTATAATGCCCCGTTTCGTCCCTTGACGTGTAATCCCCGTAATTATGCGCGTCCGCCTTTACAGGCGTTTCAATATCAAAGCTGACCGAAACGCCGTTTTTATTATATGTATAAGTAACCGAACCCGTATCGGTACAAGTTGCGGTGTCCGCCGACTTAGAATAATCCGAAGAGGTAAGTACGGGCAGAGTGTATTCCTTATCCGACAAGCTTGCGCCGCAGTCGCCCGTAGCCGAACAGGTGCGCGTCGCCTTGCCTTCCGTAGTTTCGCCAGGCTTGTTTGCGTCGGCGACCGTCCAGCCCTCGCCCCAGTTATGAGAGTGCCCGGGCGCGGGAGGCGTCAGTTTATCCGTATCGCGGTATTCTGCGTACTTACAAACCGTACATTCCCTCTTATCCTGCCCGTTAGTCTCAACAGTTGCAGGAGTGACGACGTTCCATTCTCCGAAATTATGGCGCGCGCTGTCCTTAACCGAATTACAATCGTTACCCGTGCATGCGTGATAATGCATTTCGGAGTTTGACGACCAAACGGAAGAATAATCGTGTTGGTGCCCCTTCGATTTCGAACCTTTGCAGGCGGCAAGTCCCAACGCGGCCGCAAGTGCCGCCGAACATGCAATTGCCGCAAGCAACGCTTTCTTTGTCTTCTTCATAACTATATCTCCTAAAATTATCTACAAATAATTGTTTCTGTTGTTAAGCAACCACTGCTTAACAACAGGCAAGGGGCGCGCCCCTTGAAATCAGTTATATGTAAATAAAAACTTATCCATTATTATAACAAATAAATGTATAAATATCAATCTATTTAACCTGTAAAAAGCATAAATTATGCATAAATATTACTTATACGCCTCTTTCGTAAAATTAATAAATCAAGCCGCCCGTTTTTAATCAAAAACGGGCGGCTTTGTCGTTTAGCCGTCATTGCCGTTCGTACAGGCAGCAAAACCGGATATCCCGGTTAACAATCGAAATATCTTTTGACATTTACCCTCGTCAAATCGTACATTGTGGAAGCTACGGTCGCCTTACCAAACATTAAATTATTGCTCTGTAAATCCGTTTTCTTCGAGCAATTTAACAATACGTTTAACCGCATTATTCTCCGCCCCGAATGAACTTCCCCAACTCGATTTACCGCCGCTTGATATAATTTCAACGGTTGTTTTATCGGCGGTTTCTTCGACAATCACCGTCAAAGTAAGGTTTGATTTTATTCTGTAATAGTAAGCTTCGGCAATAAAAATGGTTATTTTACGGTTCTCTAATTCAATTTTTTTAGTAAACAAACCGTCCGCGGAAAACATTCCCGATGAAAAATATTTGCGCAGAATACTTTCTGTTTCCGCTTTATTTTGCAAAATCAACCTGTACTTTCTCATAACTCCTCCTCTGAATTACTGATTATCTTATTTATAACACAACCGTATTGAAATGACAAGGCAACAAAACTTGCCACATTATAACATAAAGCAAGTTAAAAGCACGATAGAAAAATCATACAGACCGTGTCCAATGATGACCGACAACAGCGAGCAGTCTTTTATGAAATATTTGCAATACCCGAATACGCAGCCTACAAGAGTAGTGAACAGAACTTGAATAATACTTCCGTTAATTATATGCCACAGACCGAACAATACGGCGGCAATCAGCGGCGCAAGCCATTTACATTTTTTCAACCAAATTTCAAACTGATTTTGTACGTAGCCGCGGAATACGATTTCCTCACTAACCCCTACAAAAAGAATATCCTGCACGGCGGAAATTGCCAAAAAGCCTGCGGACGGGTCCGTATGAGAGCCGACTATGCTTGTGCCGCACAAAATCGGAATAATTCCTAACAACAGGCACAACACGGCGGCAATCGCCAATCCGATTAGGATTTGTAGCCACAATCTGTGTTTTACGGGTTTCAGCTTGCTTTCCTGCGCCGTCAGCTTCATAGCAACTACGGCAACTGCCGCAAATGCCGCAATCACGAGCAATATGAGACACATTCTTACTGCATAAATACCGATGAGCCATATTCCCCAAAGCGAAAACGTCAATCCGAAAATCAACGTCAATGCTATGATAAATATTATGACAGCAGATTTACTTTCGGCATCTACGGGAAATATTGATTTTTTCTTATCGTCCATAGTCTTTCTCCGCTAAATTACTGTATATGTTAATTATAGCACAACCGTAATAAAAAAGCAAGGCGGCAAAACATTCATACTCTTTATTGTTCGGTTCAGTAACGAAAAAGAGCAGACTTGCGTCTGCTCTTTGTCGGTTAAGAGTTTTGCTCTTCTTGCTTTTTCTTTCCGAAAATTGCGTTCATGGGCACATATATTGCGTCGAAGAACTTTCCTTTAAGAAGAATATCTCTGCGGTAAAGCGCGAAATAGCACAC
Organism: uncultured Clostridia bacterium; assembly: GCA_964600525.1. GTDB lineage: Bacteria > Bacillota > Clostridia > Christensenellales > Borkfalkiaceae > Coproplasma. The sequence goes on from CAZRJY010000007.1 coordinate 19,764, forward strand.
GATATAGAGGACAAGTAACGCCGCCAAAATGCACGCAACAACAATTCCCGCGAGCGCACCTGCGGATAATCCGCCGTTATGAACAGGCACGACAACCTTCGGAATCGGGCGCGTTTCAAAGTGAGTACCGTCGTTCGCACACACCCTGCGCTCCTCGCCCTCTTCGGTTTCGGTAGCCTCTTTTGTTACCGTCCATTCGCCGTAACTATGACCTTTCGCGTTTATTTCACTCGTTTCTTTATGGGCATTGTCGCGACTGCATATGCGGGTTTGCTCGCCCTTTTCCGCACACGTTGCCTCTTTGCTTACGGTCCATTCACCCCAAGCGTGACTGTTTACGTCTAACCCGCCGTATCCGTTGCCGCAAGTCGAACAAACCGCTTTTGCCGTACACGTAGCCGTACCGCCGCCACAGTTTTCTTTATGGTCGGTATCTTCGGCCGTACAGTCTTTGCAGAGCTTCCAATGTTGCAGAGTGCCGTCTGATTTATACTTTGTACTGTTGGTATAATCATGGGGGAGCGTTGCTATTTCTTTGGTTTTTGTATCAGTCTTATGAGCCCCGTTAAACGTTACCGTTGCGGTATAAGTCGTTTCGCCCGTTGACGTACACGTTGCAGGAGTAGTATCTTCATTTGTTATATCCTCCCCGCTTGCCGTTACCGTTTCCACGTGTTGACATGAATTACAAGTAAAGGCTGCCTCTGCCGAAGTGTAGTCATCGGCCCAAGACCAAACGGGCTCGTCGTAAATGTGAACGTCGGTTGATAAAGACGCCTCGCCGCCTTGTACCGTTATACATTTTTCGTCGTTAGAATAGAAACATTTAACGGTATCTTCGGTAATCGCCCCGCCCGAGGTAAATACGCCGTCGGCTGAGGAAGGAGTACCCATAATACCGATTTTTGCGCCTTCTTCAAGATTTTCAAACTTATACTTAGTATTTCTGACGTCTAAATCGCCGTCTTGGTTACCGAAGATAACAGGTGCGCCGCTTATAACAAAGTTATCGGGCATACCATACCAATAAATTGCCGCGCCGTCATTATTGCCCGAAATTTCACCGTCGGTAAGATTAACTGCCGCCATTCCGAATGCATAGATTGCGCTACCGCTGTAATAGTTGTCGTCGTCGTAAATGTCTCTGGTTAAATTCGAACACCCGGTAATTGTTACGTTGGTTATATTAGCCGTGGAACCGTTATTAACAAAAATACCGCCGCCTGTGTTAGCTGCACACCCTCTTATTTCTACGTTGCTGATATTAAGGGTGGTATTACTGCTGCCGTCTACGGAAATACCGCCGCCGCTACTGCCATCGGCAATATTATTTATCAATGAAACGCCGCTTATCGTACACACGGTATTACTTGCAAGATATACGCCGCCACCACCGAAAGCTTTGTTTCCGATTATGGTGCCGTCTGTCATTTCAAATTCGCCGCCGGGATTGTCGTAGTGAGATTCAACGGATACGCCGCCGCCACGGTTGGCTTTGTTTGCATCTTCATCGGTGCTTCCGCCTATGGTGCCGCCGTTCATTGTAAATTTGGTATTAAAAACGTAAACGCCGCCGCCACGGCCGTTACTTGTGTCGCCTGAGTTTCCGCTTATCGTGCCGTCGTTCATTGTGAACGTGCCGGAGGAATACACGCCGCCGCCATGCTGTTGAGCCGTATTACCCGAAATGGTACCACCGTTCATTGTGAACGTGCCGACTACATACACGCCTCCGCCGCCGCAGTCATTGTTGCTGCCCGTTGCAGTATTGCCGGAAATATTACCGCCTTCCATTGTGAAGTAGGCATTGCTATTAACGTAAACGCCGCCGCCGTTGTCGGATTTTCCTCCGGTGATAACGCCGCCGTACACCGTTTTATCTACTACGGTATTCTCTTTCGTAGGTTCATTGTCTCTGAGTGTAAATTCAGCTCCTTCCGCAACCGAGATTACCGACCCCGTCTCCCCTGTTAAAGTTACAACATACCCGTTTAAATCTAAGGTCTTAACGCCGCTAACCGTGAAAGTTGTTTCACTTGAAATATCGCTTGTCAATTGAACCGTAACCGTATCGTTTGCCGATAGTTGTGCAGAGAGCTCATCTGCCGTACTTACCGTCAGCACTTCTTCCGCTTGGACGGTGATTGCATTGTTTTTAGGCAATAATAAATATAAAGCCAAAATAAGCGGCAACGCTATTGCTGCCGCCAACGCAGTGAGTATGGACTTTCTAAATTTTTTAAACATATAATATCCTTTTTTTGTTATTCGGTAAGAATAACAAAAAGCCCCCTAGGGGGCTTAAAAACCTTTTTATTATGTTTGCAGCAACGGACGGTTATTTCCCCCTTCACCCTTCGTTGCTTTAATTTATTATATCATACTTATAAACTAGTTTCAATACATTTTTCAAAAAAACAAAAGAACACACCGAAGTGTGTTCGGTATGGGAACAGGCGGTTCCTCTACGCCATTATCACCGGAACAGAAAAAGGTCATAGTATTCTCTTAAAAGCTTTTGATATTAACAACCATCAATCATTGCCGTTTTTTAACTTGTTTACGAGATAGTCAAGGCAAAAGATTTTACGTTCTTCGGCATGAATACCGTCCAGTAAATACTTTCTTTGTTTAGAAAGCAAATAAAGCATTTCCGTTGTTTTCTGTTCAGCTTGTAACGATATAAATTGCCGAATAAATTGTTCATCGCAGCCCGCGTCGATTAAGTTTTGTTTTATCGCATAATCGTTGTTCTGCATTAGCTTACCTCAATACCAATCGTGTTTTTCGTTTCTGTCGAGTGCTGCTATGGCGTTCATTTCGCTTTCCGATAATTCAAATCCGAATACCGAAATATTTTCTTTAATATGAGCGGGATTACTTGAACCGGGTATTGCAACAACGCCACGCTGTAAATGCCAACGCAAAATAACTTGCGCCGCCGTTACGTTACGGGCGTTTGCAATGCCGACTATTGTTTCATCAGAAAGCATTGCACCCGTATGACCTCTGCCGCCGAACGGATACCACGCTTGCATAACAATTCCGAGTTCGTGCATATACGGAACGACAGCCTTTTCCTGATAGTACGGGTGTATTTCGTTCTGTATAAGCGCAGGCTTGATATTTACCTGCGCTATAAAGTTGTCTATTTCTTCTATATACCAATTGGACAATCCGATAGAGCGTATTTTACCTTGCTCAACAAACTTTTCGATAGCTTTGTAAGCCTTTACGTCATTTGCGCCGGGGTGGTGCAATAGCATCATATCAATGTAGCCGATATTGAGTTTATCCAGCGACTCCTGTATTGCCTGTTCGGGATTGGCGAATTGAGTTCCGGGATAAATTTTAGTTATTACGAATATTTCTTCCCGAGGTACGTCCGATTCCCGTATAGCTTCGCCGATTTCCCGTTCGTTGCCATACATATGGGCGGTGTCGATTAAACGGTAGCCTTGCGAAAGAGCGGAAAGAACAGAGTTTTTACATGTATCGCCCGTCAAACTGTACGTTCCGAGTCCGAGTATCGGCATCTCGTAACCGCTGTTCAACATAACGGTAGGTGCGTTTCCGTTTACACCGCTTGCCAAGTCAAAAGAAGATACAGAGCTGATTTTAAGGTTAAGGCTGTCAACCCAATCGTTTACGCTGTCTTTACTTGCGCCGCTTGCAAATCTCCTTCCTAATTTCCATTCGGCGTTAGGTGCGAGAGAATGTAAATTAGTGTCGCTTGAACCGATACCGCTACTGTGCGACGTGCAGAACGGAATCAGCGTCTTGCCCGAAAAATCGTAACTTTCTAAAAA
>CAZRJY010000008.1:0-21882 GCA_964600525.1 uncultured Clostridia bacterium
AACGTCTTGCAGGCAATATAATATATCTTGTCGGGCGGAAAACCGCAGCGCACGAAATAATAAAGGAAAAAGTCGTGCAGTTCGTAAGGACCTACCAAATCCTCCGTTTTCTGAGCGATATTGCCGTTTTTGTCGGGCGGAAGCAGTTCGGGACTGATTTCCGTATTAAGGATGCTCGTCAGTATCTTTTTAATATCGCCGCCGAGCTTGTCCGCTTCGTAAGCGACAAGGTGCTTTACAAGCGTTTTGGGCACCGAAGCGTTGACACCGTACATCGACATATGGTCGCCGTTGTACGTCGCCCAGCCCAGCGCAAGCTCGCTTAAATCGCCGGTACCGATAACAAGTCCGTTATTGTCGTTGGCTATATCCATTAAGACAAGCGTGCGCATACGCGCCTGAGCGTTTTCGTACGTTACGTTTCTGTCGTCGGGTTCGTGCCCTATATCTTTAAAATGACTGTTTACGGTTTTGCCTACGGGGATTTCCTTAACGGTTACTCCCAGCGCCTCCATAAGTTTAACCGAGTTGCTTTTGGTCTTTTTGGTCGTACCGAAACCGGGCATTGTTACGGCGATTATATCGCTTAAATCTTTACCGAGCGACTTGAACGCGCGCACCGTTACAAGCAGCGCAAGAGCCGAATCCAGTCCTCCCGAAACGCCTATCACCGCAGTTTTCGATTTGCTGTGTAAAAGCCGCTTTTCAAGCCCTTTGGACTGAATATTCAAAATGAGTTCGCTTCTCTCGGATAACCCCGTTGAAGGAACAAACGGAAGTTTAGGATAGGTTCGCGTGATTTTACGGTCGTTTCCGTCTGTATTAAAGTAGTTCCAATATTCTCTGTCGTCCGAATTTCTTTGGAATACGCTCGACATTCTGCGCCTCTCGTTTTCCAAATAATTAAGGTCGATTTCACCGTAAATAAGTCCGTTATCAAACAGCTTGCTCTCGCTTAAAATAACGCCGTTTTCGGCAATTATGTTGTGTCCCGCAAATACCAAATCGGTAGTACTCTCGCCGCTGCCCGCATTGGCGTATACGTAGCCGGCATTAAGCTTTGCCGACTGCATTTTTACAAGATTTCTGCGGTATTCTGCTTTGCCTACCGTTTCGTTGCTTGCAGAGAGATTTACTATGATATTTGCTCCCGCCTTAGCAAGGCGGATAGACGGCGAGTCAGGCGCCCACAAGTCCTCGCAAATTTCCGCGGCAACGGTAAATTCGGGCATACCGTGAGCAATCAGTATTAAATCCGAACCGAAACGCACGCCCTCCTCCTGACCGCAAAAATTTGCAAAAGTCATACCTTCGGGTGCGGGCGCAAAGTTGCGCGCCTCGTAAAACTCACCGTAATTGGGTAAAAACGTTTTAGGTACTACGCCCAGAATTTGCCCTTCACTCAGCGCAACGGCGCAGTTATACAGTCTGCCGTCATAAATCAAAGGCGCGCCGACAAACACCAGAGTTTTAATTCCCTCGGTAGCCTTTGCAATCTCGACAATCGCGTTTTCGCACGCTTTTATAAGTGCGGGTTGATTGAACAAATCGCCGCACGTATAGCCGCACACGCAAAGCTCGGGCAACACGGTAAGCTGACTTCCGTTTGCCGCGCTTTCCTTTATTGCCTTTATTATATTTTCAGTGTTGTATTTAACGTCGGCAACCCTGATTTCGGGAGTTGCCGCGCAAACCTTTACGTAACCGAATTTCATCAATCAGCCTTCTTTAACGACGCCTTGTGCGCCTCTCTTATCTTGGTCTCTACTTCCTCTTTAAGCGCGGGATTGTTCTTTAAATGCTCGCGCATCTTTTCTCTGCCGTTGGCAATCTTTTCGTCGTTATAGCTGAACCACGCGCCGCTCTTTGTAAACAGACCGTATTCCAAGCCGAGGTCTATAAGGCAACCTTCCTGAGAAATGCCTTCGCCGTAAATTATATCGAATTCCGCAACCTTGAACGGAGGCGCAACCTTATTCTTTACAATCTTTGCCTTCGCTCTGTTGCCGACGATATCGCCGTCGCTCTTTAAAGAATCCGCCTTTCTGATATCGAGACGGAGCGAAGCAAAGTATTTAAGCGCCTTGCCGCCGGGGGTAGTTTCGGGGTTGCCGAACATTACGCCCACTTTTTCGCGCAGCTGGTTGATAAAAATTACGCAGGTCTTGGAACGGTTGGTTATTGCCGTCAGCTTTCTTAAAGCCTGCGACATAAGTCTTGCCAAAAGACCTACGTGCGTGTCGCCCATATCGCCCTCGATTTCAGCCTTGGGGGTAAGCGCGGCAACCGAGTCCACAACGATTACGTCGACCGCGCTCGAACGTACAAGCGATTCGCAGATATCGAGCGCCTGCTCGCCCGTATCGGGCTGGGAAATGTACAGTTCGTCCGTCTTAACGCCGAGAGCGTGCGCATAAACCGCGTCGAGAGCGTGCTCCGCGTCGATAAACGCTGCAACGCCGCCGGCCTTCTGCGCCTGCGCGATAATATGCAGAGCAACGGTCGTTTTGCCCGACGATTCGGGTCCGTAGATTTCCATAATTCTGCCTCTGGGCACACCGCCTACGCCCAACGCAAGGTCAAGCGAAAGACAGCCGGTGGGAATTACTTCGAGTTCGGACGAAACGTTGTCGTCGCCGAGCTTCATTATCGCTCCCTTGCCGTACTGCTTTTCAATCATGGCGATTGTGGAATTCAGTGCTTTGAGTTTTTCTTCGTTCATTTATGTTTACCTCTTAATTATTTTAACCTTTTATATGTGAGAAACAGCGCGTGATTTACCGCTTTCTCGGAAATTGCCTGCCTGTCGCCCGTAAAATTGAATTTGTAAACGGCTATGTCGCCGCCGACTCCTACGCCGATATAAGCAAGCCCCACGGGTTTGGACGTATTGTCCGACTTCGGACCCGCAATGCCGGTAGACGATACCGCGACCTCGCAGTCACCGGTATTCAGAAGCCCTTCCGCCATCTGGTAAGCCGTTTCAGCCGACACGGCGCCGCGCTGGTTGAGCGTGAGTTCGCTTACGTTCAGCCTGCTCATTTTTGCCTCGTTCGAGTACGTGTTCAAGCCCTCGAAATACACTTCGGAAATGCCCGGGACCTCCACAAGCCTTTTGCCTATGCCGCCGCCCGTAAAGCTTTCCGCAACCGCGATTTTCATTCTGCGCAGTTTTAAAAGCCTGTAAAGCTGTTCGGCAAGCGAAATATCCTCCAACGCATAGATGTAGCCGTTAAGCGTTCCGACCATTCCGCGCACCGCGTCGTCGAGCTGCATTTTCGGGGTTTTGGACGAATACACGATTTCTATACGGCAGTCGTCGAAAGAGCTCTGTATGTTGAAATTAATACCGCCGTCCGCAAACAGACCTGCGGCTTTTTTAACCGCTTCGTTGATAAGCTTCTGCGGCGCGCCGACCGTTCGTATAACCGTACTGTCGTATCTTACCCCGTACTTTTTATCCAGCACGTTCTTTATATCGTCGTAGCGCAATCGGTTTTCAGCATCGGAAAAAAGCAAAAATAAGCTTAATTTGCCGCTCTGTAACATACCGAGGTTGTCAAACTTACCGCCGACTGTATCAGACACAAAGTCGGCAAGCATTTTGCCCATCTTTTCGGGGCAATACAAAATTACGTTTTCGTAATTGCCTACTCCGTCTTTTAACGCGCTCACTATTTCCGTCTGACTGTCGAAAGCGACTCTGCTCACCTTGTCGCAGTAATAGCCGAAGGTTGCAAGCTTAGCCGCAACGTTCTGTATTTTATCGAAATCGACCAGACGTTTATTTTCAAACGCGAGCAATACGATTTTGCCGCGCTTAACCGCTGTACTCATGCCTTTAATACTTGAATATTTTTAACGATATAATTTATACCCGAAATTACCGTAAGCAAGGTTGCCAATGCAAAGAAGCCCAGTCCGATATAATTTACAATCAAAACCGCAAGCTGACCGCCCAGAAATTCTACAAGCCCCGCCGCAATAAGAAGCACAATAAGGCTTATCATCTGCGTAACGGTTTTATATTTGCCGATTTTATCCGCCGCAATCACAATGCCCGCGTCGGCGGCAACCATACGAAAACCGCTGACAATCAGCTCTCTGCCTAAAATTACGGCAACGCAGCAACCGCCGGCTATAAGCGACCAACCTCCAAGCCCGAGAGTGAAAAACATATTCGGTGCCGTCAAAAAGACTATCATCGCCGCGGCAACCAGAATTTTATCGGCTACGGGGTCGAGAAATTTGCCTAAGTTTGTTATCAGGTGATATTTACGCGCAAAATATCCGTCGAGGAAATCGGTGAAGCTTGCAAGCGCAAACACGGCAAGAGCCGCGAAATAGTGACCTTTAAAAGGCACGTAAAACAACGCGATAAAAAGCGGTATCATCAGAACGCGCGCTATCGTCAGTTGATTTGGAAGGTTCATTACCCCCTTGCCCTTTGCAAACTTACAAAATTTGCTTTCGCCTGTTTCTTCACTCACAATCGAAATCCTCCGTCTGTCCGTACATATCGTAACTGTCGCAAGACAGTATTTTAACCTGATAATACTCTCCCTGCACGGCGTTGCCTGCGTTAAAGTACACCTTTCCGTCGATATCGGGTGCACTGAAATACGCTCGCCCTACAAAACAACCTCTTTCGTAATCAATGCCGTCGCACAGCACCTGCACCGTTTTACCGATGAAACTTGATAAGTATTCGGCGGAAATTTCCCTCTGCACTTTGTAAAGCTCTTTAACTCTGCGCTTTTTGACTGCGTACGGGAGTTGCTCTTTCATTTTGTAGGCCGGGGTATCGGGCTCGCGCGAGTAAGCGAAAAATCCGCAGTTGACAAGCTTAGCCCGCCTTAAAAATTCGCACATTCCCTCGAATTCCTCCTCGGTTTCGGAAGGAAAGCCGCTTATAAAAGTCGAGCGTATAGCAATACCCGGTATTTCACGTTTCAGCTTTTCAATAAGCGCCAGATATTCCTCACGCGTTCCGCGCCTGTTCATAAGCTTTAATACGCGCGTTTCGCTGTGCTGCAAAGGTATATCGAGGTATTTTATTATTTTCGGGTTATCCCTTATTTCGGCGATAAGCTCGTCGTCAATCATATCGGGATAACAGTAAAGTAATCTTACACTATTAATGTTGACAAGTGTTGTCAGCTTTTGTAAAAAATTTACTAAATATTTTTTTTGATAGAGGTCAATTCCGTACCGCGACACGTCCTGAGCGACCAAAATCAGCTCGGATACGTCCCCAAGCCCCTCCGCCTCGCGCAGAAGCTCGTCCACAGGGTAACTTTTATATCTGCCGCGGATTTTGGGAATTAAGCAGTACGAGCAGAAATTGTTACAGCCGTCGGCAATCTTCAAATACGCGTAATGGCAGGGCGTGGTTATGACTCTGTCGCCGCAGTATTTATTATCGCCAAGCCCGACGAAATTAACTCTTTCGCCGCCGTACGATTTTTCAAGCGCTTCGAAAAAATTATTGTAATCGTCCGTACCCAGAAAAACGTCGGCTTCCGAAAGTGCGGAATAAAGCTCGCCTATGTACTTTTGCGGCAGACAGCCGCTTACGACAAGCTTTTCCAAGTTTCCGCTCTTACGCGCCGCGCATTCCAGAACCGTCTCAATAGATTCCTTACGAGCCTCGTTTAAAAAGGCGCAGGTGTTTACGATAATAACGTTGGCACTTTCTATGTCGTCGGTTATTTCACAGCCGCGCGCCCTTATACAAGACAACAGCTTTTCCGTATCGACGCGGTTTTTGTCGCAGCCGAGTGAAATCACGCCGAATTTCTTTCGGATAAAATCAATCATCAACGTCACCGTAGCGCTGTATAAATTCCTCGCGCGAAAGTAGTACTTTTCTCGGCTTGGAACCCTCCGACTGGGTTATGTAGTTCATATTTTCCATCCAGTCGATAATTTTGCAGGCCTTCATATAGCCTATGGGGAAACGGCGCTGTATCATAGACACGGACGCCTGATTGCTTGTAACGCAGAATTTGAGCGCCTTGATAAACGTATCGTCCACCTTCGACGCGTCGCCAGCGCCCATTTCGCCGCCGCCCGCTTCGCTTTCCGTCGCTTCCTCTTCGACCGTATTGATAAAGTCGCTTACGCTCTGGTCGAAATAGGTCTCGTTATTCTGCTTTACAAAGTCGGTGACTTTCTGCACCTCGTGGGTGTCGATAAAGCAGCCCTGAATTCTCGCAAGGTCGGGATTTTCCGCCGAACGGAAATACAAGTCGCCTTTACCGAGCAGTTTTTCCGCGCCGCCGATATCGAAAATACATCTCGCGTCGTCGAACGAGTTAACCTTAAAGCCTATTCTCGTGGGCAGGTTGGACTTGATAAGACCCGTAATGCAGTCGACCGAGGGGCGCTGGGTTGCCAGAATAAGGTGTATGCCGCAGGCTCTCGACTTCTGAACAAGCCTTATAATTCTGCTTTCTATGTCCTTTTTAGCCTGCAACATAAGGTCGCCGAACTCGTCGAGAATAACTACAATCTTGGGAAGCTTTTCCTCGCCCTCGGGCAAATGCGCGTTGTACTCGGTAAGGTTTTTGGTTGCAATGCCCTTTTCGGTCATTTCCTTAAAGAGCTGATAGCGCCTTTCCATTTCCTTAATCGCCCAGTTGAGCGCCTTGATAGCCTTATCAACGTCGTAGATAATTTCGTTTATCATAAGGTGGGGCAGTTTATCGTAGGAAATGAACTCAACCTGTTTGGGGTCTACAAGTATAAAGCGCAACTCCTCGGGACCGTACTTATAGAGCAAGCTTATGATAAGCGTGCTCAGGCAGATACTCTTACCGCTGCCCGTAGTACCCGCAACCAGAAGGTGCGGCATCTTGGTTATATCGGGGCAAACGACCTGCCCCTCTACGTTCTTGCCCAAAGTGAACGTTAAGCTGTTGGGCTTGGAATTGAGAAACGTACTGCTTGCAAGCATGCTCTTCAACCCGACAACGCAGCGCGACGAGTTGGGCACTTCTATGGAAATCGCGCCCTTGGAATAGTTGAGATACGCGTTTACGTTCTCTTTCATAAGAGCCATTGCTATGGCCTCTCTGTATTTAAGCGCGTTCTTGATATTGGTTCTGTCCTCGATAATCACGTCGTAACGCGTGATTGCGGGACCTACTACAACGTTTGCAATTCTGCTGTCTATGCGGTAGTCGGCAAGCGTATCGACAATAATCTGCTTGCTTTCTTCGATTTCCGCAGTGTTGACGTTGGTATTTTCGGGGTAATCGTCCAAAAGTTCGAGCGACGGGCGCACGTACTTTTTCCAAACGTGTTTGGGCTTTTCCTCCTCGACGGGCTTGGGTGCGGGCGCAGGCTCTTTGCGGACCTGCTCGCGTACGGGCGGAGTAACTTCCGCGCGCTCGACAGGCTTAATTTCCGCACTCTCTCTGCCGCGGTCGACAAGCGGCTTCTGGTCGCTGAACAGATTGTCTCCGCCGTCGGCGTCGTCGAAAAGGTTCTCTCTGCTCCTTTCCCTGCCCTTGGACTGCAATGCCGAAACGTCGGGCTCAATGCGGCGCTCATTGCTGAGGCGCGGATTGGACGAACTGAACAAGTCGAAAAGACTGCTGCTTCTTTCGCGTGGCGTCTCCGCAGGCTTTACGGGCTCGGCTGGCTCGGGTTTTACAGGCTCGGGCGCGGGAGTTTCGTCTACCTCGTCAAAATGCTGTTCGGGCTGTTCCGATTTAAATACAGGCTCGTCGTCTGAGCGTAAATCGTAGGGGTCGGGCTCGCTGTGCGAAACCAAAGGCTCGGAATAATCCGCGCGCACCTCGGGCTTGGGCTCATCATCTTCGTAGTCGATAGCCGAGTTTTGGTCGACGGTATAAGAACTGTAATCGTCGTTAACGTTCGGCTTTTCCTCATACAAGGGTCTGTCGCCGAGATTTTGCACGGGCTCGTCGCCGTAAAGATACGAAGGGGTCGTATCGCTCTCGCCGCTGCCCTCGACCTCGGACGAATAGTCGGAAGTGTACGTACTCTCGTTAGACGGCGTGGCGTTTTGCGTACCCGTCGGGGCGGCTGGATTGCTTGAAAAACTTTTCAGATAATCGTCGTCGCTCTGTACGGGGTGGTTGAAATACGAATCCTCGTTATAAATCATATTTCTGCGGTAGCTTTCCGCGGCGAATTCGCCGTTCTGGAAAAGAATTTTTCTGCCGAGGTTTTCGCGCGAAAACCTGTCGTCGTTCTTCTTTTCCTCAACGCCGCTTGCCGTCTTGCGGGCTTTGGGTGCTTCCGCCTGCTTGACCTTTGAAACAATCTCGTGGTTTTCATTAACCGAATAAAGATTGTCCGCCGTATGGTTTTTAACTTCGGGCTGCTCCTCCGTTTCCCCGCTTTCCGCGGTTTTCTTGCCGGGCTTGGAGTGCGCGCGCACAACAAGCTTGCCCAGAACAAGGCTTCTTATAGAGAGGAACGACAGCACTGCAAGCGCGAGGGTAAAAAGCGATAAAATTACGTACGCGCCGACAAACGTCGTTACTTTGGCTACGGGGTATACAATCAGGCCGCTTATAACTCCGCCGAAGGAATATCCGCTATACCCCTTTGCGGCGTTATAATAGCACTGCGAAAGGTATCCTCCGTAACTTGTCATGGAATACTTTGCCGTCGTTACCGCATGGAAAAGCAGAAACAGCATTATTACGGTTGCCGCCGACAAAAGAAAACACCGCATATTGACGCGCAGTTTCTTTTCGAACGCCAGCCACTCGCCGAGGTACGCCAAAAGCGCCACGATAAAATAGGACGCATAGCCGAACGTACCGTACATAAACGTACATATTGCGGCGCCGAACCCCATAAATATAGCTCTGTTTGTCAAAAGCATGACCGTAAGCATAAAGCAAAACAGCAAAATCGTTATGCCCAGCGTTTCACGCGTAAGTATGTATGAGCGTTTATCGTTATTTTTTTTCTTGTCCACAGCAAATTCTCCGATTAAGCATTTTCTTTCATTTTTTATTATAACATTCACAACTTAAAAACACAACAAAATGCGGGTTAAAAAATGAAAAACGCGCCCGCAATTTGCGGGCGCGTTCAAAGTTTTTAATTTATAATTAAAGTTTCGATTTTCCCTCTTCGGCAGCTTCGATGTTGTCATTGTTCCACGAATACATTCCGCGTATCTCTTTACCAACTTTTTCAAGCTCGTGAGAAGCTTCCAAAGCCCTCTTTGCATTGAAGTGCGCTCTGCCGTTGTTGTTTTCCGCAATCCACTTGGAAGCGAACGTGCCGTCCTGAATTTCTTCGAGCACCTTCTTCATTTCCTTTTTGGTCTCTTCGGTCACAAGTCTCTTGCCCGTTTCGTAATCGCCGTATTCCGCGGTGTCCGATACGGAATATCTCATAAGCGAGAAGCCGCCCTTGTAGATAAGGTCGACGATAAGCTTCATTTCGTGAATGCACTCGAAGTACGCGTTTTTAGGGTCGTAGCCAGCCTCTACAAGCGTTTCGAAACCCGCCTTCATAAGCGCGGTTACGCCGCCGCAAAGCACTGCCTGCTCGCCGAAAAGGTCGGTTTCGGTTTCGCACTTGAAAGTCGTTTCCAAAACGCCCGCACGCGCACCGCCTATACCCGCCGCGTACGCAAGCGCAACTTTTAAAGCCTTGCCCGTGAAATCCTGCTCGATAGCGACAAGGCAGGGAACGCCCTTGCCGTCCTGATATTCGCTGCGGACGGTGTGACCGGGACCCTTGGGCGCAATCATGAACACATCCACGTTCTTGGGGGGAATAATCTGTTTGAAGTGAATGTTGAAGCCGTGCGCGAACGCAAGCGCCGCACCCTCTTTAAGATTTTTCTCTATGCTCTCTTTATAAACTTTTGCCTGTCTTTCGTCGTTGATTAAAATCATAACGACGTCGGCGCGCTTGGTAGCCTCGGCAACCGTGTAAACTTCGAAGCCTGCCGCAACCGCTTTGGGCCAGGACTTGCCGCCCTCGTGAAGTCCTATAATAACTTTAACTCCGCTCTCACGCAGGTTAAGTGCGTGCGCGTGTCCCTGACTGCCGTAACCGATTACGGCAACCGTTTTATTTTTCAATACTTTTATATCGCAATCAGACTGGTAATAGATTTTTGACATAAGTTAGTTTTTCTCCTTTCAACCTTTGATTTGTGTACTATTATATTTCCTTACAGAAATAAAGTCAAGCAATAAAATATTTTATTTAAATATCCTTTTCCAAAAAATTGCATATTATCAACGTTTGGTGTATAATAAATCAAAAATAAACGGATATATGCAATAATTATGAATAATTACATTAATCAACTCAAAGTGTTGCGCAGCCTTGAAGACAACGGACTTGTCCGCAGTCTGCTTGATTTTTACGCTGAAAGAAGCGCTGACGCATACAACGATTTCCTTTACGAAGTATTTTTGTCTGGCGCGGAAACTCGTCTTCTGGCAGCCGTACAGAGCGCCGTTCTGCACGACGTTAACGCGTTTTCGGTTGCGTGCGCCAAGGGCGAAAAAATTTCCACTTATTTAAGAGCCGCGTATAAAAGCGATTTGAAAATTATTTCCGACGCGGTTGCGGTTGTTTCCGAATGTGAAGATTTCAACCTCGGCAAGCCGTTATCCGTATTCGATTTCGAGGGCACGCTACTGCTCAACGACCTTGAATTGTATTACCGTGAACACGGTTACGGTCAATTTATCGACGGCAAAGCGTTTGAATACTGCGGCGGAGAGTTTATCCCAATTTCGGGCACCGCCGATATAACTTTGGCGCAGCTTAAAAATTATAGAAACGAAAAGACGTTAATAGAAAACAACGTTAAAAACTTTCTGGAAGGTCTGCCATTTTCGCACATGCTTTTATACGGAGACCGCGGCACGGGCAAGTCCTCCACCGTTCACGCAATGCTGAACGCGTACTCGGACAGCGGACTGAGACTTATAGAACTTGACAAAAGTGAGTTGCAGTCAATAAAAAGCATAAAGCAGCAGGTTGCCCCGCTGCCGTTGAAATTTATTCTGTTTATCGACGATTTGACGCTCGACGAGCAGGACGACAAAACTTCCGCGCTCAAATCGGCTATCGAAGGCTCGTTCGTAGGCAGCGACAATCTGATGGTCGTCGCCACGTCCAACCGCAGACACGTCATCAAAGAAAAATTCTCCGACCGCGATAATTCCATTCACCCTGCGGACAGTATCGAGGAGCAACTCTCGCTCTCCGACAGGTTCGGAATTACCGTAATGTTTTCGTCGACCGACAAGGCGGAATATCTGTCCATTGTCAACCAGCTTGCCGCCGACCTTAAACTCACCACTCCGAAAGATAAACTCGAAGCGCTTGCCGAACGCTGGGCGATTGTAAACGGAGGACGCTCGCCCCGCCGCGCCAAGCAGTTCACCGATTTCGTTTACTCTTGCGAGCAATCGGGCAGGGCTTTGGAATTTTAATTGTCGACAAGCGTTTTCGCTATGTCGTAGATATCCCCCGCGCCCAGAAAGAGCACGGTATCCCCTTCCCTTGCGCACGATAAAAACCGCTCGATATCCGTTTCGCAGTCGCCGTAAGACGAACGCTTGACGGAATGCGAAAGCGTAAGCGCACTGCCAGCGTCGTCGTAATATTCGCGCGCGGCAAAAGTTTTGTAAATCATAAGCTTTTTCACCGCCGACAGCGTCAGCACGAAGCTTGTAAATAAATCCTTGGTTCGACTATATGTATGCGGCTGAAAGACAACGTAAAGCTCGCCGCACGTGACCAACCTTGCCGTCTTTAAGGCGGCTTTTATTTCGTTCGGGTGATGCGCATAGTCGGCAATGCACGCCGCACCGTTATACGTGCCTATCCTTTCGAACCTTCTTTTAACGCCGTGAAACCGCGCAAGTCCCGCGGAAATCTTTTCAAACCCGATACCGCTTAGTCTTGCCGCGGCGGTTGCGGCAAGCGCGTTTAAAACGTTGTGCTTTCCGTAAACCGAAAGGCTGACCTTTCCCAGCTCAACGCCCCTTTCGTAGACTTTGAAAGTAAACGCGCCGTTTACGTTTCTGATATTTTTGGCGTAGTAATCCGCCCTGTCGTCGAACCCGAACGTCACTCCGTCGGCTTCGGGCAAATCGCCGTAAAGCTTAACAGTCTGCGCCGCCGAGCCGATAAACTGCAAGTACGCTTTTTTTAAGTTCTCCGCACTGCCGTAGCAGTCGAGGTGGTCGGCGTCGCTGTTCAGCACAACGGCAATTCCGGGCGTAAGATAAAGAAAATTCTTTTTATATTCGCACGCTTCGGTTAAAAAAAAGTCCTTTCCGCACGAATATGCGTTGGAAAAAGTCAAGTCGTCTCCGCCTATGTGCGAGGTAAACGCAGTTTCGGCGCACTCGAATATGTGAGCGAGCATAGCCGTGCAAGTGGTCTTGCCGTGACAGCCGGCAACCGCGATTGTCTTTTTGCAGGTCGAGCTCAGCGCCGATAACAGTTTTCCGCGCGAAACAAGCACCTTCTTTTGCCGACGTGCCGCAATCAGGGCGGGGTTACTTTCGGGAAGCGCGTCGGTATAGACTACAACCTGAAAATTTCCGAAATCCGCATTATTGCCAATCGTGACTTCTATTCCGTCGTTTTTCAGCGCCGCCGTATAATCGCTTTCACAGCGGTCGCAGCCCGCCACTCTTTTGCCCGAACCGTAAAGTATTTTTGCAAGCGCGCTCATACTCACGCCGCCTATTCCCAAAAAGAAAAAACTGTCAAATTCCGTCAAAATATTTTCGGTCATAATAAATATTATGAATTCGGCGCAAAAATTATCACGGTTTACGCACCTTTTGACGAAAAAAGCGGAAAAGCGGCGCACCGCCGAACGGTGCGCCGCTTTGGATTTAAATTAATTATTCGTCGTCTTTTCTGTTGAAACGGTGCAAAAGCTGGGCAAACTTGGGCACCTGCTTGTCCGAAGGACGCTCAACCTGCGGCTCCTGCACGACAGGTCTTACCACTGGCTGCTCGACAGGCTGTACGGGGCGGACAGGCTGAACGGGTTGTACGGGCTGAACGGGCGGCTGGGGAGCCACTCTCTGCTGGGGATAGTACGGCTCGTTTACCGACATTCTGCCTGTTTGGTTGTACGACTGCTGGGTATAGAGCTGACCGCTTGTGTATGCCCTCTGCTGTTCCTCGGTCTGCGAGTTTTCGTAACCGGGGAAGCCCGTCGCAATGACCGTAATTTCCACCTCGTCCTGAACGTTGGGGTCGATACGCGCGCCGAATATGATGTTGGCGGAAGCGTCTACTACGCTTCTTACAAGCTCCGCCGCATCGGCAACCTCGGCAAACGTCAAGTCGTTGCCGCCGACCACGTTCAAAATAACGCCCTGCGCGCCTTCGATTGTCGTTTCCAGAAGAGGACAGTTAACCGCAACGCGCACAGCCTCGATAATTCTGTTGTCGCCCTTGGCAACGCCCACGCCGAGGTGCGCTATGCCTCTGTCCTTTAAAATGGTCTTAACGTCCGCAAAGTCAAGGTTAATGAGCGCGGGATTTACGATAAGTTCCGCAAGTCCCTTGATGCCCTGCTTCAAAATCTCGTCTGCAACGCGGAGCGCTTCGACCATAGTTGTGTTTTTGTCTACTACCGTTCTTATCTTGTCGTTGGGAATAACAATCAGCGTATCCACGTACTTTTTGAGGTTGTCCAACCCCTTGACGGTGTTTTCCATTCTCTTTTTGCCTTCGAAAGCAAACGGCTCGGTTACTACCGCAACCGTAAGAATTTTCATATCTCTTGCTATCTTGGCAATAACGGGGGCCGCGCCGGTACCCGTACCGCCGCCCATACCCGCGGTTATGAAAAGAAGGTCGGTACCCTTAATGACTTCGGTAAGAATATCCTTGCTTTCCTCGGCGGCGGCTCTGCCCACGTCGGGGTCTGCGCCCGCACCGAGTCCTTTGGTAAGCTGGGTGCCAATCTGAATTTTGTTTTCACAAGGTGAAAGAGCCAAAATCTGCGAGTCGGTATTCACAACCACGTACTCCGCGCAAGTGATGCGCGCTTCAATCATACGGTTGATTGCGTTGTTGCCTGCGCCGCCTACGCCTATAACCTTGATTTTAGCCTTACCCGAAATATTTGTATTTATAGCTGAATCGTTAAACATAAATTCATCCTCCGAAATCGTAAAAATTAAACCTCGTCACCGCAGAGCGACGCGTGCAGTAAGCTGAAAAGCGACGAAAACTGCGGCTTGTCGTAATAGGGAAGTTTAGGCGCCGTAACCTCTACGGGCGTTACCAGCCGCGAGGAAAAATGTTCTATCGTACCCCTTACGACGTTTACGCCTTCGCCCGTTATACATATGGGCGCGCCCGTTAAATCCTTTGCCGTGAAAGCCTGCAAACAAGTTTCGAGCATTTCGCAAATTCCGTCCAGTCCCTCTTTTATAAGACCGCGCAGTTCGTTTGCGGAAAAGCTGTACCTCTCGCCGTCCAGATTGTATTCGGTAACAGACGAATACGTGTCCTTTGCGTTGAGGTTGACCTTTTTCATAAGTTCGAGCGCCGCCGCGTACGGAATATCCAAAGCCTCCATCAAAAGCACCGCTATGTGACCTATGCCTATCGAAAACGCCTCGCTGAACGCAACGCCGTTACCGCACACCACGCTGAAAGTCGACGAAATAAATCCCATATCGAACAATATCGAATAACCGTCCCTTGTTTCCGGTTCGAAAAGATACAGGCCCTCGATATAATTCTGCGGAAGCCATTTTATATCCTTTATAGCAGGAAAAGCTCCGAGTGCGCGCGTTACGGTATCCAAAAATACCGTTTTGCATTTAAAAAAGCTAAGCCTTGCGCGCAGACTGTCGCTGACCATACCCAAAGGATTTACAAGCCTGCGCTTGTCCGACAGCACGTAATACAAAGCTCCGCACTTTATTATGGTTTCGCCCTCTTTGACGGCGGGACGCGAATTGTTTATCAAAGTCTGAATATGCCTCGGCGATATGCGCTGGGACGACTGGAAAGACAAAACCTTATCGGTCTGAACAACCTCGGTAAACTCGCACGGAACGCTTACGAAAATGCGTTTGGAAGAACCGTCCGCCGACGAAAGCACGTTGCCGAGCGCCGCCTTAACCGCCGAAACAAAATCGTCGACGTCAAGAATTCCCCCCTCGGCAAAACCCTCGTAGGGCTGAGAATATTTGCTTTTGATGATAAAAGTATTGTTAACGCCCCTTTCGGCAATCGCCGCGCATATTTCGGACGAGCGTATATCCAACACCGTTACGCTTTTGTTTCTCACCCTTTTCTTCCCGCATTGTGATAGTATAGTTTTTCAACTACTTACTATTATATAATAGTAAATACTGCTTGTCAACTAATCGGCATAAAAATGCGGCCCGAATTTACAATTCGGACCGCATATATTTTCAATTATACTTTTACTCTCCGTATTTGGCTACCGGCCCCGAGCCGTCCCTGCCGCCGATTACCGTTATGGTACCCGCAACGCGCTGGTATTCGCTTAAATCTCTATAAACCTCGTATGCCCTCTTTATCTTCTGGGCGCCCGAAATTTTCCAGTCGTAAACCGAAATCGTAAGTCCGCTGTTCAGGATAATATCCACGAAGCCGAGCCTGTCGTCAGTCTTGACGCACTTTACAAGCCTGCGCATTGCTTTCGCCTTATCAGCTTCGAAAAAATTACTCTTGAAATGCGAGCACAGCGCCGCGATTTCCTCAACGTCGCCTTCGCCGCATTCCAGCGCAACGTCGGGACAGCCGTCGATTACGTTCACCGGCTCGGTTTCGACGTTTTTGATAAGCTTGCCGCGCTCGTCGTAAACGGCGTAGCTGCCGTCGTCCTTTTTGAGCGCGAACGTTTCAATTCTTTCGCGCAGTACGATATTTACCGTGCAGGGAAACTTTTTCTCGTAGCTCTCGACTACGAAAATATCTTTGTCCTCCACCTTGCCGTAAACGTCGGCGTCGCTGATAAACAGCAGTCCCGACCCTTTAAGTTTGTTGAAGTTGGCACGGGTCTTTTCGTACTCCGAATCGGGTGTGCCCGAATACTCGCCCGAGTACTCGATAAACGAAACGTTTACGTTGCGCACGGAAAGTATTACGCCCGTACCTATTACAAGCGCTATCAAAAAGATTATTGCCAGCCCCACTGCCATTACTTTTCTTACGTACTTCATACCGCTCTATACTGCAACCCGAACGATATCTCCCCCGAGTGCCCTCAGTTTATATTCGAAATCGGAATATCCCCTGTCGATATGGGATATATCGAAAACTTCACTTCTGCCTTCCGCCGCCAGCGCCGCTATTACCAAAGCCGCGCCGCCGCGCAAATCGTGCGCTATAACTTCCGCGCCCTTCAACTTCTCAACCCCGCGTATAAACGCGTTTCTGTCGATGACGGTTACGTCCGCGCCCATCTTTTTGAGTTCGGGCACGTATTTATACCGCGTTTCGAAAAGATTTTCTGTTACTATCGAGTGACCGCGACATATACAGCAAAGCGCCGTCATCTGCGCTTGCAAATCTGTCGGAAACCCCGGATAGGGCTGAGTTTCTATACTCTTAACCGAATTGAGCCGCTTATCGCTCTTTAAATATATTTTATCATCTTTTACCCTGATTTTGCAACCGTTTTCACGAAGTTTATGCAAAAGCGAACTTATAAGTTCGGCATTTACGCCGTTTAACTGAATTTCGCCGCCGCACATAGCCGCTCCGATTAAAAAAGTGCCCGCTTCTATTCTGTCGCAGATGGGCAGATATTCTCCGCCGCCAAGCTTTTCCACTCCGTGAACGGTTACCGTTCCCGTACCCGCGCCCGATATCTCAGCCCCGATTGAATTCAGAAACTTCTGCAAATCCTCTATTTCGGGTTCGCGCGCGGCGTTTTTGATGACCGTCGTCCCCTCCGCCTTTACCGCCGCAAGCATAATGTTTTCGGTTGCGCCCACGCTCGGGCAGTCAAGCATAATCTCGTTTCCTATAAGGCGGTCGCACTCGCAGGATATGTATCCGTTAGCTTCGGTAATTCTTACTCCAAGCCGCTTTAATCCGTTAAGATGCAGGTCCACGGGGCGTAGCCCTATGTCGCACCCTCCCGGATATGCGATTTTAGCCTTGCGGAAGCGGGATATTACCGAGCCGAGCAGAAAGACCGAAGAGCGCAGCTCCCGTGCGAGAACGCTGGGTATTTTGTAGCAGTCCGCGCGGGAAGAATCTATCTCCACGTCGTTTCCTATAAATGCGGTACGGCAGCCCAGACAGCCCAGAATTTTGACCATATTGTGCACGTCGGTTATTGCGGGAACGTTTTTCACGGTTATCTTTTCGTCCGTGAGCACGCTTGCCGCAAGTATCGGCAGCACCGAATTCTTTGCCGTTTGAATATTGACCGAGCCGTACAGCGGATTTCCGCCGTTGATAATGTACTTATCCATAACAACTCCCTGAGAGGGTAATCGCCCCGATGCGGTTGATTACCCGTATGTAAATAATAAAGCAGGCGGCCGTAACCGCCGCCTTAGCCTACTTTATTATATGGAATTTTGCCGCGCGGTGTTAATTGCTGCGCGACACGGCGTACAGCACGCCCATAGAGGTCATCGTTATTATAAGCGAGGTGTTTCCGCTCGAAATGAGCGGCAGCGGCAATCCCGTCGGCGGTATGGTTCCGCTTACGACGAGAGCGTTTATCACAACCTGTATGCCGTACACCAGAGTAATTCCCGCAGAGAGTAAAAACCCGAATCTGTCCTTACAGTGCGCCGCGATTTTAAATCCGCGGTAAACTATAAAGCCGCTGACAAGAAAGAAAACCGCAAGTCCGAAAAAGCCGAGCTCCTCACCCATTACGGACATTATAAAGTCGCTTTCGGCAAAGGGCAGAAACCTGTACTTTTGCGTGGAATTGAAAAGTCCCACCCCGAACAGTCCGCCGTTGCCCAGAGCGTACAGCGACTGTATAAGCTGATAGCCGTCCCCCTTCGGCGAAGCCCACGGGTCGATGAACGCGCTTAAACGCTGTAATCTGTACGGCTCCAACAGAATGAGCACGGGCACCGCAACTACAAACGGTATCAAAATTATGGCGAAAGTTTTCAAGTTAGTGCCGCTTAAAAATATCATCGCCAGCATTAACAGCCCAACGCACATCGTAATGGACATATTAGGCTCGGCGATAATAAGAAGGCAGAACATCACGCCGACCGCCAGCACGGGCAGAACTCCGCGGAAGGTTTTGACCTTTTCGTAATTCTTGGAAAAATACGCGGCGGCAAACAGTACGAACGCATACTTTGCGATTTCCGACGGTTGCAGAGTGAACGAGCCGAAGCCTATCCAGCGCGTTGCGCCGTAATTGGTAACTCCCACTCCGGGCACGAACACCAGCGCAAGCAATACGGCGGCAACAATAACCGCGGGTATTTTCAGTTTAATCAGCTTAACGTACGGCAAAAACTGCACCCCGATAAAAGCGAGCGTACCGAAAACAACGCCGATAAGCTGTTTTTTTACAAAGAAAAGGCTGTCGCCGTACTGCACCTCGCCGACGTACGAGCTTGCCGAATATATCATTACGCAGCCGAACGCAACCATTAAAAAAATGCAAATTAAAAGCGGGATATCTCCCGCCTTTTTTTCTTTGCCGACCGATTGAGTTGGTGCTTTCGCTCTCTTAAACAGCTTTGCTTTCATCACGCAATCCTTCCACAATCGCGGTAAACGCGTCGCCCCTTTCCTCGTAGCTCGCAAACTCGTCGAAGCTTGCGCTCGCGGGGCTTAAAAGAACGCTCTGCCCCTCTTTTGCGATATACATCGCAAGGCGAACCGCCGTTTCGAACCCCGTGCAGGACGAGTACGAATAGAAGCCCGCGCGCGAGGCGCTGTCCATCATCTTGAACCTGTTTTCGCCGTAAATTACCGCGTGCACAACTCTACTCCTTCCCAGAGCTTCGAAAAGCGGCGCGTAGTCGTAACCCTTATCCTTGCCGCCGAGCAACAAAATCGTGGGGCGGTTTGCGCATTCGACCGCTCTGAGCGTTGCGTCTACGTTAGTGCCCTTACTGTCGTTTATGTACGTTACTCCGTCGAGCTCGCCCACAAGCTGAACTCTGTGTTTTACGCCCCTGAACTTGCAGATTGCGTTTGCAACCGCCTCTTTGTTAAGTCCGAGCACTGCGGAAACGGCTATGCACGCAAGCGCATTGTACACGTTATGTATGCCGCCGACGGTCATATTTTCCAGCCCGAAATACCTTTCGCCGTTAAAGTACGCCGCACCGTTTTCGACGTAAGCGCCGTCCACCTGCTGGCGCGCCGAGAACCATATCACTTTGGCGCGCGTCACCTTGGCAAGCTGTCTTACGCGCTCGTCGTCGTAGTTCAATACAGCGAACTCGCTTTCGCGCAGATTGCGGACAAGCTTGCTCTTTAAGAACACATAGTTGTCCATATTGTAATGGCGGTTGAGATGGTCCTCGGTAATGTTGGTTATAACCGCTACGTGCGGACGCAGACTGTACAGCGTTTCGAGCTGAAAGGACGAAATTTCGAGAAGCGCAATATCGTTGAAGCCGAGGTTCTCCACCTCGTTTACAAGCGGAGTGCCGTAATTGCCGCAGGGCACGCCCTTTTTGCCGCACGCTTTCATTACCTGTTCAAGCATGGAAACGGTCGTCGTCTTTCCGTTGGTGCCCGTAACGGCAACCGCCGCCGCGCGCAGGAACATTGCGCCGAGTTCCTCTTCGCCTATTATCGCCTTGCCGAGCTTGCGGAAGGCAACGGGAAGCGGATTGTCTATGGGAATACCGGGGCTCAAAACCAACACGTCGCAGACCGATACCGCGTCGGAAAGCGTTTCGGACGTGACCGCCGTCGCTCCCTTAGCCTGCAACTCTTTCATCTTTTCCGCTATCTTGTCGGTTACGACGTCGTCGTAAACATACACCTTTGCTCCCCTGTTAAGGAGAAAGTTCGCACTGCCTTCGCCCGAGCGCGACAGCCCCGCCACTAAAAATTTCTGATTTCCGAAATACACTTTGACCTCACATAAAAATTATACAGATTATTCCGATTAAAGCCGTTAAGAGCGCGTAAGCGTAAGAAATTTTACACTCGGAATGTCCCTTCATCTGAAAATGGTGGTGAAGCGGCGCCATTAAAAACACTCTACGGCCTGTCCGTTTATAATATATGACCTGCACTATTACGGATATTCCCGAAAAGACAAAAGTAATTCCGATTAGGGGCAGATACAGCGTGTAGCCTGAAAACACCGTTACGCACGCAATCAGTCCGCCGAGCGCAAGCGAGCCCGTATCGCCCATAAAAATCGCCGCCTTGTTTACGTTGAACAGTAAAAACGCGGCGAGCGCGCCAACCCCCATAAAGCACAGGCTTGCCGGGGAATTGCCGCTTGCCGCCAGCATTACGCCCACGCACGCAAGGTACGCAAGGCTTGTACCGCCCGCGAGACCGTCGAGACCGTCGGTAAGGTTTACGCAGTTTACGCTTGCGAGGAACACGAACAGCACGAGCGGAATTATTCCCCAGTAAATATCGAAGGAAAAGCCGCCGCCGAAGGGCACGTACAGCCGCGTAAGCTTGTTTACGTAGCAATATATTGCCGCGATAACGGCTATCGCAAGCTGAAATATGATTTTCTGATAGGGTTTAAGCCCCTCGTTTTCCTTGCGGTAAATCTTTAAAAAATCGTCGAGAAAGCCGACAAGCATAAAGCCCGCGACTATAATCAGGGTAAGATTTACCGTTTGGCTTTGAAACCTGTAAAAGATTACCGCGACGATGATTACCGCGGTAATAAAAGCGAGCCCGCCCATTGTGGGCGTGCCGCTCTTGGATTTATGCTCTTTTACGTAACCGAGGATATACTGTCCCGCTTTCAGCCGCTTTAAAAGCGGCATAAGGCAGGCGGTTAAAACCAGCGCCAGCCCGAACGCGGACAGCAAAACTATAAAGTAACTTTTCATCATTTATTTCAACTTATCAATTTTTTAATTACCGTATTGTCATTGTAGCTGTGTTTAATACCCATTATTTCCTGATAATTTTCTCCGCCCTTGCCAGCTATAAGCAAAATGTCGTCCTGGTTTAAAAGGTTGAGCGCGTATTCCGTCGCCACCTCTCTGTCCGTAACGGTAACGTATTTTCTGCCGCTCGGCTTAATGCCCGCCTCTATCTGCGCGATGATTTCGTACGGGTCTTCGTAGCGCGGATTATCCGAAGTGACTATGACGAAATCGGCGTATTTTGCCGCAACCGCGCCCATAAGCGGACGCTTTGCCGTATCGCGGTTGCCTCCGCACCCGAAAAGACAGTATAAACAGCCCTTGCAAAGTTTTTTAAGCGACGAAAGCGATTTTTCCAGCCCGTCGGGAGTGTGCGCAAAATCGACGAAAATTTCGCCGCCCCTGTAACTCGCCGCGCGCTCTAACCTGCCCGAAACTTTTTCGAGCGCTTCCAGTCCCTTTGCAATCACGTCTATCTTGACGCCCAGAATTTTTGCGCAGGTTGCCGCCGCAAGCGCGTTGTACACGTTGTGTATCGCGGGCATTTTAAGATTTATTTCGTAAATTTCGTCCGAAAGATTGATAACGAACGAGGTTCCGTCAATTCTTTCGGTCACGTTGACCGCGAAAGTATCGGCGGGATTGTTCAAGCCGTAGCTTACGCTTTCGGGCAGAGCGCTTATAAGTTCCGCGCCCAGTTGGTCGTCCGAATTGAGCACCGCGTGCGAGCACCTTCCGCTCTGGAACAGCCTGCACTTACACTCCGCATAAGTCTGCATATCCTTGAAAAAGTCGAGGTGGTCCTGCGTGCAGTTGGTGAAAATGC
>CAZRJY010000009.1:0-21747 GCA_964600525.1 uncultured Clostridia bacterium
TAGCCCTCATTACCGACGGCAGATTTTCGGGCGCGACGCGCGGCGCGGCTATCGGTCACGTTTGCCCCGAGGCGGCGGCAGGCGGTCTTATAGGACTTTTAAAGGACGGCGATATCATAGATATCGACATTACCTCCTGCTCTTTGAGCGCGCGCCTTTCCGACAAGGAAATCGAAGAGCGCAGAGCGAACTTCACACCCAAGGTCAAGCCCGTGACGGGCTATCTTGCGCGTTACAGACAGCTTGTAACCTCCGCTTCCGACGGCGCAGTATTCAAAAAATAACATTGCGGCGGCATTAAATCGCATATAGATAATACCAATGAAAGAGAAAAATTATATTTATACCGTCGAAACCGACGTTAACTCAATCGAAATAAACGCAACCAACGCAACCGTGGAAATCTTCGAGGCGGCGGATGAAAAGTTTTATACCGAGTATCCCAACACCAAAAATATTTCCGCGGCTAACGACGAAAACGGAATATTTATGCATCAGGGCAAGTGCGCGTTTTTTATTAAACCGCATCAGGAAATAAAAATTTTCGTGCCAGCACACACAGTTCCGTCAATTAAAATCAGCGGCGGAAGCATAAACCTTAACGTTAAATGCGGCATTTACGGCGAACTCAACTTTGCCGCCGAGGACGGAAGCGCCGATTTAAACGGCTGCGTTTTCGAGAGTGCGGAAATTCTGGGCGGCAATATCGACGTTCACATTGCCGACGCCACGGTTAAGAGCGGACTTGTAATTCAGGCGGACAAGGGCGACGTGCTGGCGGAAAACACGTTTTTTATGCGCGCCGAAGCGCGCGTAAAGCGCGGCAACATAGGCATTGTCAACGTAAGCTGCAAGGACTGCGCTTTCGATACGCAAAAGGGCAACATCACCGCAAGTCTGTCGGGGTGCGAGAACGAGTTCAACACCTCTCTTATAGCGCGCGAGGGCACGGTTAACCGCGAAAGCGCCGCAATAAGCGGTGCGGACGGCTCTTTCCACGCGTACACTAAAAAGGGAAATATCGTACTCGACTTTACGGGCGAGCCGCAGATTACCGCCGATTTGGCGAATGCGGAAGCTGCCGTTACGGTTGAAGAAACAGAAAAGGAGAACGCTTAAACTATGGGAATGACTGCGTCGCAGAAAATTTTGGCGGCTCACGCGCACCTTAGCGAGGTCAAGGCGGGTCAGCTTATAAACGCCGAACTCGATTTGGTGCTGGCAAACGACATAACCGGTCCCGTTGCCATAAAAGAATTTAAAAAGACTGGCGCGGACAAGGTTAAATGCAGCGACAAAATCGCTTTGGTTATGGACCACTTTGCGCCGAATAAAGATGTAAAGAGCGCGGAACAGTGCAAAGCGTGCCGAGTTTTTGCCAGAGAACAGAACATAGAAAACTTTTACGACGTGGGCAAGATGGGCATCGAGCACGCGCTGTTGCCCGAGCTAGGGCTTGTGGGCGCAGGCGACCTTGTGATAGGCGCGGACAGCCATACCTGCACTTACGGCGCTTTGGGCGCGTTTTCGACGGGCGTCGGCTCTACCGATATGGCGGCGGGTATGCTTTCGCAGAAATGCTGGTTCAAAGTGCCGTCCGCCATCAAGTTCGAGCTGTGTGGCAAGCCCGCGAAGTACGTAACGGGCAAGGACATTATTTTACATATTATAGGTTTAATCGGCGTTGACGGCGCGCTGTACAAGAGTATGGAGTTTGTCGGCGACGGCGTTAAATACCTGAACATCGACGACCGCTTCACAATCTGCAATATGGCTATCGAGGCAGGCGCAAAGAACGGCATTTTCCCCGTGGACGAAGTTGCGCTGGAATATATGAAGGGCAGATTTAAGCGCCCCGTTAAAACCTACGAAGCCGACCCCGACGCGGAATACGACGCGGTTTACAAAATCGATTTATCCGCCTTAAAGCCCACCGTTTCCTTCCCGCACCTTCCCGAAAACGCCAAGACCGACTGGGACGAAATAACAATCGACCAGGTTGTCATAGGCAGTTGCACCAACGGCAGAATTTCGGACATGCGCGCGGCGGCGGAAATTTTAAAGGGCAGAAAGGTCAACCAAAACGTGCGCACAATCGTAATACCTGCAACGCAGTCCGTTTACAGACAGTGCGTCGACGAGGGGCTTGTCAATATTTTCCTCGACGCGGGCGCGATTATTTCCACTCCCACCTGCGGACCCTGCCTCGGCGGATACATGGGCATTTTGGCCGAGGGCGAGCGGTGCGTTTCCACTACCAACCGCAACTTCGTAGGGCGCATGGGTCACGTTAAAAGCGAGGTTTACCTTGCCTCGCCTTACGTTGCGGCGGCAAGCGCGGTTGCAGGCAAACTTATAACCCCGGACAAGCTTTAAAGGAGTTTTGTTATGAACATAGAAGGCAAAGTTTTCAAATACGGCAACGACGTCGACACGGACGTTATTATCCCTGCAAGATATTTAAACGACAGCTCGGAAAAGGCGCTCGCCTCGCACTGTATGGAAGATATCGACCCCGACTTCGTGAATAAAGTGAGCGCGGGCGACGTTATAGTTGCGGGCGACAATTTCGGGTGCGGCTCCTCGCGCGAGCACGCTCCGCTTGCAATAAAAGCGAGCGGCGTAAGCCTTGTTATCGCCAACTCGTTTGCGCGTATTTTTTACCGCAACTCCATAAATATAGGACTGCCCATTCTGGAATGTCCCGCGGCGGTTAAGGCGATAAGCGCGGGCGACAAGGTTAAAGCCGACCTTTCCTCGGGCACGATTTATAACCTGACAACAGGCGAAAAGTTTGCCGCCGAGCCCTTTCCTCCGTTCATTCAGGAAATCATAAACGACGGCGGATTATTGGCACATTTGGCTAAAAATTGAGCAATTGCCCCCGTAATATGCGGCAACGAACGTAATTTTGAGGTAAAAATATGAACTACAATATAGTGGTGCTCGACGGCGACGGAATAGGTCCCGAAATATGTGCGGGAGCTATTAAGGTTTTAAACGCAATAGGCAAAAAGTACAATCACACATTCAATTTCGACCACCGTCTTATAGGCGGCTGCGCGATAGATAAATGCGGCGTTCCTCTTCCCGAAGACACGGTTAAAGCGTGTATGGAAAGCGACAGCGTGCTCTTGGGCGCAGTGGGCGGCTACAAGTGGGACAACCTTCCCGTGGACGTGCGCCCCGAAAAAGGGCTTTTGGGCATAAGAAAGGCTATGGGGCTGTACTCGAATATCCGCCCCGCAAAGCTGTGGTCCAGCCTTGCAAACGCTTCCCCGTTAAAGCACGGGCTTGTTAAGGACGGCATAGAAATAATTATCGTGCGCGAGCTTACGGGCGGCATATATTTCGGCGAGCGCGGCAAGGGCGCAGACCCCGAAAACGGCGAATACGCGTGGGATACCGAAAAATATTCGGTTAAGGAAATAGAGCGCATTGCGCGCATTGCGTGCGAACTTGCAAGAAAGCGCAGTAAAAAGCTCATCTCGGTTGACAAGGCTAACGTTTTGGAAAGCAGCAGACTTTGGCGCAGAACGGTGCACGCTTACGCGGAAAAGCACTACCCCGATATAACGGTAGAGGATATGCTTGTCGACAACACCGCAATGCAGATTGTAAAAAACCCCGCACAGTTCGACGTTGTGGTAACCTCGAATATTTTCGGTGACATTCTCTCCGACGAGGCGGCGCAGGTCACGGGCTCTATCGGTATGCTCGCGTCCTCCTCTCTCGGCGACGGCACGCGCGGTCTTTACGAGCCCATTCACGGCTCGGCGCCCGACATTGCGGGCAAAGATATTGCCAACCCCGTTGCCACCATTTTAGCGGCGGCAATGATGCTGCGCGACAGCTTCGGCTTAACTGACGAATGCGCGGCAATCGAGAACGCGGTTAAAAAGGTACTCGACCAAGGCTTCCGCACCGCAGACATTATGGAAGAAGGCAAAACCAAGGTTGCGGGCAGTAAGATGTCCGACCTCATTGCAGAGCGTATATGATTGAAGAAAACGTCAAAGCACTCTTAAAAAGTCTGCCAGAAACCAACCCTTTCGGTGAAAAGGTTACGCTTGTCGGAGCGGTTAAATTACAGTCGCCCGACGCCATTAACCGCGCCATATGTGGGGGTCTACGCGATATAGGCGACAATCACGTGCAGGAATTTAAGGAAAAATACGACTTGATAACGGGTGGGCCCGCGCGCCATTTTATAGGGCACTTGCAGACCAACAAGGTCAAGTATTTAATAGGCAAAGTCGACCTCTACCACTCTCTCGACCGCTTCGATTTGGCAAACGAGCTTTCTAAGCGCGGCGAAAAAGCAGGCGTTGTTTCCAACGTTTTAATTCAGATAAACATAGGCAACGAGGAGACGAAATCGGGTTTCGATTTATCCGAAGCAAACGAAGCTTACGCCAAAATTAAAGCGATGTCCGCGCTTAAAATAAAGGGGCTGATGGCAATGCTGCCCGACACGGACGACGTTAATGAACTCGAAAGGCTGGCGCGGCTGATGCGTGCAAAGTTCGACGAGCTTAAAGCGCGCGATAAAGATATCGAATACCTTTCGATGGGTATGAGCGGTGACTATAAGCTTTGTATAGAGTGCGGAAGCAATATGATACGCCTCGGCACGGCGATTTTCGGGCAACGTAATTATATGATTTAGCAGAGGCGAAACGCCTCCCCCGCGGCGAATGCCGCGGGGGCTTTTTTGTTCTGTAAAATATGTTTGATTTATATAATAAAACATGATATACTTATTGCGGTCGGCAATTTTTAAAAGTTGTCCGCCTTTACTAAGGAGAATATAAAATGACTATTGCAATAACCGGCACGACCGGCAATATGGGCGGTTACTTTTTGTGGCAGCTCAACATGTCGCCGGCAGCCGCGGATAAAATCAAAATTCTTTGCCGAAGCAAGAAAAAGGCAAAAAAAATAATCAAACACAACGAGGCGATTTCGCATAAAATCGAGGTCGTTTACGGCGGTCTGGACGACGCAAACGCCTGCCGCGAGCTTGTAAAAGACTGCGATATGGTGTTCAATATCTGCGCGGTTATACCGCCCAAGTCGGACAGCAATCCCAAAAGCGCGATAGCCTGTAACGTTACGGGCGTTAAAAACCTGCTTGCGGCGATTGAGGAAATCAAGGACAACCAGCCCGTCTTGGTACACATCTCCTCCGTTGCGGTGTACGGCAACCGCTGCGGCGAGCACAAGTACGGCAGAGTGGGCGAACCGCTTGTGTCGGGTCCATTCGAGCTGTACAGCGCAACCAAAATACTCGGCGAGTACGCAGTGCTTCAATCGGACGTTAAGTGCTGGGTTGTGCTCAGGCAGACGGCAATGCTGCACTACAACATTTTCAAGGACAACGTGCACGACGGTCTTATGTTCCATACCCCCGTCGACGCGCCTTTGGAATGGGCGTCCGTTCGCGACAGCGGCAGACTTTTACTCAATATTGTAAAGACTTACTCCGATAAAACCCTTCCCGAAAAATTCTGGAAAAAGGTCTATAACATAGGCGGCGGCAAAAACTGCCGCACGTACGGCTACGGCACGTATGACGAGGGCTTTAAAATTATAGGAGGCAGCTTTAAAAACTTCTTTAAGCCGTGGTACAACGCCACGCGCAACTTCCACGGTATGTGGTACTACGACAGCGACGAGCTGGAAAATTACTTCCACTTCCGCGGTCAGAGCTGCACCGACTTCTGGCAGGAAATGAAGCGCAGAAACAAAATTTACACAATGGGCAAGTTTGTGCCCCGCCCTTTGATTTCCGCCTTCCTGTTCAAGCGCCTTTTAAATGACGACAATTCCCCCTCGCACTGGATTAAAAAAGGCGACGAAGCGAGAGCTATCGCATACTTCGGCGGTTCGGACGTGTTCAAGTCGCGCAAATCCCTGACGTGGAAAGACGTCACTCTGCCCGTTGAAATTCCCGACCCCGTGCCTATGACGCGCGAGGAGAATGTCGAAGCTTACGGCTACGACATCGACAAATCCGACGAGCAAATCACGGCGGACGACCTTATTTCGGTTGCGGCGGCGCACGGCGGCAAGTGCTTAACCGCCGACAGCTTCGACGGCGATTTATACAAGAAAATGGACTGGGAAACGGGCGACGGCGAAAAGTTTACCGCCGACACGTACACAGTCTTGCGCGCAGGGCACTGGCTCAATCCGCTGTATACCGACTGGAAATGGGATTTTGACAGACTTTCCAAGACCGACCGAATTTTTGCGCGTATCTGGTATGACAGCCACGCAAAAGACGAAGACTACGTTTACTACTTTGACAAGGATTTCAAGGCGCACGCCGACAAACTGAAAAAGTAATGAAAATAGCTATATTTTATTTTTCGGGCACGGGCAACACGCGAATGGTCGCCCAAAAATATCAGGAATGCTTTGCCGAAAGCGGCAACGACTGCACTCTTTACGAACTGCCGCTTAAAGAAAAGGTCGATTTATCCGAGTTCGACCTTGTGGGCTTCGGATATCCCATTCACTCGTTCAACGCGCCGCAGATTGTTTTAAAGTTCGCAAAGTCACTCCCCAAAAAGAGCCGCAAGGACAAAAAGATAAGAGCGTTCATTTTAAAATCGTCGGGCGAGCCCGTCAAGATGAGCCGCGTTTCCTCTTTGAAACTTATCGGCATTTTAAAAAAGCGCGGATTTGAAGTCGCCAACGAATATCAGTACGTTATGCCGTACAATATGATTTTCCGCCACACCGACCACGCGGCGTACAGAATGTGGGAAACGGCGAAAAAGCTTATCCCCATAGACTGCGCCGACATTATAAGCGGCGTTGAGCGGCGCGAAAAAAAGATGCCGTTCGGACATTTTTTAGCGTGGATTTTGCGCTGCGAACACTGGGGCGCGCACATTATCGGCGTAGGCTATAAAGCTACAAAGGACTGCGTAAGCTGCGGACTGTGCGCAAAGAACTGCCCCGCAGGCAATATTAAAATGAAAAACGGCAAGCCGAAGTTCGGCGGAAATTGCTATATCTGCGCGCGGTGCTCATTCCACTGCCCCAAAGACTGCATTAAGATAGGACTTCTTAACGGCTGGCGCGTAAACGGCGCTTACAGCTTTAAGGACGGCGACCCGAACGAAAAGAACGGTCACGAAAAGTACTGCAAAAAGGCTTACGACAGATATTTCAGGGAAGCCGAAGAGCGCATTGCCGCTCACAAAAACGACGAATAAACGGCGGCGAGGCATATGCCTCGCCGCCTTATTTTACTAATTGCCCCCGTAATATGCCGCAACTAACGGCATTTTTTTACTTTTTGTCGCTTTTCATATTACTTTTAAAAGCAACCAGCGCAAGCGCCGCGAAAGCGACTAAAAACACCGCAACCGGGATAATGCCCAGCGCCGCAACGCTGTCGAACCTGTACACTCCCGTGTCGGGTAGCGAATGCAAAGCCCCCGTTATTACTCTGCCGATATACACCGATGGATAGAAAGGTAAAAATCTGCAAAAGGTTTCGAATCCGCCCATAGTGTCGAGCGGCATCCACGCACCGCCTAAAATGCCCGCCGCCGAAATAAACACCGACGAAATCCCGGGCGCGGCTTTTTCATTGAGAACACTGCCGAAGAACACTCCGAGAAAAATACAGATTAACAGCATCGGCAACATTTCCAGCATTAAAAGAAGCGCCGCGCCGAACGAGAAAAAGCTGCCGCCAGTAATCAAAGTAATCAGTCCGCCGAAAGCCAGGCACGCAACCTCCTGCGCTATGCCCACCACGAAAAACGGTACTGTGTACCCAAGCACGAAGTCGGCCGTTTTCATGGGCGAGGTATAAAGGCGGATAACAAACGCCGACGCTCTGTCTTTCGAAACCAACAGGCTGGACAGCATCATAACGAACGTGAACGCAAACATAATAATACCGGGGACCAGCGTTTTCGCACCGAACATTCCGTCCGCGCCGTCGACGTACTTGCCGATAACGTTAAACAGCACAATCATTACGACGGGAAAGCCTATGCTGAAAACGTAGCTTAAAGGGTCGCGCAGCATTTCCAGAAAATTGCGTTTTATAAACGCGTTGGTCATTCTCATAAGTCCGCCTCCGTAACGATGCGGACGAACGCCTCCTCGAAGCTATCCGTTCCGCCGACGCTTTTAATCTCTTCCACCGTGCCGACAGCTTTGACCTTGCCGTTTGCCAAAACCGCCACCTTATCGCACAGAGCTTCGATTTCTTCGAGATAGTGCGACGTCAAAATTATCGTGGTTTTGCCCTTGATTTTTTCGATTACTTTCCACAGCTCGCGCCGCGCAAGCACGTCGAGCCCGAGCGTAGGCTCGTCCAAAAACAGAACTTTGGGATTGGAAATTAGCGCGGCGGCAATGGAAAGCCGCCTTTGCCAGCCGCCCGAAAGCTTGCCCGCCCTACGATTGAGCACTTCGCCCAGCGAAAAGGTCTCGATAACGCTTTGCACCGCATTTTCTCTTTCAATCTTGTCTTTATAATAAATTTCCGCGAAAAATTCAAGATTTTCCTTGACCGAAAGTTTGCCCGCAACCGAAGTTTCCTGCGGTGATACGTCGACAAGTTTTTTAATTTCCGTCATTTCGGTTTTAACGCTTTTGCCGAACACGTACGCCTCGCCGTCCGTCGGCGCCGTAAGTCCGCACAAAATTTTAATTAAAGTCGTCTTGCCCGCACCGTTCACGCCCAGAAGCCCGAACAGTCCGCCCTCGTCCACCGCAAGCGAGCAGTCAGCGAGCGCAGTCACGCCCTTATATTTTTTAGTCAGATTTTCACACTTTACCGCAAACATCTTTATTCTCTCCCGAACCTCGTTTTTAACCCTTCGAACATATCCGTCAGCATTTTACTTATCAGTTCCTCGTCAAAGTCGATATACGCCGTGGCAAGCATTACCGCTATGCCGTGCACGAATATCCAGTTTTCCAGATGAAATAATTTCGCGCGCTCTCTATCCAGCCCCGTGACTTTGACAATAACCGAAACTATTTCGTCTATGTTGTCCTCAGCCGTCTGTTCGCGCGTTCTGTCGCGCATAAAAAGAAATTTGAAAAACTCGCTCTCGCCGCGCGCAAACTTAACGTACCCCATTCCGTACGCCTTGTACACGGGGTATTGACCGCTCTCTATCTCGCGTTTGATATATCCCTGATAAATTTCGTTTATTCTTTCAATCGCCGCCGTCCTTACGCCGCCCATACCGCCGAAAGTCAGATATAAAGGGCGCGTCGAACAGCCCAGTCCGCCTGCAAGCGCACGCGCGTTAAGCGCCGACATTCCGCTTGTCTTTATAATTTCCAGCGCGGCCGATATTATGTTTTCTTTCGTAATTTTTTTCGTAGCCGACATATTCAACCCTTGATTGGTAACACTTGTTACCATTAGTATAAAATAATTGCGCCCGAGTTGTCAAGCGCAATTTAAAGAAAATTTATTAAGCCGTTTTGCGGCGCTTAAACGTACGCCTGCCGCCCGCTTTTTCACTCTTTTTATAAACGAGTTTTGCAATCAGCTTATATATTTCGCCGAACACTATTACCGAAAGCGACGCTCCGAACACAAGCCCCCAAAGGTGCGCGGGAAGGGTTGCGATGTCGAACGCCGGCGCGAGCGGCGAGAAACACAGCGCCAGATTTACGCCTATACCCAACGCGACGGTCAAAAGCAAAACCTTGTTAGAAAAGATGCCCTTAAACGCAGAGCCGTTGCCCGAGCGCACGTTGAACGCGTGGAAAAGTTCTAAGAAAGAAAGGGTTAAAAACGCTACCGTAACCGCCTGTTCGTTGCCGTATTTTATAAGCGTAAAAGTGAACATTCCCACGGTTACCCCCGTAATATACAGCGCCGAAATTAAAACTGACAGCAAAGACGACTGCGAAAACAGCGCCTCCTCCGCTCGCTGCGGCTTGTGCTTCATATCGTCGCCCAGTCCCTTTTCAACGCCGAGAGCAAGCACGGGGAAGCTGTCGGTTATAAGGTTTATCCAAAGTAGCTGCGTCGACGGCAAAAAGTTGAAACCGACAAACGCGAACGTTACCGCGATAATTGCCAGCACTTCGGCAAGGTTGGTTGAAAGGAAAAACTGTATTGTCTTTTTGATATTGGACGATATGCGCCTGCCCTCGCGTACGGCGGAAACAATGGTTGTAAAATTGTCGTCGGCGATTACCATATCCGCAACGCTTTTGGTAACTTCCGTGCCGCTCTTGCCCATTACTATTCCTATATCCGCGCTCTTTACGGGCGGAGCGTCGTTAACTCCGTCGCCCGTCATAGCTACCACTTCGCCTTGCGACTGCTTGATTTTTACTATAATGTTTTTATGTTTGGGCGAAACGCGCGCGAACACTCTGCCCTTTTTAACCGCCTCTATAAGCTGCGGCTTGGTCATTTTATCAAGCTGTTCACCCGTAAAGACCTCGTCCGCGCTTCGGGTTATGCCCGCCTTTTTTGCGATTGCAAGCGCGGTTGCAGGGCTGTCGCCCGTTATCATTACGGTAGTTATTCCCGCCTCGCGGCACTGCGAAACGGCTTCCGTGACGCCCTCTTTCAAGTCGTCCATCATTCCGCACAGTCCGATAAACGTAAGGTTATCCTCGCTCAAATTGCCGCCGTCCTTGTACGCGAACGCCAGAACGCGCAGCGCTTCCGCAGCCATTTCTGAGCACTCGGCTTCGGCTTTATGCAGGTCTTCGGAAGTAATTGCCCGTGCGCCGCCTTCGGTTAAAATATGCGTGCACCGCTTTAAAACTTCTTCTGGCGCGCCCTTTACGTATATGCCCGTACCCTTTAAAGTTTCCGCTTTCACGGACATAAGCTTGCGTTCGGACGTGAACGGAATTTCACCCGTAACCGAGTAATCCTCAATCCAGCCGTTTTCCTCGGCATACGCTTTAATCGCCACTTCCGTAGGGTCGCCTATGTAGTTGCCGCGACCGCCTTTTACTCTGGTACAGACGGACATACAGGCAAGCAAAAGCGCATTTACCCCCGTACTATCCTCTAACGAACGGTTTTTTGCGGTATCGGACACGCGTACGACCTTCATTTTGTTTTGAGTTAAAGTGCCTGTTTTGTCCGAACAGATGCAGGTACAGCCGCCCAGCGTTTCGACGCATTTCATCTTGCGGATAACCACGTTTTTACGGCTCATACGCTGAACGCCCATAGCCATAATTACCGAAACAACGGCAGGCAAACCTTCGGGTATTGCCGCAACCGCCACCGCTACGGCGGTCATAAAGTTCTTTAAAAGCCCCGTGCCTTTTGCAAACATTCCTACGGCGAACACAATCGCCGCCACCACCATTACGAACGCGGATATAATTTTGCCCAGCTTGTTCAGGCTCTTTTCAAGCGGACTTTGTCCCTTCTGAACGCTTTCGAGCATCTCGGCAATTCCGCCGATTTCGGTGTCCGTACCCACTGCGGTGACGACACCCTCGCCGCTGCCGCGCACGACGAACGTGGACGAAAACAAAAGGTTGCACGCATTGGACTGAGTTACGTTTTTGCCGACTATAACCGTGTCGCGCTTTTCAACGCTCAGGCTCTCGCCCGTGAGCGCCGACTCGTCGCACCGCAGTTCCGTCGCCTGCAAAAGGCGCATATCCGCCGGCACCACGTCGCCCTCTTCCAATAGCACCACGTCGCCGACGGTGAGCTCGGTTGCGTCCACCTCTTTAACCTCTCCGTCGCGCCGCACCCGCGCCGTGGTCGTGTTCAGCTTTTTCAGCCCCTCTATCGCCTTGTCCGCGCGGTATTGCTGAATTGTGCCCACAACCGCGTTCAGAAGAATTATGACCGCAATAATCGCCGTATCGGCAAGGTCGCTCTTTTCGCCCGAAAACGCGGCGATTACCGCCGAAATGCACGCCGCGGCAATTAAAAGTATTGTCATAACGTCGCCGAACTGCCCGAAAAACAGCCCGATAACCGACGTGCGCTTGCCCTTTTTTAACTCGTTTTTGCCGAATTTCTGTTGGCGCGCGGCTACCTCGTCGGCGGAAAGTCCGCCTGCGTCCGATTTTAAAAGTTGCAACGCCCGCTCTTTGGGCACGTCGGCAAATTTAAGCATAGTTCACCCCGAAAACTTTTTACTTAAATAGCCTATTATTTATAATTAAAATTTATGCCCCCGCCGAAGCGGGGGCTTTTATGTTATTCGTGAACCTCTTTAAGTTCTGGGAACCTTGTACACAACAAGTCGAAAATGTAGCGCGCGCACTTTTCGGCGCCGTAATTATCGTGAACTGACTGCGCCGCCTGCCTGTACGGCTGTAACAGCGCGGGGTAGGCTACGAATTTTTCGATTAAGTCGCAGGCCTTTTTAATATTAAACTGCTTTATCGCACTGCCGACAGTGTTGATATAGTACTTGCCTATCCAGCGCTCGATGTCGTTTGCGTAGTGGGTTATAAGCTGCGGAACTCCGAAAAAGCACGGCTCCGCCATTAAACTTGCGCCGCTCTTGCCGCAACAGATGTCCGCGCACGCAATCAGGCTTAAAATGTCGCTTACAAGTCCGAGCGGCTTGAAAACAGTGTTCCCCTTGGATTTCATCGCAGAAAGCCGCTTGTACAGCTCTTTGTTTTTGCCGCAGACAGCTATTAAATTTATGGGCAAATCGCGTTTAAGAAGTTCCGCGCACGTCTTTTCCGCCTTGCCGACGCCGAAGCCGCCGTCCGCCACAAACACCGTAAACTTATCGGGGTCAAGCTCCGCGTTTATTCTGAGAGCGCGCTTGTCGGGCACGATATCGAACGCTTCCTTCCTGATAAGAAAGGGCACCTGCTTTAAATTGAGAGAATTGAACCGCCGTCTGTGCATTTTAAGCGCGCGGTTATAGCCCGTGGGCATAGACACCATGACGAGGTCGCAAGGGTACCTGAAAAGCGTGTTGATTTTGGCGTCGGGACAGTACATTGCGGTAAGCGGTCTGTTTTCCATCTTCATCGCGTAATAATTGGTTGCCCAGTGAGTGCTTACGACAAGGTCGGGTTTAAGAGCCGTCATATGCTCTATTCCGATTTTGTCCGCGCCCTTGCCGATATATTTTACCGCGCCCCAGGACGAAATTTTCGTGCCCCAGAAATCCATATTGAAGGTTGCGTAAAACCCGAACGCAGGGGATTTGTTAAACCTGCGCACGTCCTCGGACAGCTTCTGTTCGTATTCGGTAAGAAGCTTGTCGCCCGTTTCGGTAAAAAACTCCGAGCGCACAATCTCGACCTTGTCCGAATACAGCCTCTCGAATTCGTCGGCAATGCTGTTCATAGGCATTATGTGTCCCAGCCCCGCTTCGGTAAAGGGGAACACCACTCTCGGCTTACTCATATTTAACTCCACTTTCAAGCTCTTCGGCGTACCGTACGGTAGCCATAGCGTCCTTGCAGTACTTGTCCGCGCCGATTTTTTCGGCGTACCCGGCATTGAGCACCGCGCCGCCCACGCAGATTTTAACCGAGGGCAGCTCATCTTTTAAAAGTTCTATCGTCTCTTTCATAGAAACGACCGTAGTCGTCATCAAAGCGCTTAAACCTACAAGCTGCGCGCCCCTTTCCCTTGCCGCTTTCACAATTGTTTCGGGCGGCACGTCGCGCCCCAAATCGTAAACGGTAAAGCCGTAATTTTCAAGCAGCGTAGCCACGATATTTTTGCCTATGTCGTGTATGTCGCCCTTTACGGTCGCAAGTACGATTTTAATCTTTTTGGCGTTGTCCGAAGGTCCGAGCTTTGCCTTTATCTCGCTAAAAGCAGCGCTCGCCGCCTCGGCGCTCATAAGCAACTGCGGCAAAAATACCGTCTTGTTTTCAAAGCCCTTGCCAGCCTCGTCCAGCGCGGGGATTACGTACCTGTTTATAACTTCCAAAGGCGCTTCCGTTTCCAGAAACTTTTTGGCGCAAGCCGCCGCCTCGGTTTTAAGCCCCTTTAAAATATAGTATTTCAAATCGCCCGTTTCATTCCTGTTTGCGCCCTGAACTGCGGTTACGGTTATTTCGCCCGCACTCACGGACGAAGCGTACTCTATATAGTTTGCGCAGTTTTTATCAAGACCGCTTAACGCAAGATAAGAATTGTAGGTTTTAATCATTTCCTGCGAGTTGGGGTTATAGATTGCCGCCGACAGTCCGCGCCCGAGCGCCATGGCGAAAAACGTCGAATTGATAAAGTCGCGCTGAGGCAGTCCGAACGAAATATTCGAAACGCCCAAAGAGGTATTGCAGCCTAAATTGTGCCTTATATAGTCGAGTGCGCTAAGCGCCGCGTTTGCCGCGTTCGGAGCCGCCGAAACAGCCATTGCAAGGGTATCGAATATCAATTGCCCCCGTAATATGCCGCAACTATCGGCATATTTAATTATTTTTTCGGCTATTTTTATCCGTCCGTCCGCCGTATCGGGTATGCCGTTTTCGTCCAGGGTAAGACAGATAACCACGCCGCCGTACTTCTTGACGAGCGGAAAAACGGCGTCCATACTTTCGCGCTTGCCGTTTACCGAATTGACCAGCGGCACGCCGTTGTATATGCGCATTGCCTTAGCCATTGCCAAGGGGTCGGACGTATCTATCTGCAAGGGCAAATCGGTTACCGCCTGAATTTCGGCAACGCACTTTTCAAGCATTTCGGGCTCGTTTATTTCGGGTAGCCCGACGTTTACGTCTAAAACGTGCGCGCCCTTTTCTGCCTGCGAAACCGCCTCGCTTAAAACGTACGCAATATCGTTTTCTTTAAGCGCCTGCTTTAACCGTTTTTTGCCCGTAGGGTTTATTCTTTCGCCGATTAGTACGGGAATATGCCCGAAATAACGCGCCTGCGTGTACGACGAAACAACCGTAAGCCCCTTGCTTTCCACGGGCTTTACCGGAATATTTTCAGTTATTTTAACCAGCTCTTTAATATATTCGGGAGTGGTTCCGCAACAGCCGCCCACAACCCTTGCGCCCGCCTCGACAAGCGGTTTCATCTGTTTTGCAAAGTCCGCCGCGCTCAGCGAATACACCGTCTTTCCGCCGCTCTCCTGCGGCAGTCCCGCGTTGGGTTTTACGATTACGGGCGTTGACGAAACCTTTAAAATGCGCCCGACAACCTCCGCCATTTCCGCGGGAGCAAGCGAACAGTTTATGCCCAGAGCGTCCACTCCCAGCCCCTCGGCAAGCGCAACGAACGCTTCGGGCGAGGTGCCAGTCATCATTTTGTTATCACTGCCGAAAACCGCCGAAACAAACACGGGCAGAGAGCACGCTTCCTTTGCCG
Source organism: uncultured Clostridia bacterium (assembly GCA_964600525.1). Lineage (GTDB taxonomy): Bacteria > Bacillota > Clostridia > Christensenellales > Borkfalkiaceae > Coproplasma. The sequence goes on from CAZRJY010000009.1 coordinate 15,287, forward strand.
CCACAACCGCGGCTTTGAGCTCGTAAATATCGTTCATTGTTTCGATGAAAATCAAGTCCGCGCCAGCTTCCGCGCCCGTCTTAACCGTGCGCCTGAAAATTTCCACCGCGTCCTCGAAATCAAGTCCGCCGAGCGGCTTTAACAGCTTTCCGCACGAGCCTATATCGAGGGCAATATACTTGTCCTTAAACCCCTTGCGCGCATTGTCTGCGTTGGTTACCGCGGCGCGTATAATCTCTTCCAGTCTGTCGCCGAACTTTAAAGAATTGGCGCCGAAAGTATTGGTATAGACAACGTCGCTGCCCGCCTGAAAATAGGCGCGGTGAATTGCCGTGACCTCGGCGCTGTGCGATATATTCCACTCCTCGGGCAGAACGCCGAGCGGCAGTCCGAGCGCTTGCAGTTGCGTGCCCGTGGCGCCGTCTAAAATTATGCGTCCGCGCTTTAATTTTTCAAGTATAGTCATAGTTCTTACCTAATCCCCACTATTGCCGTAACCGACTTCGTAGGGGTCATAAAACAATCGTCCGAAAGGGTTACGCCTATCTGCTTAGTGACCGAAAGGGCGGCGAATATGTCGCGTTGAAGGGTCAAAGGCAGGTCGCCGTACCCGCACGAAAAGCGCGGCTTCGTATCGCCGTACCCGCGCTTGAAAAGGGCGCACAGCTCATCGCACCAGTCCTCGACAAGCGCCGCGCCTGCCGCCTGAATTACCGCCGCTTTCGCTGGCGATATGCGCGAATATTTGGCAATCAGTCTGTCTATCCCCGCGCCGGCAGTGCAAGCAAACAGCACGATTTTTTTGCACCCTTCAAGATTAATCGCAAGCGAATGGCTCTCAACCTCCGCAAAGCCCAGATTAAGCTTTTCGCCCTGCGTTGAAATATCGAAAATAGAGTAGCACGCGCGCAAATCCTGAGCTTTAACGACCTCGTCCGCGCAGGATAAAACAAGGCTTTCAACCTGCTCTTCGGGTACTGCGGTTTTTGAGTAGCCCAGATATCTCAGCGTTTCCGAAACGTTGAGCTTTTCAAGTTTTCCGCGTACGGTTTTAATCATATGATACTGCTCAGATTTTTCTTGATTTCCGCGGCAACCTGCGGCTTGTTCATAGAATACACGTGCACCGCGCGCACGCCGTTTGCGTACAAATCGATGATTTGCTCGCACGCGTAAATAATTCCAGCCTGCGTCATAGCCTCGGGATTGTCGCCGAACCTGTCGAGAATGCGTTTGAAGCGCGTGGGCAGAGAGCCGCCCGAAAGCGAAATTATGCGCTTAATCTGCTTGGCGTTTGTAACGGGCATAACGCCTGCGATAACGGGCACGTACACGCCCGCCTCCCTGACCTTTGAAAGAAAGCTGTAATAGACGTCGTTATCGAAAAACATCTGCGTGGTAAGAAAGTCACAACCCGCGTCGACCTTTTTCTTTAAGTTTTCTATGTCCGAAAATAACGTCGGCGATTCGGGGTGTCCCTCGGGATAGCACGCGCCGCCCACGCAGAAGCCGCCCTCCGCCTTGATTTCGGCAATCAGCTCGCTTGCGTATTTGTAGTCGAGATTACCCGAAAACCCTTCGGGCAAATCGCCGCGCAAGGCAAGAATATTTTCGATACCCTCCGCCTTTAAGCGCGCAAGCTTTTCCTTGACCTCGTCTTTATTTGACGATATGCAGGAAAGGTGCGCAAGCGCGGTTACCCCGAATTTTTCCTTGATATGCTTGGTTACGGCAACGGTATAGTCGCTTGTACCGCCGCCCGCGCCGTAGGTTACGCTCATAAAGTCGGGCGAAAGAGCGGCTATTTTATCGACTGCCGCCTGCACAGATTCGAACTTATCGCTCGTTTTGGGCGGAAACACCTCGAACGAGAGCACCGCCTTTTTTCCGTTTAAAATATCCGTGATTTTCATATAAATTATTCTATCATACCAAAAAGGGGGAAAGCAACCGCTTTCCCCTTAGTTGTTTTTGTTAAGCAGGTATTATTATCGAGATAGAAGCAATTCGGGTTTCCCCTCCTGCTCTTCCCAGAATATATTCCGTTCCGCTTGCCAAATCGAAGGTTACCGTGCCGTTAACAACGTTAACGCCGGCGTCGTTAACCATAACGGCAGTAGCCTGGTTAGTGCTGTCCATTGTCAGAACGATTTTTGCCCCCGCGGGTACCTGACTTGTAGTTACAAACTTTATCTTGTTGGCAGCCTGTACTTTAACGTATGTATCCGTACAGTTAAAATTCTTATCGTCGGAAGTGGTATATAAATAAATTTTTGTGCTGTCGAAATATTTAGCCGTATCCGCACTCGGCTCAAAAGTATACGTCTTTAAACCGTTTGCCGCTTTGAAATTATCTATAACTACTATCGTTTGGGTCTCTCCCGTCTCATCGCCGGGGTCGGGATTAGGATTGGGATTTTCCGTGCCCGTGCCGCTTCCGGAGCCGCCGGCACCGCCGAGATTTACATTTCCGCCGCGCTTCTGCACGCCCGCAAGCTCGGGTACGTATTCCTTTGTCTGCTGAGCGGTAAACATAACCGATACGTTCGACTTTTTGTTTGCGCTGTCGTAATAGAACAGCGAAGTGTCTATGTCGAAATACTTGCCCGAGCCTACAACCGTATTGTTGTTGGTAACCTGCGATTCGCGTTTTAAATTACTCTCGTTCGTGTCGATGTGCAGGTTGTCGTTTGCGGAGGGCTGTTTACCCGTGAACACACTGCCTAGAACCTTGGCAACGCCGCCCGATTTGAGCTCAATGGGAACGTTTGCGTTTTCGAAGTAACAGTTTTCGATAAGAGCGAACGCATTGCCGCGGAGCGACATATTGGTACCCGTCGAACCGAGGTAATAGTTGTTGTACATATGCATATTCGCCTGTCTGCCGAGCGGCATACGCGAAGAGTTTTTCTCGTAATAATTGTGGTGGAATGTTACGTTTGCGGTAAGACAGCTGTCGTCCGAACCGATAAGACCGGTCTTGTGGTTTTTGTAGTAATGGTTATACGCAATCGTGATATTCTTCACGCGCTTGAAGTCGGTTGCGCCGTCACCCTCGTGCTTATCCTGCTCGGGGCAAACGTCCCAATAGTTTTTACCCTGTTCGAACTTGTTGTGATGCACCCAGTAGTTTCCGTTACCGCTATTGAAGTCGCCGCTCTCGAACGAGCACGCGTCCTCGGTATAGTCGTCGAATTTTATATTTCTGACCTCTATCGAGTTACAGCTGCCCCAGGTGAAGCCCCACTGGAATATGCGCGCGTCCTCGCCTATACCCTCTACGGTCACGTTTTCACGCCCCGAAAGCGAGACATTGTTCCAACAGCTGTCGTATTCGACTTTACTGCTGCTGTAAATTGCTTTACTCATTTCTTCTATACCGGAAAGCACGGTGCACGTTGCGCCGTTCGCGTCGGGCGTTCTTGCATTGTAGAACGGGTCGTTAGGAGTATAGTTGAGAGTATTGTAACCGTTTTCGGATAAATACTTCTGCGTAAGTTGATTGCTGCTTGTAGGCAGTTGCTTGTTGTTAATACCTTTTATATTGGAAGCACTGCTTGCGTCGCTGTAAGTAAGCTCGTTCCAGGTTGCCGAACCTACCGTGCCTACGATACGCACGATAAGCGGCTTCGAAGCGCTTGCATTTTGAAGAATTTTGACCAAGCCCGTCTGTCCGTTTGCCGTAACTGTGTTTTTATTGTCCTCGTTTACGTAAACGATTACGGCGTTGCTCTTGGGAGTGCCGTCGTCCTTGTACGCGCCCACGCCGTCGGTCTTTTTAAAGTGTGCGTAGCCCGAGCGGTCATAAGAGTGAATTGTTACGTCCTCGGCGGTAAGCACCTCTTTGCCCGAAGTGGTTATTTTAAAATCGTAAACCGCGCCGCCCTTCAAACCGACGAGGTCGACCCTTGCAGTGGTCGAGTTGACCTGACGGATAAGGAACTGTTTATCGTTGCCCGAAAGCTTGGTGTAAGTATTTGCGGTGCTCAGCTTGTATTCCACGTCCGCGCCCGCGGCGTTAGCATCTCCCCACTCGAACGCGGCGCACTCATTGCCTGCATACGAATAGGTGATTTTCTTGTCGACCACGGGGTCTACGGGTTTGACTGAGGGCTGCTCAACGGTAACGGTGCACGTCTTGCTGAAATTGCCGTCGACCGTTTTAACCGTTATGGTCGCCTGACCCGCCGCAACCGCGGTTACCACGCCGTTATTGCTTACGGTTGCAACCGACGTGTTTCCCGATTGCCACGTAACCGCCTTATTTTCGGCGTCGGCGGGACTAACCGTTTCTTTTAAGGTTACCGTTTCGCCGGGTTTTAAAGTCGCCGAAGTAGTATTCAAAGTTACGCCCGTAACTTTTACCGGCGTAGGAATGGGAACGCTTGCCGCCTCGACCGTAACCGTGCACGTATCGGTATGGCTGCCGTCCTCGGAAGTTACGGTAATTGTCGCCGTGCCCGCCGCCTTCGCGGTTATAAGTCCGTCGGTGGAAACAGTCGCAATATTGGTCTTATTCGAACTCCAACTTACGTTCTTATTGTCGGGGTTGGCAGGCGTAAACGATACGGTAAGTTTTTCGGTTCCGTCCACTTTGAGAGTTACCGAATTTTTATTGAGCTTAACGCTCTTCACGCTCACCTTTTCGGGCTCGTTTTCCGAAACGTTGACCGTGCAGCTATCCGTCTTGCCGCCGCTTACGGTGGTTACGGTAATAACCGCAGTGCCCTTGGCTTTCGCCGTGATATTGCCGTATACGTCAACCGAAGCAACGTCGGGGTTATCCGATGCCCACGTAACGCTTTTATTAGTCGCGTCCGAGGGAGCAACCGTAGCGGTAAGTTTTTTCTGATTACCCACTTTCAGATTAACCGTAGTTTCGTCCAAACTTACGCCCGTAACGGCGACGGTCTGCGGCTGCTGCTGTCCCTGTTCTTCGTTCTCGCCGTTGCTGCCGATTAAATTGCAGGCAGTCATTGACGCGGTGCCGAAAATCATCGAGCACGCAAGGAGCATTGCTAAAATTTTCTTTTTCTTCATTTTAAACCTCCCCAAAAAAGTCAAAATTTACGATTAATATATTTTATAAATATATTACCAAAAATATATCATTTCACCGCCTTTGTTGTCAAGTAAATAAACAAAAATGAAAGCGCGGCGTTTTTTCTGACAAAAACGCCGCGCTTTTTACGCTGAATTTTTAAATTGCCCCCGTACTATGCCTTAACGAACGCATTTTTCATATTTCGATTAGATAGCCTTTTTCGCGGAGAGCCGCCTCGATTTCGTCGAGTGATTGCTCGTTTTCCCCCGAAACGGTGTGGTAATGGTATCCGTCGGTAACGCTCATCAAAGGCTTGGAAGCGCCCGAAACAAGCGAGCGGTAAAGCTCCTCGGCGTGGCGCAAAGAGGTGAGTTCCAGCCTTGCCGAAATCTTGCCGTATACGCGGTGGTTGACGGTTATATCCTCTACCCTGCCCCCGCGCGAAATAATTATCTCGCTCTCGTCGACAAGCTCCTGCAAGGTATGGCGGCACTTGAAAACGCGCTCGGCACGCAAGCCCGAGCCCAGAACGTAGCCGCGGTTGGTGGATATAACCCCGTAGCCCTGCGCCCTTAAAATTGCGATATCCTGCACTATGACCTGCCGCGACACCGAATATTTTTCGCTTAAAAAATTAGCCGCGACGGGGTTCTGGCTGTTGCCTATAAGCGACAGTATTTCCGCCCGCCTCTCGTGAGCCTTCATTATATTTCCTCTTCGGGGCGCAGCTCTTTTAACGACAAATCGAGTATGGGCGCGGAATGGGTGAGCGCACCCGACGAAACGAAGTCCACTCCCGTTTCCTTTACCCTTTCGATATTTTCCAAAGTGACGTTGCCGCTGCACTCGGTCAGCGCTCTGCCGCCTATCATTTCTACCGCTTTTTTCATATCGGCAACCGACATATTGTCCAGCATTATTATGTCGGCGCCCGCGTCCAGCGCCTCTTTGCACATATTAAGGTTTTCGACCTCGACTTCGATTTTGCGGACGAAAGGCGCGTACGCCCTCGCCATCTCAACCGCCTTTTTAACTCCGCCCGCCGCGCCGATATGGTTGTCCTTTAAGAGCACGCCGTCGGAAAGATTGTAACGGTGGTTGTTGCCGCCGCCGCACCTTACCGCGTACTTTTCGAAAACGCGCATATTGGGCGTTGTTTTACGCGTGTCCAGAAGCTTGGTCTTACTGCCCTTTAAAAGTGCGGCAACACTGCGCGTGTAGGTTGCAATGCCGCTCATGCGCTGTAAAAAGTTCAAGGCAACGCGCTCGCCCGAAAGCAGCACTCGGATATCGCCCGATACCATAGCTATGCGCTGACCCTTTTTAACCTCGTCGCCGTCCTTGACGAAAATCTCGATTACGGTGTGCTCGTCCAAAAGCTTGAACACCCTTTCGAAAACGTTCAGACCGCAGATTA
>CAZRJY010000010.1:0-21512 GCA_964600525.1 uncultured Clostridia bacterium
CTTTCTTTTCATAACGCAAGGCAAGGCGAATAAAAGTATCGCTACCGCAAGAGACTGCCTCAATATGCAAAAAGTATAATCATATATACCGAAAGCGATTATAATTGAAAAGCTGAGCCATGTGTTTTTAGAATATCTGTAAACAAAATATGCAAACGAGCTTGTACAGATAATAGCATGTATAACGGTTAAAGCTTTAAAGTTTAATCCGATTTTAGCTACTATCCAGTTAAGTAAAACGTACCCGCTTTCCAGTCCGTAAACAATTTTGGCATTGGAAAGAAATCTAATGCCTGATATAATCTCTGAAAAAGACAGTTCTTTCCAGGCGTTAAAACACGTTTTGTAATTGCCTACGTCTACACCCAAATTCTCGTTCCTGAATGCTAACAACAGGAATAGTTGTACGGCAATTATCAATACGGATAATTTTTTGCTGTTTTTTAATATTCTGCCGTATAAAGGCAATAACAGAATATTAACTAAATATACCGCCATTCTTCTTTTACCCTAACAAGTTCTCATAAAAATTAAAATAATTCGACGCCATTTCTTTTGAGGAAAATCTTTGAGATTGAGCTAACGCACCCCTGCCTAAATTTTCCCGCAAATTCTTATCGCCGTAAAGTCTGTGCAGAGCATTGACAATTTCGTCCTGCCGCGCATTAATCAGTAAAGCGCTCTGTTCGTCCTGTAACATACTGGGCACACCGCCTACGTTTGAGGCGATTATCGGCAATCCCGTACCCATTGCCTCTATTAACGTTATGGGTACTCCCTCGTATAATGAAGGCAATATAAATATATCCGCCCGTCCCATAATTTCGTATGCCGACGATAAAGTGCCGTGAAATTTTACCTTATCGCTTAAACCGTTGCTAGTTACGTATTCTTCTATCGAAGCTTTCAACTCGCCGTCGCCCACCAAATTCAGCCGCGAACACGGAACCGATTTTACAAACTCGGCAAAAGCCGTGACCAGTCCGATATGATTTTTCTGTTCGAAAAATCTGCCGACGTGCAATATGGAAAACTCGCCGTTATTTAATTCGTAACTTTCTTTCTTAAAGCATTTGGATAAATTAATTCCGTTAAAAACAAAGGGCACTTCTTCTTTGTTAACTTTATAATAGCTTAAAATAGTTTGCTTTATTTCCTCGCTCAAAGCCACCAAACGGATTTTTTTACGCTTAATATAACGCTTTAAAAATAGCCGCGTTAATTTGCTGCAATCTTTTTCCGCAAGATTATGAACCGTATGAACAATAGGAATATTAAGTTTTTTTACCGCTACGGCGGCATACGGAGCAGCGTTTAAATGAGTATGAATTATATCGGGCTTGACTTCAAGAATAATCTTCCGTAATTTTTTTATCAATGAAAAATCAAATCCGCTTTTCTTATCCGCAAACAGTAGCGGAATTCCGTTTTCTTTCAAACGCTCTGTTATGGGCGTTTGCTGTGAATAAAGACTTAATGCAACGACTTCGCACCCTGTATCTCTCAACCGATACAGTAATTCCTCACACATTGTTTCAGCGCCGCCCATTCCGAAACCGGGTATTATATGCAAAACTTTCACTTCTCTATCCCTGACTATTGCTTAATAGTTTTCGAGTAATATTTTTCCAGACAAGCCTTATACTTGCCCGTATCGTTTATTTCGTTAAAGCACTCCACGCAGTTTTTGCCGAGATTGTCTCTCAGCTTTTCATCACTGATTATTTGCAATATGTAGTTGCTCAGTTCGCTGTCTTCTTCGCTTAAATAACCGTTATATCCGTTTCTGATTATTTCTTTTATGCCTCCGACAGGCGTACTTACAACGGGAACGCCGAGAGCCAGAGCCTCTAAAATACACATAGGTAATCCTTCCCAGTGGGAAGTCATAACGAAGCACTTTGCATCGTGAACGATTTTAAAAGGATTTGCACGGAAACCAAGAAAATCCACGTTGTCTGATAAATTCAAAGTGTTACAGTATTCTTTCGCCGCGTCCGCCAACTCGCCGTCGCCGACAATTGCAATTTTAACGTCTTTATTTGCTTCCGATACAAGCTTACAAACGTCAAGCAGTCTCTGCGGATTTTTCACATAGGTCAATCTACCCACGAAAACTATATCGTAGCGGTAATCGTTTTTGTCGGTGTTCATCTTTTCGACTAATTTATTGCCGTCAATCACGTTATAGAGTACGCTACTCTTTTTCTTTACCGCATTATAAAACCGATAACCGTTCAAGGCGTTTTCAGACACCCAGAAAATGTGGTCGGCTTTTTTAGAGGCCAAATAGAACGCAATTGATTTCAACGATATTTTTCTGGAATCGAAAGCGTTGTTATGAATATGTGAAATAAGCTTGATATCCTTGCACGCTTTGGAACAAATATAAGTCGCTTTCATATCGTGCGCATGAACGATGTCAGGTTTATAATAGGATATAACCCTTTTAACTTCGCTTACCTTACAGGACTGCATAGGATAAAACGCTATATCCCTTTCGTTCAGAGCCTGTCTTATTTCACCTTCGGGACTGCAATAAGCCATTTCGAAATCACTGCCCCGAAACATCTCTATTATCTGACAAACAACGTTTTCCGCACCGGAAAATCTATTGGAATTCAACACATGCAAAACTTTCATTGAATTATATCCAATACCTTCATATTAACGATTTTCTGGTCAAACTTCTCTTCCGCAAGTTTTCTGCTGTTTATACCGTAAGCCTCGGTATTCTCGCTGTTTTCTATACACCAGATAATTTTTTCCGCAATCGCTTCGTAATCGCCCTGCGACACCAAAAAGCCGTTGTATCCGTTGATAACGGCGTCGCGGCAACCGGGCACGTCGGTGGCAAGCACCGCACGGCCTACCGCTTCGGCTTCCATTATCGCCATCGGCATACCTTCCCTGTAAGAAGGCAGTATGATTGCGGCACAATCTTCTAAATACGGTCTTACGTCCTTTGTTGTGCCCAGATAATTTATACTGCTGTCGTCTATATATTCCTGTATATCCGATACCTTTAAATTACCTTCGGCACCGAGATAATTGAACACCGCGTCGGGATACTTTTGCTTGACTATCCGCGCCGCCTTGCAGTACTCCGTAACGCCCTTGGTTTTGAGCATTCGGGCTATCATAAGAAACGTTCGGCGGTTCTTTATCGGCTTATATGCAAAGTGTTCCAAATCCACGCCTATGCCGGGTATTATTTCACACTGCTCTTCCTTAACCAGCTTGCGCGATAAAAATTCGGTTTTATCGTCGTTATTGAGAAAGAAAACTTTCTTTACGTATCTGAACGACTTGCGGTACATACCGCATACAAACGAACGGACAAGCCGCCACTTAAAACCGCCGTTTATAAACACGTCGCCAGCGCCTTCCACCATCGAATAAACCGTCTTTACGCCCGCTTTTTTAGCCGCCTGCACCCCGAATATATTGGGTTTGAGCATAAAGGTAAAGACAATGTCGGGCTGAATTTTTTTAATAACCTTTACGTACTTGTTTTTGAGAGTAAGCACGCTTAACGGATTCATACTTCTGTTTGAATCGCTTACTTCGTAAAATTCTACGCCCATACCCTCGATTACATCTTTATTATTGTCGTCAAAAGCTATGACGGCAATCTTGTGACCTTCATTCTGTAATTTTAAGATTAAAGTCCTTCTGAATGTCAGTATCGAACCTGACGTGTTACAAATCAATAAAATTTTCATATTTTTATCTTCGCTATATGTAATCGACAAAATTCTACATTTTAATTATACATTAGGGTATAATCAAAATCAAATATTTTAAATGTTATATAAGTCTGCATATATTATTAACGTTCGTTAATCAAATTAAAAGTGTTAATTTTTTTAGCCCGTTATCCGCTTACTTTCAGCATTCTGAAATTTCCGCGCATAGCCATTTTAACCGAATTCGCGGGCACGAATATGCAGTCGCCCTTTTTAAATCCGAGAGCCTTATTTTCGTATTCCAGCACTCCGCTCCCCTGCGTGCACAAAAGCACGTTGAACGACAGTCCGCACGTCTGAATTGTCGGTAAATCCTCCGTCATTCCCGTATTTACAAGCATGCGGTGCACCTCGAAATAACTGCACCTGCACAGAATTTCCGACGCGAAGCCCCGACCGTACCGCAATACGCGCATCGGGCGCTTGACCGTGTTGCCGCCTTTAAGACAAGCTACGTCCAGAGCCTTTTCCACGTGCAGTTCGCGCTTTTTACCGTTTTTGTCCACACGGTCGTAGTCGTACAGCCTGTATGTCAGATTGGAATTCTGTTGAATTTCGGCAATCAGACACCCCGCGCCTATCGCGTGAATTGTACCCGCCTTGATAAAAAACGCGTCGTCCTTTCTTACAGGCACTCTGCAAAGATACTTTTCGATTGTGCCGTTTTCCACGGCAGTGCGGATTTCGTCCTTTGTTAAATCTCTGTTCAGTCCGTAAACTATTTCCGCACCCTCGTCCGCTTCCAATACGTACCACGTCTCGTTTTTTCCGGGCTGACCTTCGCGCCTGGCATATTCGTCGTCGGGGTGCACCTGCACCGATAAATCCCGCGCCGCGTCGATAAACTTTATAAGCACGGGCAACTGTCCGTTCGTGTTATAATGTCGGCTGCCTATATATTCGGGGTGCGCCCTTAAAACTTCGCTCAGCTTTTTACCGAACGCAAAACTTTCGCCGTCGGGGTGCGTCGAACACTCCCACGTTTCGGCAAGCGGCGATAAATCTATATTCTTATTAAAATACCTGTTCAGTCGGTCGCCGCCCCACAGATAATCCTTTGCCGACGGCTTCAATATAAAGGGCTCGTTCATGAACTTTTAAACGACCTGTAAATTTTGAGTTTGGGTTCGGTACCCGACGGTCTTACAACCATTGTGCTTCCGTCACCGAATACAAACTTTATAACGTTCGACTTGGGTAAGCCGTTTATTCCGTCTAAAAAGTCGGTCTTTTCAACTATCTCTTTGCCTTCAATCCGGGTTGCGCGGCGGTAGTCGTTCATAATCGACTGCATTTTTTCAAAGCCGTCCGCGCCCTCGAACTGCAATGCCTCCAAAGTGTTTTCATACCTGCCGTACTTTGCATAGAGCTCGTCAAGTTTATCGATAAGCGAAACGCCGTTCGTCTTGTAATAAGCGAACATTTCGCAAATCATAAACGCGCCGTCGACGCCGTCCTTGTCGCGCACGTAGCCGCCCGTTAGATAGCCGTAGCTTTCCTCGAAACCGAAAATATAGTCGCTCTCTCTGCCCTGCTTTTCCAAAAGACCTATCTGCTCGCCTATAAACTTGAACCCCGTTAAAACGTTGATTGTCTTAACTCCGTAGTCCGCCGCGATTTTGTCGCCCAGACCGCTTGTCACGACCGTTTTGACCATTACTGGATTTTTCGGCATTTTTCCCTGCGCGGTACGCATTGCACAGATAAAATCTAAAAGAAGCAGCCCGGTTTCGTTGCCAGTTAAAAGTTTAAAATCTCCGTCCCTGTCCTTTACGGCTATTCCCACTCTGTCGCAGTCGGGGTCGGTTGCGAGCATTATGTCTGCATCGTACTTTTTCGCATATTCCAGCCCGAGCGCAAGCGCTTCCTTTATTTCGGGGTTGGGGTAAGGGCAGGTTGTAAAATTGCCGTCGGGCTGTTCCTGTTCCTTTACCACCGTAACGTTTGTAAAGCCGCTCTCTTTAAGCACCCTTGTAACGGGCTTTAAACCCGTGCCGTTCAAAGGCGAATAAATTATCGCAACGTTTCTATCGATTTGCCCGTTTACTACCGACTGTTCCTTTACCTTTGCGATAAATTCGTCGTACACGTTTTCGGGGATAAATTGTATTTGCCCCCCGCATATGCCCGATTGAAAGTCGGTTTTTCTTACGTCCTTGAATATATCGACGCCGTTTATTTCGTTTAAAATGAGTTCCGCGGCAACCGTGGTTATCTGACAGCCGTCGCTTCCGTACACCTTATATCCGTTGTACTTTGCGGGATTGTGGGAAGCGGTTACCATAACGCCCGCGGCGCATTTTAACCTGCGTACCGCAAATGACAGACAGGGCGTGGGCATTAACTGCGGATAGATATAAACCTTAATTCCGTTCGCCGCAAAAACCCCTGCCGCAACCTTGGAAAACAAGTCCGAATTTATGCGCGAATCGTAGCTTATTGCAACGCTCTTATTTTCGGGCGAAGTTTTGATTATATAGTTTGCAAGCCCCTGCGATGCCGCCGCAACCGTGTAAACGTTCATGCGGTTGGTGCCCGCGCCGAGTACTCCGCGCAAGCCACCCGTGCCGAATTCCAGACTTTTATAGAACGCGTCCTCTATTTCGGGTTCGCTCATATTTTCAAGCTGTGCGCGGCACTCGGCGGCGTTTTCCAGCCAGCGTTCGTATTCGCTCTGTATTTTAACGGTCATACTTCACTTTATCCTCGACGCTTATTTCGCTTCCGAGCTGAACTTCGACAAGCGTTAAATGCGTTTTTGCAATTACCGTGTGGCGGCAACCCCTCTGCATTGTGATGACGTCGCCCGCGTACACTTCCTGTTCCATACCGTCGATGACCGTTTTGCCCTCGCCCGATACGACTACCCATACCTCGTCGCGAAGATTATGCGAGTGGTAATTCATAGAACAGCCGTCTTTGAGCGTGACCTTGATTGTCATACTGCCGTTGTCGGCGTCGAGCACTCTGTAACTGCCCCACGACTTTTCGGCAAACATTATCTGCTGTTCGATATTGTCGACGTAAGGTTTTATATAGCTCGACTGCTCTTTATCCGACACTAAAATGCCGTCGGGCGACGCGGATATAACCACGTTTTTAAGCCCCATTGCAACAAGCGGCATTCCCGTTTCGTTGATTATGTGCACGTTCTCGCACGTTTCGTTCATTACGCCCCTGCCGATTACGGGACTTTCCATAACCTCGGTGAGCGTGTTCCACGTGCCCAAATCCTTCCACTCGCCCTTGAAGCGCAGAACGTCCACGCTCTGTTCGTTTTCGACAACCGCATAGTCGAAGGATATCTTTTTAAGCTCGGAATAGCCAGAGAACAGCTCGTCGTAGTCGCACGTGCCGAGAATACTCTTTGCCTTTTCCAAAAGGTATTTTATTTTGTAAGCAAACACGCCGCCGTTCCACAGCGCGCCCTGCGCAATGTACTTTTCAGCCGTCTTCATATCGGGCTTTTCTTTGAACGTTTTAACCTTGCTTACCGCCGCGCCGCTTTCGGGTATGATGTAACCGTACTTCTCACTCGGGAAAGTCGGCTCTATGCCCATAAGCGTTATGTTCGCGTTTGAATTCTCCGCGTGTTCGGCAAGCTTTTTGAGCATCTGAAAGTAGTCGTCTTCAACGTAGGGGTCTACGGGGCAGACTACCAGAACCTCGTTTTCGTCTATCTTTTTTACGTCGTGCAGAAAAGCCGTTGCCAGCGCGATTGCGGGGAACGTATCCCTGCGGCAGGGCTCTATGGAAATGCCCACGCTGTCGCCGAGCTGGTTGTGTATTGCCGATACCTGCGTTTTCGAGGTCGCTATGGTTATATTCGCGGCGGCGTCCGCCCTCTTAATCTGCGAATATACCCTTTCCACCATCGACTGTCCGCCGTTTTCGAAAATTTTTATAAACTGCTTGGAACGTATTTCGTTGGAAAGCGGCCAAAGGCGTTTGCCCGACCCGCCCGATAATAAAACTATGTTCATATTTTACCTCTCCGCACGCATGGGATTATTCAGAAAATCCTCATAAGCAAGTTTAAGTCCCTCTTCAATTTCGGTCTTATAAGTCCAGCCGAGCGCCGCCGCCTTGGATACGTCCAGAAGCTTTCTGGGCGTGCCGTTGGGCTTTGAAGTATCCCATAAAATTTCGCCGTTATATCCCACCGTCTCTGCGACAAGCTCGGTGAGCCGTTTTATGGTAATTTCCTTGCCAGTGCCCGCGTTTACCGTCTGGTTGCCGCTGTAATTATTCATTAAAAACACGCTCAGATTTGCAAGGTCGTCCACGTACAGAAATTCCCTTAAAGGACTGCCGTCCCCCCAGCACGTTACCGAGGGCGCGCCCGCCTCCTTCGCCTCGTGAAACCTTCTTATAAGAGCCGGCACTACGTGGCTGTGCGTGGGGTGGTAATTGTCGTTAGGTCCGTATAAATTTGTGGGCATAACCGAGATATAGTCTGTGCCGTACTGTCTGTTTAAAAACTCGCAGTACTTCAAGCCCGAAATTTTGGCTAATGCGTACGCCTCGTTGGTCTTTTCAAGCTCGGAAGTCAAAAGACAGTCCTCTGTCATCGGCTGGGGCGCCATACGCGGATAGATGCACGACGAGCCGAGAAATTCCAGCTTTTTGCAGCCGTTCTTCCACGCCGCGTTAATCACGTTCATTTCGAGCGTCATATTGTAATACATAAAGTCGGCAAGCGCCTCGGAATTGGCTATTATTCCGCCCACCTTTGCCGCGGCTAAAAATACGTACTCGGGCTTTTCACGTTCGAAAAACTCCTCGACGTCCGCCTGACGGCATAAATCCAGCTCTTTATGCGTTCTTGTTATTATGTTGTTATAGCCCTGCTTTTTCAGCTCTCTGCAAATAGCCGAGCCAACCATGCCCCTGTGACCGGCAACGTATATCTTTGCTTGCTTTTCCATAACTTACTTGACTATGCCCTTTTCCAGATATTCGGCAAGATTGAATTCGATATTTTCCTCGGCGCGCTCTACCGCAACCTTTTTCATATCGTGCTCAACCATTATTTTCACAAGTTCTTCGAAGCTCGTCTTCGTGGGGTTCCAGCCCAGTACCGTCTTTGCTTTCGTAGGGTCGCCCCAAAGATTGACGACGTCGGTCGGGCGGTAAAAGTCGGGGCTTACCTCGACAAGCACTTTGCCCGTCTTTTTGTCAATGCCCTTTTCGTCCATTCCCTCGCCTTTAAATTCGAGCTCGATACCTGCATAGCGGAAAGCGAGCGTGCAGAATTCCCTTACGCTGTGCTGAACGCCCGTTGCAATTACGAAGTCCTCGGGCGTCTTGTTTTGAAGTATAAGCCACATACACTCGACGTAATCCTTTGCATAGCCCCAGTCGCGCAGGCTCGAAAGATTGCCGAGATACAGCTTTTCCTGCTTGCCCTGCGCAATGCGCGCCGCGGCAAGAGTTATCTTTCTCGTAACAAACGTTTCGCCGCGTCTTTCCGACTCGTGATTGAAAAGTATGCCGCTGCAACAGAACATTCCGTACGCTTCGCGGTATTCCTTTACTATCCAGTAGCCGTACTGTTTGGCAACCGCGTACGGACTGTAAGGGTGAAAGGGCGTCGTTTCGCGCTGAGGCACTTCCTCTACCTTGCCGAAAAGCTCGGAGGTGGAAGCCTGATAAATTTTGCACTGCTTTGTAAGTCCGCACAGCCTTACCGCTTCCAGAACTCTCAATACGCCCGTCGCAACGACGTCGGCGGTATACTCGGGCACGTCGAAGCTGACCTGCACGTGGCTCTGCGCCGCAAGATTGTAAATTTCGTCGGGACGGATATTGCCTATCAGTGCGACAAGGCTCATAGAATCCGCCAAATCACCGTAGTGCAGATGAAAGTTTTTCGTGCCCTCCAAATGCGCGATGCGCTCTCTGTAATCGACAGACGAACGGCGTATCATACCGTGCACCTCGTACCCCTTTTCCAATAAAAATTCCGCGAGATACGAACCGTCCTGTCCCGTAACGCCCGTAATTAAAGCCTTTTTCATACTTCCTCCTATATCCTTATCCAACCGCTTGGAACTATGTCTATTTTTTTGCCGTCGCCGAACCATTTTTCGGGCGCGATTATTACGTGGTCGCCCTCGTCTTTCAGCCACGCCGCCCACCAGTGGAACGTGCTGTTGGGTATTATCGCGTGACGGCACGCCGCCATTACCCGTATTTCTTCGTAGTTGACAAGCACGTCCTTGTCCTCTCTGTAAATTACGTCCGCTCTGCCGTCAAACTCTTTCATTATCTCTTTCGCGCCCTCTATATCGTTTGAAAAAACGTAGAACAGCGGATTTTCCATATGTTGCAGACAGTACTCGATAGCTTTGCGGTAATAGTCCGCGCCGCACACCATATAGTGCTTTTGCTTTGCCGTATAATCGCCCAGCCGTATCCCGAGGCAAACTGTTTCCCTTTGCGATGCGAACGCTATATCCTTTTGCGCTTTTTCGCTCAGCCCCGCCTTGGGGAAAAACGCTTTGTTAAGGTTGTCCTTTTGGTTATCGAGGTACTTCCAGCACTGCCAGTAGCCGTCGAAATAGCGCTTTTTATTCAGCTTTTTCAGGTCGACTTCCTCGCGCGTTTTTTCGAAGTAGTACTTGGAATTGAACGCCGAATTGAGCATTGCGAAAAGCTTTCGCTTAGTGCGGCTTCCCTTTCTGAATTTTGAAAACTTAACGAATATTTTTGCCTGCTTGTCATCGATGAGTTCGCAGTCGGCGGAAAGCTCGCATATTTCGGGAAGCTTCTTTGTCTGACAGTCGAACATAACTTCGTCGCCGAACAGCTCAGCAATGTGTTTGCCGAACGCGTACTGGAACATCTGGTTGCCCAGTCCGCCCTTAAACTTGACTATTCTCATCTTTTTCCTCCTGCAAGCTTTCGGCGTCGGGCTCTGGTTGGGTCTGCGTTGCGCCGTGCCGCCTTGCAAGCAACCGCTTATACGTATTTTTAAAGTGATGCATAAAGTCTTTGTTCAAAAGTACCGCAAGCAGTGAAATCGTAAGCGAGAATGCCAGTGAAATAAAGCCGTTGGCAATCAGCTCCACCCACCTGTTTTCGTGCGATATCATTGTAAAGTGAAGCCCCAAAAGCGCGGCGGTAAACACGGCGATGTAAACATAGTTTCTGATATAGAAACCCCTGGCGCTCTTTTGTAACGTGTGCTTGTATATTACGTGCGGGTCGACTATATGCGATATGAAAATGTTTGTCAGTATGGTCGCAACTATTACGCCTACAACGTTGAATTCCTTGGGGAAAACCAGAACGAACAATATCGATAAGACAATATTGACCAAACACTCGACGGGCGGCTTCCATCTGTTAAAATAATACGTGCCGGTGGCGTCGCGGAAAAGCAGCGTCGATTTGCGCATAAACTGAATGAAATAGTTCAGCGTAATCACAAACGAAATGGTTTTGGACATTTCGAGATTTGCGCCGAAAAATATTGACACAAGGTTATCTATTATTGCGTAATACCCGAAACAGAATACTATGTCGATTACAAAATTGAAGGTATGGAAAAAGTTAAAATATTTTTCTATATGTTCCTTGTCTTCCTCCACGCACATATGTCCGATAACCGACGTAAGAGGAGAAAAACACAGCGTTAAAACGCCCATCATTGCCGACATTATTGCCGTGTAGTTGGTGTATAAGCCCAATACCTGAACGCCGATAAAGGCGGAAATAATTATGCTGTCGACAGAGTTTACAAGCACCTCGCCGATAAGGTGCACAAACATTGCGTTTACGTTTTTTGTGACTTCTTTTTTGGACTCGGCGTCTATTTTCTGCTTGTTTTTGATTATGCCGCCGTACTTTATACGCGCGATTATTTCGGTTGCACCCCACTGCAAAACCATCGCCGCTATACGGCAGACAAGATACCATTCGAACGATTTTGCAATAATCGTTACGATTATCTGCAAGCCGCACTGCAAAAGCATTCCCACCGACGAAATCGCGGAAGTTATATAATTATTCTTGTACGCGTTTATAAGCGAAGTTTTCGCACTGAAAATGTACGACACAACGACGGACACAAGCATAAGTCCGAACGTTAAATACAGATTTGCGTCTACGGTCTGATAGTCCTTGGCAAGATATTTAAGCAGCGGCATTATCGCACAGCCGCACACTAAAATTATGCCGCCCAAAACGAGATACAGCTTTCCGAACAGTCTGTATAAAGCCGAAACCTTATCGTTGTCGCCTTCGACTATGGGCTTGTACATGCAAAAGGCTATTGCACTGCCTACGCCCAGTTCGGCGGCAGACAAAACGTTGACGATAGACAGGTAAAGGTTGTTTAATCCGTTTACCTGATTACCGAGATATTTTATTAAAAATCTGCGTACCAATAAATTCGCTACCAAAAGCAGAATTTTAAAAGCTACCGATACGCCAACGTTTAAAAGGCTTTTCTTCTTATCCATTTTTCAGATTAGTACTTATTTTTCAGTTTAATTTCGATAAATAATCAGTGTAAAGTCCGTCTACTCTGTTTTGCCAGCTTGACGTACTGTTAATATATTCGGCAAAATTTTTACCCTTTTTTGCAAGTTCTTCCTTAGTAACGTCGTTAACTATTGTTAAAATAGTATCTTTCAGACTTGCGTCGTCGTTTTCACACAACCAACCGCATTCCTGCGGCAGATATTCGGACATAGCTCCGAAATCGGTTGCAACCACCGTTTTCGAAAATTGCGCGGCGGTAAACGCTACGCCGCTCATAGAGCCGTCACGGTAAGGCAAAATTACTATATCGCACGACGTAAACAGATAGTTCAGAAGATTGTCGTCAACGTATCCGTTTAAAAATATAACGTTTGCGCTCTTTTCGATTTCGGACGTATACCCTTCGAGCAGCGTTCTGCCGTTACACTTTCCCGCAACGACAAGAATATCCGAAGCGTCAATCTGCCCGTCAAGCCAGATTTTGACCGCTCTGTCAAACCCCTTATCGTCGTCAATCCTGCCTACGCACAAAAACGTTTTATTGCTGTTTTCAATCTTTTTACAAATTGCGGGCGCGACTTTGCTTTCGTCGTACGAAAGCTCGCTTACGCCGTGCACGCCGAATAACTGAACGGCAATTTTGCTTTCGTTAAGCCCGGGGAAGAGCTCTTTCATTTGCCTCTTTATGTTTTGACCGTGAACTATTATCAAATCGGCGTAATCGTAAATTTTTTTATATTTGTTATAATATTTTTTGCCCGTGGAGTGCGGCAGAATGTTGTGCGCTCTGATTACGATTTTACTGCGCTTTTTAATTGCCTTTATATTGCGGATATCCATGGAAAGAAGTACAGTCCACTCTATCTCGACAAAATCGTAACCGTTCTTTTTTACCATTTTACGGATTTTCGAATATGCTTTACAGTACTCGATACCCATAAAAATTTTCTTTAATTTTCTGTTTTTGATTTTCTGCGACCGTTTATAAAACAGTTTATAATGCCTGACCCCGTCTTCGGTTATATCGCAATTATAAGGCGTAGCAAAATCGACGCCGTAATATTTTTTCAGCCCCGAAACATAACCGAGCGCGAAACTTAAAGTTGTCGAACCGTTTACCGAACGCGGGTCTATTACCAAAACTTTTTTCATTTTTTTAACCTTAAATATTAACCGTTTTTGTCATTGAGCTTTTTTAAGTAGCGCACTTTCTTTACCGCGACGTGGACAAGATTGTTGATTGTGCAGAAAAACGCCCTTACCGCACACATCTTTTCGCTTATTCTGTACACTCTGTAATGGTACTTTATAAGATTGAACTTGCTCTTGTGCGACATCGAACTGCTTCTTTTGCGGTAATATGCGTACACGCCTTTCATTCTGTAACATACCGCAAATTTGCACACCTTTAACCAAAGCGCGTAATCGTTCCTCTTTGAGATACTGTCGGGTATCTGAACAACCCCGACAGTCTCGGCGTCGTACATAACAGTAAGACAACCCATATAGTTGCAGTTGAACATCTTATGTTTCGTAAGCTTTTTCGGGCCCGTAACCAATTCGCCCAACGGCTGTGAATTTTCGTCGATGCGCTCGTAGTCGGTGCAGGAAAATTTATAGCCGTTCTCCTCCATAAACCCTATCTGCTTTTCAAGCTTGTCAGCCGTCCACAAATCGTCGCTGTCCAGAAAGGCTATCCACTTGCCCTTAGCTTCTCTCAGAGCACGGTTTCTCGACGCCGCCGCTCCGCTGTTCTGTTCGTTCACAAGCAGCTTTATTCTTTCGTCCTTTTCAATGAAAGCCTTGATTATTTCCACCGATTTGTCGGTCGAACAATCGTCTATTATCAGCAGCTCCCAGTTCGTATATGTCTGATTTATGACGGAATTTAATGTTTCTTCTATAAATCTCTCACAATTATAGTTTGGCATTATTATCAAAACTAAACCGTTCATAACTACCCCTCTATGGTTAATTTGCAAAAAAGTACATTATCTGCATAGTTTATTATATCACGTATAATACGGCAATGCAAGTATAAAACGGTATGTTTGATTATGTAATAATCAAAGAGGGCGGAAACCGCACGGTTTCCGCCCTCTTTCATACTTTGTTTTAATCTCTGAAATATATATCCCTCGTAAACAGCTTTTCCTTAACGTCCGACAGCGCTTCCTCGTAACGGTTGGCTATAATCACCCGCGAGCGCTTTTTGAACGCTTCCAAATCCCTTTCCGCTTCGCAGCCCATAAAGCTGTCTTCACGCAGCGTAGGTTCGTAAATTATTACCTTTGCGCCTCTTTTTACAAGCCTTGAAATTATACCCTGAATTGCGCTCTGTCTGAAATTGTCGGACCCCGCTTTCATCGTAAGCCTGTACACTCCGACAACCGCGTTCTTATCACCCTTTACAGAGTTTAAAACCTCGCTTGCAATAAAGCTTTTACGCGTTTCGTTAGAGGATATTATGGCACTAATTATATCTTCGGGCACACCTTTATAGTTTGCCTTTAACTGTTTTGTATCCTTTGGCAGACAGTATCCGCCGTACCCGAAAGACGGGTTGTTGTATTGGTTGCCTATGCGCGGGTCGAGCCCAATCCCCTCGATAATATTCTTGGTGTTAAGCCCCTTCAATTCACAGTATGTATCGAGTTCGTTGAAGTACGCCACGCGCAGAGCAAGGTACGTGTTCGCAAACAGTTTTACCGCCTCCGCTTCCGTACGCTCCATTATGCAGACAGGCACGTCCTTTTTTATAGCGCCCTCCGCAAGCAAATCTGCGAAACGTTCCGCACGCGCTTTCAAGTCTTCGTCCTTTAAATCCGTACCGACGATTATTCTCGAAGGGTATAAATTATCGTAAAGCGCCTTTCCCTCCCTTAAAAATTCGGGGGAAAAGATTATGTTGCGGTAATTAAATTTTTTAACCGTCTCCTCGGTATAGCCGACGGGAACGGTGGATTTTATTACTATCGTCGCCGTTTTGTTTACTTCGAGAACTGCGGAAACCGCGTCCTCCACGGAACGCGTATCGAAGAAATTCTTTTTGTCGTCGTAGTTTGTAGGGGTGCTTATTATTACAAAATCGGCGCCGGAATACGCCAGCGCCGTATCGGTTGTTGCCGTTAAATTCAGCTTTCTCTCCGCAAGGTAGTCCTCTATCTCTTTATCGCTTATGGGCGAAATTTTATTATTGATTTTGTCTACCTTTTCCTGCAAGATGTCGACGGCGTACACGTCGTGGTTTTGCGCCAGCAACACCGCGTTCGACAGTCCTACATAACCCGTTCCCGCAATGGCGATTTTCATTGGATACTCCTTAAATTAAGCAGTTTTAGCCGTGTTCTCCGCCTCGCCTTCATACTTGATTTCCGCAACTTCCCCGGACGCCGCCATTACGCCGTAACTTTCGTCGGTGCTGACTACAACTTCGCCTTCCGTAAGCTGCGCGTCATTTTTGTTAGCGGCAGTTCCCTCTTTTATTCCGTCGTGTTTTAAAACTTTACCGATGGTTTTAAAGAAAATTTTGGTATCGCCCCAGAAAGTAATCTTTTTAACGTACTCGCCGTCGTACCAAGCTTTCTTCTTTACGTCCTCGGCCAAAACGTCTCTGCCGTTTATCTGAGCAAGACCGGTTAACCCGGGTCTTACGGAAAAGGCGTTGTATTTGTTTCTTTCGTCAATCAAATCCTGTTCGGAAAAGCCGCAGGGGCGCGGACCTATTATCGACATTCCGCCCGCAAAAATGCAGAAAAGCTGCGGCAGTTCGTCCAAACTCGTCTTTCTTAAAAACCTGCCCACTTTGGTTATATATGCGTCGGAATCCAGCAGTCTGGGCGCACAGTCCTTGGGCGCCTCGGTAGACATGCTTCTGAACTTGTAAAATTTGAACGGTTTGCCGTTTCTGCCAACCCTCTGCGTTTTGAAAATAGCGGGACCTTTACTGTCGCACTTGACAATTATGGCAATAATCAGCATAGGAATAGCCAGAACGATTATTCCTATAAAAGATAATAATATATCAAAAAAGCGTTTGAAAAATCTTCTGTACATAACACTCCCGGATACGGCAGGCAGGCGGTATAAACCGAACCTTACCAACCACCGTATTTACGGAAATAATTATAACACTTCGTCATACAATTAGCAAGCGTTATTCGCTTGTTTTTGTTGGGCGCTAAACGGTATTTTTATGGTTTGTAAGGAAAAATACGGCAACTGTCGTTTATGTTGCCCCCGTATTATTCCACGGCTACGCACTTTGCAAGGTTGCGCGGCATATCCACGTCCAACCCCTTCGACTCGCTTACGTAATAGCTTAAAAGCTGCAACGGTATAACCGCAAGACTTGCCGCGAAATACGGGTCGACTTTGGGAATATAAACCGTAAATTCCGACTGCTCTTCAAGCGAGTACGTGCCGACGCACGTCATACTCATTACGTACGCTCCGCGCGACTTGACCTCGACAAGATTGCTTATCGACTTTTCGGCAAGCTGCATCTGCGTGAGCACGCCTATAACCAGAGTGCCTTCCTCGATTAAGCTTATCGTGCCGTGTTTGAGTTCGCCCGCCGCGTACGCCTCGGAATGGATATAGCTTATCTCTTTAAGTTTTAAGCTGCCCTCTAAGCAGATTGCATAGTCAATGCCTCTGCCGATAAAGAACACGTCTTTTTTATTGGAAATTTTCGTCGCAAACCATTTCAGACGTTCGTCGTCGGAAAGAATGGTCTGTATTGCCGACGGAATATTGAGCATTTCGCCTATAAGAGAGGCGTATCTGTCTTCGTCGATTGTTTCGCGGGCAAACGAAAGCTGAACGGCGAGCACGTACGCAACGATGAGCTGCGCGCTGTACGCCTTTGTGGTGGCAACCGATATTTCGGGACCCGCCTTTGTGTACAGCACTCTGTCCGCTTCCCTTGCTATCGACGAGCCGAGCACGTTTACTATCGCAAGCGTCTTTACACCGCTCTCCTTGGCGCCGCGCAGCGCCGCAAGCGAATCCGCCGTTTCGCCCGACTGGCTTATAATGATTAAAAGTTCGTTCTTGCCGAATACCGGGTTGCGGTATCTGAACTCCGACGCAACGTCAACCTCTACGGGTACCCGCGCCATATCCTCGATAATGTATTTTGCAACCACTCCCACGTGGTACGCCGAGCCGCACGCCGCTATGCGTATACGCTCGAACGAGCGCAGTTCGTCGTCGCTTATACCCGCTTCGGACAAATCGATTTTGCCGTCCTTGACGAAAGAGTTCAACGTGTCGGAAACGACCTTGGGCTGCTCGTGCATTTCTTTGAGCATAAAGTGCTTGTAGCCGCCCTTTTCCGCCGCGTCCAAATCCCAGTCGATTTTTACCGGCTTCTTTTTGATAATCTTGTGGTCGATATCGTAAAACGTCGCCTTGCCTTTTTCTATACGGGCTATTCCCATATTGTCGACGTAGTAAATATTGCGCGTGTATTTTAAAATCGCGGGAACGTCGGAAGCTATGAAGCTTTCGTCGTCGTTTACGCCGACAATAAGCGGACTGTCCTTTCTTGCAATGTAAATTTCCCCGGGAAAGTCCTCGAACATAACCGCCAGCGCATACGAACCGCGCACGCGCAGGGTAAAGCTGACAAGCGCCTCGATAGGGTTTTTCCATTTTTTGTAGTAGTAATCTATCAGCTTGGTGGCTATTTCGGTATCCGTTTCAGAATAGAATTCGTAGCCCTTGCCCGTAAGCTTTTCTTTCAGAGCAACGTAGTTTTCGATTATTCCGTTGTGCACCGCCACTATCGACTTGTCGTCATTGCTGTGCGGGTGCGCGTTGACCTCCGACGGCATGCCGTGGGTTGCCCAGCGCGTATGACCTATGCCGCTCTTACCCTTTAAAGCTTTGCCCTTTTTGAGCTTGTCGGAAAGCACCGACAGTTTGCCGATGGTCTTTACGATATTATGCTTGCCGTCCGCATTACACACGGCAACGCCCGCCGAATCATAGCCGCGGTATTCAAGCTTTGAAAGCCCGTCCAAAAGCATGGGCGCAGCCTGCTTATTTCCTGTATATCCAACTATTCCACACATTTACTCTTTCCTCTCGTATCCGCCCGCTCTTATCGCGGATATTACGCTGTTTGCAAGTTTTTCACATTCCCCTTTATCTTCCGCCTCGACCATAACCCTTACAAGCGGTTCGGTGCCCGATTCCCTGACGAGAATTCTGCCCTTGTCGCCGAGCTTTTGTTCTACGGCTTTAACCGCCGCTATAACGTGCTTGTCCGCCTGAGCCGCCGCCTTGTCGGCAACCTTTATGTTGATAAGCACCTGCGGATAATCTGTTACGTCCGCCGAAAGAGCCGACAACTTTTCGCCCTTTGCAAGCATAACTTCGGCAAGCTTCAAGCTTGTCAGTATTCCGTCGCCCGTCGAAAAACACTTCGAAAAAATTATGTGTCCCGACTGCTCGCCGCCGAGCACGCAACCGTTATTCAGCATATATTCGCGGACGTACTTATCTCCGACCGCAGTTTTTGCATAGTTTATCCCTGCTCTGTCAAACGCCTTGTAAAGTCCGAAATTGGACATAACCGTCGTTACGACCGTATTGTTTGCAAGTTCGCCGCGCTCATTTAAAAAGCCGCCGCAGATATACAGAATTTTGTCGCCGTTTACTACGTTGCCGTTCTCGTCGACCGCAAGACATCTGTCCGCGTCGCCGTCGTAGGCAAAGCCTGCGTCCAGCCCCTCTTTTCTGACAAGTTCGCACAGCCCCTCTATATGGGTCGAGCCGCAGCCCGAGTTTATGTTCAGTCCGTCGGGCTTGTCGTTTATGACCGTAACGCGTGCGCCGAGCGCCGTAAATACCTTTTTGGCTATTTCGTACGACGAGCCGTTTGCGCAGTCAAGCCCCACTTTTAAGCCGCTTAAATTAACGCCGTTCGAAACGAGAAATTCAAAGTATTTTTCCTCGCCCTCAAAAAAGCGGAAAGTTGCGCCGATGTCCCCTCTTTTCACGGGGACGGGCCTGTCCTGTTGAGCGCTCTTGCCGTCGATATAATCTTCTATGCGGGCGATAATTTCCTCGCTCATTTTTTCGCCGTGTGCGCCGAAAAGCTTTATGCCGTTGTCGTAGTAGGGATTGTGGCTTGCCGAAATCATTATTCCGCACTGCAAGCCGAACGTGTTGACCGCGAACGCAACCGCGGGAGTTGTGGTAACGCCCAGCTTTAAAACGTTTGCGCCCGAAGCGGTCAGCCCCGCAATCAGCGCGCTTTCCAGCATATCGCCCGAAAGGCGCGTATCCTTGCCTATAACCACTTCGCAGGGTTTGCCGCCGCTTTCACGGCGCACCAAAGCCCCGAGAAAGGCGCCTGTTTTATATGCGTGGTCGGCGGTTAACGTGACGTTCGCTTCGCCCCTGAAACCGTCCGTGCCGAAATATCTGCCCATTTTAACCTCTGTGAAAAATACCCTTGCCGCCCTTTAAAATACTGTCCGCTGGAATTACTCCGCGCACCGACGAGAGCGGATAAACGCTTGTGCGCCTGCCTATCACCGTGCCCGGATTTAATACGCTGTTGCAACCCACTTCGACGAAATCGCCGAGCATTGCCCCCACCTTTTTCAAGCCGGTGGGAATATCCTTTTCGCCGTGAATTACGACCGGCGATTTATCCGACTTCACGTTGGAAGTTATCGAGCCTGCGCCCATATGCACCTTGTAGCCTAAGATACTGTCGCCGACGTAGTTGTAGTGCGGCACCTGAACGCCGTCGAATAAAATCACGTTTTTAAGTTCGGTGGAATTGCCCACCACGCAGTTTTCTCCGACGAGCGCGTTGCCGCGGATAAACGCGCAGTGCCTTACTTCCGTATTGGCGCCGATAATTGCGGGCGCGCCTATATACGCGGTAGGCGCAACCTTGGCCGTGCGGTGCACCCACACGTTGGGCGCAAGCTTTTCGTAGTCTTCGCCTAAGCTTTCGCCGAGGGATACTATAAGTCCGCCAATGCCGCCGAGCGCCTGCCAGGGATACTCGAAGCCCCCCAGATATCCGCCCGCCATAGTATGTGACAAATCGTATAAATCGATTACTTTGAACAATTTTTCACCCGTGCGCGCACCCCTTACGCGTAGGACACGCGCGTGCGCTATTTACTATATAAATAGTCAACCTTATATATTATACTAATAAAGCCGCATTATTGCAACTGTTTTCGACAATTTTCGCCAGCGCTGCCAAACGCTTCCAAATGCAATAAAAAATACAATTCCCCCCGTAGTATGCCTTAACTAACCGTTTTTTTTGTAAAAATAACGTAAATTTTAGGTAAAAAAATTTTTTTAATAAAATCAAGCGCCGAACGGTAAAACCGTTCGGCGCCAAACGTCAGCCTAATGAAATTCTGTCCGACACACTGCGGATAAATATGCCGCTGTCGGTGCCCTCGTCGATGCACGCGCTTATATATGACGAGAATTTTTCGCCCGCCCTCAACGGCTTGAACTGCCCTGTTACCGCTGCAATCAGTTCGTCGCGGTAAAGGCTTACGTTCTCCAAAAGCACGGCCTTTACAAGCGAAATCACGTCGTAAGGCGAGTAGTCCGTCTCGCTCTGGCGCACGTAATTGTCCTCCTCCACGCGGTACTTTTCGAACGCAATCGCCTTGTCGGTCTTATAGTAATGGGTGGCGCCCATAAGTTCCGCTTCCTTTAAATTCGCGGCGGGTATGAGCGAGGTTATCTTGTTTTCAAGCCTCGAACCGTACTTTACAACTCCGTACTGCGCAAGCACGCGCCTTATTAAAAACTGCTCGGATATAGGCTCTTCCGCAGTAACCACCGTCCTTATAGTCCTTATAAGTTCCGCGTCCATATCGCCGCTTAAAAGCGCGTTGGTGTCGCATTCCGTAACCTGGGCTTTGGCTTGCTTGTACGCTCTCTTATAGTTGCCCGCAACGTTGGTGCTCGTCGAGGTGAGCCTGTCGAGGTAGTCCTTAATCTTTTTGATTTCGCGCTTGGGATTGTTGAAGAAGTTGACCGAATACAGCCTAATAACGTTCCAGTTGTTGCGCTTTAAGGTGTTGACCTGCATTACGTACTTATCCTTGACGGAGAAGTTCTTCGTGCCGTCGCACAGCACCGCCAGAATAAAATTGCGCTTGTTCTTGGGGTCTAAAACGCCCACGTCGATTTTGAAATCGGAAACACCCACGTCGCAACGGCAGTCGTAGCCGTAGGACGAAAGCTCCTTGGCAACGTACTTGCCTATGCCCG
>CAZRJY010000011.1:0-20171 GCA_964600525.1 uncultured Clostridia bacterium
AGCACCTGATAGCGCACCTTGTTCTGTATCTTTTTTATGGGCGAGTGCATCTTGTTGAAAAAGATAAATTCCTGCGGGTCGCCCTTGCGTATTTCTTCAATTGCAAAGAAAACGTTCTTCAAAGCCTCAAGCGCCTTGTCGTCCCTGTCCGCCACCACCATTACGCGGCAGATTAAAGAGTACGGCGGGAAGAGCGCGGCTTTGCGCATTTTGACCTCGTTTTCGAAAAAGCCCGCGTAGTCGTAATTGACCGCATAGCGCAGTATGTAATTTTCTGGCGAGTAGGTCTGCAACACCACCTTGCCCTTGTCGCCCGCGCGTCCGCTTCTGCCCGCAACCTGCGTGATGAGCTGAAAGGTCCGCTCGCCGCTTCGGTAGTCGGAAAAATGCAGGCTCATATCGGCGTCGAGTATACCCACAAGCGTGACCGCGGGAAAATCGTGCCCCTTGGCTATCATCTGCGTGCCGACTAAAATGTCCGCCTTTTTTTCCGAAAACTGCTTTAAAATTTTGTAGTGACCGTCCCTTCCCGAAACGGTGTCGTTGTCCATACGGATAAGCCGCGCCGACGGAAAGAGCTGCGATAATTCGGCGACCACCCTCTGCGTGCCCGTGCCGCTGTATCTTAAATGATTGCCGCCGCACTCGGGACATGAGGAAAGCATTCTGTACTTTGCGCCGCAGTAGTGGCACTTCAAACAGTTTTCCTCGCTGTGATAGGTTAAGGAAACGTCGCAGTTTTCGCACTTGGCAACGTAGCCGCAGTCGGTGCATATGACCGTCTGAGAATAGCCGCGGCGGTTTAAAAATATTATCGCCTGCTTGCCTTCACTCAGAGTTTTTTCAAGCTCATCTTTGAGCGCGCGCGAAAGGTTGGAAGGGTTGCCGCGCCTGAGCTCTCTGCGCATATCGGCGATTATAATTTCGGGCAGTGGTCTGCCGTTTATCCTTTCGGTAAGCGTTACAAGCCCGTACTCGCCCTCTTTCGCCTTGATAAAGCTTTCCACCGACGGCGTGGCACTGCCTAAAATGAGTTTACAGCCGTTATATTCGGCGCGCATTCTTGCTATTTCCACCGTGGAATAGCGCGGCGAGGTTTCCGAACGGTAAGACGAATCGTGTTCCTCGTCGATTATTATTGCGCCTATGTTATCAAGCGGCGCGAATATTGCCGAGCGCGCGCCTATCGCGATTTTGGCTTCGCCCGTCCGTAAACGCCACCACTCGTCGAACCGCTCGCCCGCGGAAAGTCCGCTGTGCATAATGGCGGCTTGTCCGCCGAAACGCGCGCGCAGCTGAGAAAGCATCTGCGGCGTCAACGAGATTTCGGGAACTAAAAATATCGCGCTCTTGCCCTCTTTCAGTTTGTCGGCGATAATTTTAAGATATATTTCGGTCTTGCCGCTGCCCGTAACTCCGTGAATAAGATTTACGCGGCAGGGCGAATTTTCTATATAGTCAACCGCGTCGCGCTGGGCGGAGGTAAGCACCTTTTCGCCGCCGTCGCTTTTCGGATAGTCGGGCGCGCGGTTGCGCCTTATTTTATAAATTTCCGCCGCACCCTTTTCGACAAGCGCGTTTACGGCGCCGCCCCCGAACTTTTGCGCAAAAGGCGTAAAGTCGGTTTCGCCGACCTCTTTTAAATATACGAGCGCTTCCGCCTGCTTTTTTGCGGACTTGGAAAGCGTAACATCCGCCCCCGTGTATTTAACGCGGCGCGTGTACGTTTCGTTGACCTTGCCCAGCCGCATTTCCGAGGGTAAAAATAGCCGCAGCGAGGCGGCTTTGGGCACGCGGTAACGCTCGGCTATGCGCTCCATTAACGAAAAGCATTCGGGAACGAGCGCGGGCTGTTCGTCGTAGATTTTGGTTATCGGCTTTATTTTTTCCGCGGCAAAGGCGGAGTTCGGGCTTACGCCTATAACGAACCCCTCGATAATTCTGCCGCCGAACGGCACCTTAACTCTGCACCCTACCTGCGTTTCGGGCGGACAGGAATATTCGAAAACCCTGTCCACCTGCGAGTGGGCGATATCTACGATAACCTGCGCGTACATTTTACTTGTTGATTAATCTTTTACGGACTTAATCTTGCCGTCCTCGATTTCCTCGCACGCAAGGGCAATCTCTTTGAGCTTGCCGGGGTTTTCGTTAACGTTGTTTATTGCGTTGCGCTCGATGAGCTGGCGCGCGCGCTTTGCAACCACTACGCAAAGTTCGTAGCGGGAAGCTGGCTGTCCTTCATGACCTAACTTGTCGATTAAATTGTCTACCGCGGGTTGGTTAATCATAATTTCAAATCTCCTTTTCAAGTATCTTTTCGACTTTGTCAACCGCCGTTGCAAGGTCGTCGTTAATTATTACGTAGTCGTATAGAGGGCTTTTCGACAGTTCGTAGTCGGCTCTGTCCATTCTTCGGGAAATCTCGTTTTCGCCCTCGGTGCCGCGCCCCTTCAAGCGCGCGTACAGCGCCTCCCTGTCTGGCGGAGTTATCATACAAAGCACCGCTTCGGGCATAACCTTTTTCACCTGCAACGCGCCGTCAACTTCTATTTCCAGAATGACGTCGCCGCTTTCAAGTCTTTCCTCAACAAACTTTTTGGGCGTGCCGTAATAGTTTCCGAAGTGCTCGGAATATTCTAAAAATCCGCCCTCTGCAATCATCGTCTTAAATTTGTCTTTGGTTAGAAAGAAGTAGCTTTCGCCCTCTTTTTCGCCCTCGCGAGGGGCGCGCGTCGTGCAAGATATCGAAAGGGACGCCTTGGGTCTGCGTGCTAAAAGCAGTTTGACTATCGTTCCCTTACCCACGCCCGAAGGTCCGCTTATTACCAAAAGTTTACCCTTACTCAACGTTCTGCACCTGTTCCCTTATCTTTTCAATCTCGTTTTTAAGCTGTAAACCCAGCTTTGTTATTGTCAAATCGTTTGACTTAGAACAGATTGTGTTGGTTTCCCTGTTAAATTCCTGAACGAGAAAGTCGAGCTTTCTGCCCACAAGCTTTTCCTTTGCAATCTCTCTGAACTGGCTGATATGCGAATCGAGCCTTGTAAGCTCCTCGTCGATATTGCTTCTGTCGGCAAACACGGCGACCTCGGTCAAAAGTCTGCCCTCGTCGGGATTTACGCTTTCGGTGAAAAGCTTGACCTTTTCCACAAGCCGCTTTTTGTAGTCCTCGGCAACCAGCGGCGCGCGCTCTTTGACGCCGCCCACAAGCTTTTCGATTGTATCCACGCGCGCAAGCATATCGTCGGATAATTTCTTGCCCTCGACCTCGCGCATTGCGTTAAGCTTGTCCAGCGCGTCGCCCAAAGCCGCGTTTAAAGCACTTATCAGCTCGTCGTCGACGGTATAGTCGTCCTCCTGCCTCAAAACGTCGCTCTGGCGCATAAGCGAAGACACGGTAAAGTCGTCGTGCAGTTCGGGGAACTCGGCTTTTATCTTCTTTGCGCTGTCCACGTATGCGCGCGCTACCGACAAATCGAGGTATAAAGATTTTGTCCTTTCACGCTTGTCCGTAAACGAAATGTATACGTCCGCGTGCCCGCGCGTAAGTTTTTCCCTTATGCGCGTGCGGATAACCTCTTCGTACGCGTTGAAAATTTTGGGGCACTTAACCGAAATATCAAGATAGCGGTTGTTTACCGTCTTGATTTCGCAGGTAACTTCAAGTCCTCCGTTACCGTAAACCCCTCTGCCGTAGCCTGTCATACTGAACATATTGCGCTTTTGCTCCGAAACGATATTTTTACCTATACATTATACAATACCGCAATGCAAAAGACAAGTAGTTTTTTAAATTAAAAGTCCTCAACTTCGGGCGAGAAAAGTCCGCGGCGGCGGCTGGTTACAAGACGGTAACAGTTTTTGGGATTGGTCTCGAACACCGCCACGTCCTGATTAGAGCTCGCAAGCACTCCGTTAATGTCGGCAAAGTACGCCGTGCCGCCCGCGCACAGCACCACGGGTATGCCGTAAAGGTACGCGTACGCACGGATTAAAAGGGGCGGTATTCCGTCGGCGACCTCCTCGGCGTGCACCGCCACAAGATTGCAGCCGCACATTGCGCACGCCTTTATCACTTCGGGAAAGAACAGGTCGTTGTCTATGCACAGCCCGACTTTATATCCGCCCACTCCGTAAATGCCCAGCCCGGCGCCGCTCTTGTACTCCTCGCCGTCCAGAACGTTTAACATATCGCTTATCCCCAAAAGCTTTCCGCCCGATGCAACGGCGACCGATTTTCTTAAAAGTCCGCGGCTGTTCGTCACGCAGCCGCACAGCACTCCGCAGTGCGCCGCGTAGGAAAGCTTTGCCGCCTGCTCGAACTTTTCACTCTTGCCGTCAAGCTCGCTTTCGTAATCGACCAACCCGAGCGCGCCGAAGCCGAACAGCGCCACGTCGCACGGGGGCAGGCGCACGGTCATTTGCTTTCTCTTGTCGGTTACAACACAAATTTTCATATACCTTACATACTATTTACGCGCCCGCAAAAAAGTTACGCGCGCCCGTTCTATACCGCAAACATAATTCATAATTTAAGAGTATGAAAAAGACGTTTATAGTATTGTCAGCGGCAGCCTTCGTTATTGCCGCTCTGCCGTTTGCGGCATGCAAAAAGAACTCCGACAGCGGCTTATCCGAATACGTGATAAGCGCGACCTACGACCAGACCGCACGCACCCTTTCGGGCACGGCGGACTTCACCTTCTATAACTCCACCAACAACGAAATAAAGGATTTGCAGTTCAATCTGTGGGGCAACGCTTTCAGACAGAACGCGGCGTATAAGCCCGTCTCGGAATCGCTGTCCTCAAAGGCGTACTACGCGGGCAAGTCGTACGGCGCGGAGACTGTCGAAAAGGTCGAGGGCTGCGCAAGCTGGGAAGTCGGCGGCGAGGACGAGAATATTTTAAACGTGGTTTTAAACTCGCCCGTTTACCCCGAACAGACCGCTAAGGTAAGCATAACCTACAAGCTGGATTTGGCTAAAATCAACCACCGCACGGGCGTTACCGCGGACACCGTTAACCTGGGTAATTTCTACCCCGTTTTGTGCGCGTATTCCAAGGAAGGGTTTATCAACGCGCCCTACTATTCCAGCGGCGACCCGTTCGTTTCGGAATGCGCAAATTACGACGTTTCTTTGACGTTGCCCAAGGGATATACCGCGGCGACGAGCGGAAAAGAGGTTTCGAGAGCGGAAGCCGGCGACGTTGTAACCACGCGTTACGAGCTGAAAAAAGCGCGCGATTTCGCCGCCGTTTTATCCGATAAATTCAAGACCGTAAAGCGCGACGTAAACGGCTGCGAAGTGACCGTTTACTACTGCGGCGACAAAGAGCCCGTGCGCGAAACCGACGCGGCGTGCGAGAGCCTGGAATACTTCTCGCGCACGTTCGGCAAGTACGAATATCCCACTCTTTCCGTGGTACTCACTCCGCTGTACGTAAGCGGTATGGAATACCCCGCCCTGACAATGATTAACAGCGCCTTAGACGAGGCGGACGCGGTGTACACGATAGCGCACGAAAACGCGCATCAATGGTGGTACGCAATGGTCGGCAACGACCAGGTCAACTGCGGCTGGCAGGACGAGGGCTTAGCCGAGTATTCGACGGTGTGCTTCTTCGAGAACCACCCCTCCTACGGCTTCACACGCACCCAGGCTCTGGGCACGGCAATCAAGTCGTACAGAGCGTACTATTCCGTGTACAATCAGATTTTCGGCAAGGCGGACACCTGCATGACGAGAAATCTCGGCGAGTTTGCAAGCGAGTACGAATACGTGAACATTGCCTACAACAAGGGGCTTTTAATGTTCGAGGCGGCGCGCACGGCTATGGGCGACAAGAAATTCTTTGCGGCGGCGAAGAGCTATTTCGAGAGCAACCGCTTCAAGATTGCCTCGCCCGAAGAGCTCGTCTCGCACTTCTCGGCTCAGCACGACGTCGAGGGTCTGTTTATGAGTTATATCGACGGCAAGGTAGTTATATAACCGGCGTATAAGTATTAGCCCGCGCGAAATGTTTTTCGCGCGGGCTTTATTTATTTAGTTGCAATTATTTAAAAGTTCAGCTATACTGAATAATAGAAATAATAATTAAAGGGACTATTATGGACAGTTATCCATCTATACAACTTTTAACGAAGATACAGCTTCCGTAAAAATCGGTAATTTGCCTTGAACCGACGTGCGGGAGTATTCTTCCGCACGTTTTTTTGAGGTGAATTATGGTTAAGTACTTTTTAAACGGCGACGGCGCCGCACTCGTCCAGAGCGACAGCTTTACCCCGCTTTGCTGGGTTGACCTTGTCAGCCCCACCGACGGTGAAGTCGAAAAGGTTTCCAAAGAAACGGCTATCCCCGAGGATATGATTAAAGCCGCCCTCGACGAAGAGGAAATGGCGCGTACGGAGTTCGACGAGGGCTGTTCGCTGTTCGTCGTCGACTGCCCCGTTATAGAGGAGAGCGACGCTGGCGACGCCTACTCCACCCTGCCGCTTGCGGTCATATACAACAAAAACTGCATAATGACCGTATGCTTAAAGGGCAACCCCGTCTTAAAGGACTTCATTACGGGGCGCACCAAGGTTAAATGCGACAGCCCCGTGCAGTTTATTTTAAACTTTATGCTGTGCAACGCTAAGCGCTTTTTATACTGCCTCAAACAGATTGACAGGCGCAGTCAGCGCGTTCAGGCGGAGCTTGGCAGCAAGCTCAAAAACGACGATATTCTGCAACTTTTGGAGCTTGAAAATTCGCTCGTATACTTCTCCACTTCCTTAAACTCCAACGCGAAGGTGCACGAAAAGCTGGCGAAAGCCGAGGCAGTCGGGCGGCGCGAGGAATATCAGGACGTTTACGACGATTTGGTCATCGAGTGCAACCAGGCGATTGAAATGTGTAAAATTTACAAGGATACATTGTCCGTTTCGATGGACGCGTACGGCTCGGTAATTTCAAACAACGCCAACGACTCGATGAAAAAGCTGACCATTATAACCATATTGCTTGCAATCCCCACTATGATTGCGGGCTTCTGGGGAATGAATATGCCCGTACCCTTTCAGGCGTTCCACGGCGAAACCTCGACAATCTGGTGGTGGCTTGTAATCGCAATCACTTTGGTAGTTACGGCGTGCATTGCGTTTTTGATGCTCAAAACCAAAACGCTTTCGCGCAAGGATACGAAAAAGGCGAAAAGACAAAAGCGTAACAGGAAGAAAAAATAATGCCCATTTTACAGTACAAATGCTTATCGTGCGGAAAAACCTTCGACGAGCTTGTAAAAAAATTTTCAGACGAAGTGCGTTGCCCCGACTGCGGCAAGCCCGCCGAACGGCTGTACTGCGGCGAAATGTTCTCCGCAACGGGCAAGCCTTCGAAGAAATGCAGCGGCAACTGCAAAACGTGCGGCGGCTGCCATTAAAAATTTTTATGAATAAATAAGTCCGAAGCGGTCAATAACCCCTCTGTAAGAAATTACAGGGGGGCTTTTTTTATGCGCAGACTGCGCGGCGTTGCCGTTTTACTTTTCACCGCTCTGGCGGCGGTAATAATTGTTTGTCTTGTCGGCGCTCTGCCCGACCGTCTTTTATTCAAGGGCGGCGACAGATACACCTTTTACGTGGGCAATACCTCGAAAAACTGCCGCGAGGTAAGCTGCAACGCAACCGAAGCTGGGTTTACCAAGCTCACCTTGCAGGGCGTTTGCGGAGAAAGCGCAACCTTTTCCTCTCTCGATATAGACGGATTTTTAAAGAGCGTTAACGGCGAAATAGTCGAAACACAGGAAATCGACGGCAGCGTGAACTACTACTGCAAAGCCGACCTGCCCTACTCAATCGAACTGTTCGATACCACAATTAACCTGCACATATGCGTGCGTGAAGGCAACGTTATGGTGGGCTCGCCGATAATCTTCGGAGGGTACTGAAAAAATTTTAACATTAAAAGTATAAGTTTTCGAGGCTACGGCAATAACCAACCCGAAGCTCAGGCTATATGAACAAAAAATTTTAAAAGGAGCAATAAAAAATATGAGCAACGAAAAGAAGACACACAAAAGAAAAGTACTGTTCAGATATCTCATTTTGGCGGCGTGCATACTGCTTATTGCTGCGGTTACGGTTATTACGGTATGCGCGGTTAACGACTGGTTCAGACCCCACATTACCATCGACAGCGGCGAGGTAAACAAACCCGATAACCCCGTTAAGCCCGATAACCCCGACAATCCCAATCCTCCCGACCAGCCCACGAACACCGATAACACCGCGGCTAACCCCGTAAGCAATATGGACGTTACCGAAGTGTTCGACTTCCACAGAAGCGAATCGCTGATGGGCGCGTGGTTCTTCCACACCGGTATCGATTTGGCGGCTAACGTTGGCGACAAAATTGTTGCGTCGCTCGACGGCACGGTAGAGTCCATTACCGTGGACGACAAGCTTGACGCTACCTCCATCACTCTCGTTCACGAGGGCGGAGTTAAGACCACGTACAAGTTTATAGACGTCAAAGCAGGCTTAAAGAAGGGCGACAAGGTTAAGCGCGGCGAACAGATAGGCACGGTTGCGGAACCCTCCGGCAGCGAATACAAGAAGGGTGCGCATCTCCACTTCGAAGTCGAAAAGAACGGTAAGCTTATCGACCCCGCGGAATTTCTGGAATTGAACAACAAATAAGCGGCACGAAAGCCGCAGCGATTACTGCAAAACAATTATCCCCCCTCTTACAAATCCCGTAGCGGCGTTACGCCGCTACGGGATTTAAGTTAACTGTTTTCAGGCGGACAACCACTAAATTGTTAAAAACTATACTTTTTTGTAAATTATGAAAATTTTCAACATTTTTGCAAAAAGTATCAGGAAAAATAACATAATTTATAGCCAATAACATATATTTATGTTATAAACTAACAGAAATAAAATTTTTAAATTTTTAATAAATGTTATTGACTGACATTTTGTTTGGTGCTATACTGCTTGCGAATTCGGAAATAAGTCCGGACGAATTAAATTAAAATTAACTTGCGAAAGGAAAATTTCGCAATAACTTACAGGAGGTAAGAATATGTTTATTTACGATAGTTTAAACTATCTGCAAGAGGAAAACGAGGAGATTGGCGTTAACGCTCTCTCCTACGTTGTTCTGTCCTGCGGAAGATAATGCAATTTTATAAAGACAGGCGGTGCGTTCGTGACGTGCCGCCTGTTTTTGTTTGCCGCGCGCTTGACATTCGCGGCGATTAACCTTATTATTTATATATGATTAAATTCGACGACGGCGAAAACATACGCCTTTTGCGCAAAAAAAAGCTGAGCCTGAACATATCGTACGTTCTGTTTGCCCTGCTTTTAGTCTCGGCGGTGCTTGCCGCGGTGCTGGCGCGCAAAGCCGTTTCGAACGATTTGGCTTGGAGCAATTATATCTACGCTCTGGCGTTTGCCGCCCTTTGCCTCGTCGCGTTCATAGGGGTAATCGTATTTTACGTTGTTCCGACAGACAAGCAGCTCAAATACACGGTATGCAAGGCGATTGCGGACGGTATGCTTGCGCGCGGAGATATGTTCGGGGGCGGCGGCGTTATAGAATTTTCCGCCGACTATTCGGGCAACGTGCTTACCCTCTCACGCAAGGGCTATACGGGCGAAATAACCATCGACCCCGCAAGGTTAAAATCGGCGGAGAACCTCGGCGGCGCGGGCTGTAAAATCGAGCTCGACCTCGCTACGTTAAAGGCCGTTCCCTCGCTGTATGCAACCGCAGGCACCAAGCTCTGGCTGTTTTTGCAGGCTTACTATTTTCTGCACGGCGCAACAAATAAAGTCGAAAGCGTAACTATAACCGACAATATGGGCAAAACTCCGCTCACCTTGCAGGTTTTTAAAAACGGAGTTACCGCAAAGAAAGCGGAAAAAAATTATTTTATTAAAAAAGGACTTGTCAAATGATAGATTTATCCTCACGCGAGATGCAGTCGACCTTTAAAAAATTACAGCGCATAACGCTTGCCACAAACATTATTATGTGCATTGTTACCGCGCTTGCCGCCGCCATTGCCATCTGGGGCACAGCCACGGCTAAGGGCAAAGCAAGCTGGTCGGAAATTATGTTTTACATACTGCTTGCGGCTATCGGCGCATACTTTATCGCGGTTTTGGTCTGGGAATATTTTCTGCGCCGCAATTACTCGGCGGCTATGCACGCCTTTGTTGCCGAAGGTTTTTACGCTAATCCCGACGTTTTAAAGAGCGGCGGCGCGGTCGAATTCGAAACGGCGCTCGCGGGCGACAAGCTGGCGGTTATGTGCGACAACGGCGAGTACGTTCAGTTCGACCTTGCACCCATTAAAAATTACAGCTCGGTATGTGCCTACACCGTGCGGCTTGCAAAACGGTTTGTGCGCGACTACTACTCCGCGGCGGCGCAAAAGGGCGGCGTTAACAGCGTGGTTTTAACCGACAGAATTCCCAAACGCGCAAGGCGCCGCATTTACGTTGAGGGCGGCAAAGTAAAGAGCGAACTCCTTTTCAAATACAGCTATTATATAAAGCACGGTTTAATCAAGTAAATTCAAAAGCCCCGAGGCGTTAACGCCTCGGGGCTTTTTCTTACTTATTTACTCTGCTTTTCTTTTCACCGATATATTCGGCGTGAAAGCGCGCAACCTCTTCGGGGTCAACCGAAATCTTTTGCAGCGCGCCGGTGCACTCGTTGGCGCTTGCGCCGCCCTCGAAAACTTCGTCTATAATCTTTTTACTGTTTTTCTTTCCCATACAATAAGTGTGGGCAACCGCGCGAAAAATATACGCGGATATTAATCGGCAAACAGCGGCGTTGACATATATCTGTCGCCCGTGTCGGGTAAAAGCGCGACAATGGTCTTGCCCGCGTTTTCGCTTCGTCTGGCAAGCTCGGTCGCCGCTTTCAGCGCCGCGCCCGAGGATATGCCTACAAGAATGCCCTCGCACCTTGCAAGCTCCTTAGCCGCTTTAAACGCGTCGTCGTTTTCGACTGTGATAATTTCGTCGTAAATGTGCGTGTTCAGCACTTCGGGAACAAACCCAGCGCCTATGCCCTGAATTTTGTGCGCGCCCGAGGTGCCCTTGGAAAGAACGGGCGAACCAGCTGGCTCGACCGCAACCACCTTAACGGCGAGATTTTTGCTCTTTAAATATTCGCCTACGCCCGTCACGGTGCCGCCCGTACCCACGCCGGCAACGAATATATCCACCTTGCCGTCCGTATCGTTCCAGATTTCGGGACCGGTAGTCGCTCTGTGCACCGCGGGGTTGGACGGATTGACAAACTGCCCCGCAATGAATGAGTTCGGCGTTGCGGCGGCAATTTCCTCCGCCTTTGCAATCGCGCCCTTCATTCCCTTTGCGCCCTCGGTTAAAACGATTTCCGCGCCGTAAGCCTTTATAAGATTTCTGCGCTCCACGCTCATCGTTTCGGGCATTGTGATAATGAGTTTATACCCCTTTGCCGCCGCGACCGCCGCAAGCCCTATGCCCGTATTGCCGCTCGTCGGCTCGATAATAGTCGCGCCCTTTTGAAGTTTGCCGCTCTTTTCGGCGTCCTCTATCATCGCCTTGGCGACTCTGTCCTTTACCGACCCTGCCGGATTGAAATATTCGGTCTTTACAAGCACCGTCGCCTTCAAGCCGTTTACCTTTTCGTAGTTGACTATTTCAACCAGCGGAGTGTTTCCTACAAAATCGAGAATTGTTTTATATTTTGCCATAAGCTTTATACTCCGTCAAATCTTTGATAACTTCCCCCGCAATTATAAGACCGACCACCGACGGCACGAACGCACAGCTTGCGGGAACGCCGCGCTCACCGCCCTCGGGCTTTAAAGGCTCCTCCGTCGAATACACGACTTTAAGCTTTTCTATTCCGCGCTTTTTAAGCTCGCGGCGCATAACCTTCGCAAGCGGACAGACCGAAGTTTCGTAAACGTCCGCAACCCTGAACGCGGTCGGGTCGGTTTTGTTGCCGGCACCCATCGAGCTTATCACGGGCGTTTTGCACCTGTCCGCGTTTTCGATTATCGCAAGCTTGCCCGTAACCGTGTCGATAGCGTCGACGACGTAGTCGTACTTTGTAAAATCGAATTCGCCCTGAGTTTCGGGCAGATAGAAAGTTTTGTGCGCCGCAACCTTGCAGTCGGGATTTATTTCGGCTATACGTTCGGCGGCAACGTCGACCTTGTATCTGCCTACGGTCCTGTGCGTTGCGATTATCTGACGGTTGATATTGGTAAGACTTACTTTGTCGTTGTCGATTAAATCGATTGCGCCCACGCCCGAACGCGCAAGCGCTTCCACGACGTAACCGCCTACTCCGCCTATACCGAACACCGCCACGCGCGCGGCGGCAAGCTTTTCCATAGCCTCTTTACCGAAAAGCAATTCGGTTCTCGAAAACTCATTTGTCATAAACTAAACCCGCGCATCAGAAATTCGAGCCGTTCCAACCCCAGTCTTGCAGTCCGTGATAAGTAACGTAAACGCAGTCGGCGGGAATGTCCGCTTCCTCGGAAAGAATACGGCATATCTCTCCCGTCATTTTAGAATAATCGGAAGACGACGCATTGCCGAACAGGCTCACTTCTACGTAAGCGCCCTTTTCAAGTCTCTTGCCGCCCAGGTATAAATCGTAATCCTCCTGAAAGCCCACCATCAGGTACGTCTCGCTCTTGTGAATAACCGAGACCGCCCTGCCGAGCTTTTGTTTGATTTTTTCCTTCTTGTCTTCCGTAAGTTTTACTGTCAGTTTGCTGTCGATAAAAGGCATAAAATTTCCCTCCTTGAATTCAATAACATTATTTCGAAAGCACGACTACCGTTTCCACGTGCTTTGTCTGCGGAAACATATCGAACGGAGTTATGCTCTCTATTTTATAATAACCTTTAAGTCCCTGTTCCGTATAGGCGGGGTTTTTAATAAGCAGCTTGTCCGCTTCCGTAAGACTGCCGCACAAAAGCCCCAAATCGCGCGCCAGCGTTGCGGGATTGCACGATACCAGCACCACTCTGTCAGCGCCGCTTGAAAGCACCGCCTTTACAACCGAGCGCTCCATACCCTTTCTCGGGGGGTCGCACACGATAACGCGCTTATACCCCGCGGTCTTTCCGAACACCTCGCCCAGCCTGTCCTCGACGGCGCCGCAGTAATTGAACATCTTTTCGTTAAGTCCGTTGAGCTCTTTAAGCTCGTTTGCGCACTCAACCGCCTCGGGCACAATCTCGATGCCGTACGCCGCCCTGCACGCCTTTGCAAGCATAGCCGTGAGCATACCGCCGCCCGAATACAAATCCACCGCGACAGCGTCCCCGTCGCCGACCGCGTCGACTACCGCTTGGTACAAAAGCTTGCGCACCCCGTCGTTGACCTGTAAGAACGTATTCGCCCCCGCCTTGAACTTTAAACCGCTGTCCTCGCCGTAAAAATAGCCTTCGCCGCGGCATATGTGCCACTCTTTTCCGAAAATCACGTTCCCCGTCGAGTTGTTTACGTTCAGCCAAAGCGTGAAATTTTTAAATTGTTCGGAAAGTTTTTCGGCAAAACCGCCGACGTCGATTTTTGCGGTCGCAACGACGGTTATTATAAACTTACCGTCCACTTCCCTTGCCACAAGGTGGCGTATATCGCCCCTGTGCGTGTTCTCGTCAAAGCCGCAATAGCCGCTCTCTTTCATAAACGCGGTCAGCGCCGCAATCAGCGCGCCCGACCACTCGGCTTGCAGAGGGCACGAATTTACAGGCACAATCCTGTGCGAGCGCACGGCGAAAAACCCAGTTACCGTATTGCCGTTTTCGTCTACGCCCACGGGCAAGGCGAGCTTGTTTCTGTACCCGTACTGCTTATCGCTTGCAACCGTTTCGGCAACTTGCGCATTAAGTCCGCCGATTTTTTTAAGACAGTTTTGCACCAACTCCCTCTTAAACGCAAGCTGAGCGGAGTAAGACAGGTGCTGCAACTGACAGCCGCCGCACTTTTCGAAATGCGGACATTCGGGCGTTACCCTTTCGGGCGAGAGCGTGTGCACCTCGGTGAGCTTGCCGTACGCAACGCTGCCCGAAACTTTGAGCGCTTTAAAAGACACCTTTTCGCCAGCAAGGCAGAAAGGCACGAACGCGGTACAACCGTCGTATTTAATAACGCCCTCCCCCTCGCTTCCGAGAGAGAGGACCTCCCCTATGTATTCCTGATTTTTTTCCATATATGTATTTAACCGCCGCCGCAGCCCTCGCAGATTGCCGTGCAACCGACTTCGCAACAACACATACAACAGCCTTCGCCGCACGCTTCACCGAACGTCTCGAAAAATCCGCTGCCGAAATGTTTCTTTTTATTGCCCTTGTTATACTTGCGCTGAGCTTTCTCAACCCGCTCTTTCAGCGCCTGCAATTCCTCTTTATACTTGTCGTTTTCGGGGTCGAGCTCTATTGCAATTTCAAGCTGTTTGCGACTTTCGTTCGTCCAGTTTTTCGCAAGGTAAATATGACTGCTTAAATAGTGCCACTGCGCGTCCTTTTCCTCAACGCCGTCGAGGAGCTGCTGCGCGTCGGCAAGATTGCCCTCTATTATAAGCGTTTGTACTCTTGTATAAAGCCCGTCTTCCATATCACTTCCTTATCCTTGCAATTAAAGCGTTGACCGCAAGTTGACAACGCGACGCAAGAAAGTCGTAGATAACGCCGACGACCGTGCCGACGGTGAATATGAACAGATATATGTATTTGTTGAAAATATCGTAAACGCTCTGAGGCAGAAGCGAGCCGCCCAAAAGCCCGTCGAATATCAGATAGTAGCCGACAATCAGCGCGCAGTCGAACCACAGCGCTTTGAGAATTAACGCGAGCCAGCGGTTAAAATTTTTCTTTTTTATAACCGCGTTTACCAAAGGGTGTATGCCGAAAAACATTATAAAGGGCACCAAGTCCCAGAATTTTGCCGCCGCGCCCATTATGAGCGTTAAAATGCACGTGCCTGCGTACGCGCCCAAACCGCCCTTGAAAAAGTCCTTGGCAAGGGGCAGCATCATTGCCAGCACGCCGATAAAATAGCCCGTGGCAAGCAGCCAGCCGCTTAAAATGCCCAGTGACAAAAACAATACCGCTATACCGCACGATATACCCGCAAGGGCTATTTCAAAAGAGTTGAAACGGTTATTTTTAGGCATGGTTTATCTACAACACCCATTGCAGAGACAGTTTATACAAGCATTCAGAGCACAGCACTCCACGCACGACGCGCAAAAACTGCCACCCATCTGATTGTCCGAATACTCGCTGTTCATATCCTGACCGCGGTAAGCACTCTGATTTTCGCCAGCCGCACGGTGCGACGCGTCGTACGCGATTTTTTCGTTCAGCTTTTCGTACGCTTCCCTGTACTTGGGATTTTCGCCGTCCAGCCGCATTGCTATTTCAAGCTGTTTTTTACTCTCGTTTACCCAGTTTTTGCGGTAGAATACGACCGATTGCAGATAGTGCCACTGCGCGCCGCGCTCGTTGAACGCGTCCAAAAGGCGCTGGGCTTCGTTCAAATCGCCGCTTTTAATCAGCTGTTCCACACGCTCGTAAGCGGTGCCCTCGCCGACGCTGCCAGCCCCCCTGTCGAACTCGGCAAACTCGGCTAAAAGCTCGTCGTGGGCGACCTGAATTTTCGTCAGCATTCTCGCCGCCTCGTTGCCTGCCTCGCCGTCTAAAAATCTGTCCTCCAAAAGCTTGGCGCGCAAAGAAGCGTAAGCCTCCTCAACCTGTTCCAAGGTCGCGCCCTCTTCCAGTCCCAAAAGTTCAAGATTGCGTTTGTTCATCGTCTTTCTTCTTACCTTCTCCGCATTTGCCGTACACAAGACGGCGGGTTTTAAGCGGAATTCCCCTCAATATTATATTATCGGTTAAGTCGTGGTTGAAATGAAAATTAATATTCGCAAGCCGCGTACGCATATCGGCAAACAGCGAGTTGAAAATAAAATTCAGCTCGTCGCCGTTATTTTGCACCGCCTGCGCCTTTTCCCTGTCGCCGAACGCGTTGTAAAGCACGTTGTACCGCCCCTTTTTCACGTCCTTGTCGTAGTCGTCCAGAGCGTCGGCAAGATATACCCACTTGCCTATATCGTAGCAGAGCGCGTCGGTGTGTTCGGTCGCGCTGTCTTTGAGGCAGTAGCGCGAAAGCTCTTTCATCATCTGCGCGGTGGGCTCGCAGGCCTCGTCTATTATCTTACAGTCCGCCTTTTCCAGCGCGCGCTGTTCATCTATGCCGCGCTTTATTATTTGTTCGACCACGGGGTGGCGTTTGAGCGCCCTTTTAAATCCGCGCCTGTACATAAACGCAAACGCGCCCTTTTTATCGCCGTCGGCCTTATCGTCGAGCAGTTTATAGTACGCGAGCACTGTGTTTACGCAGCCGAGCAGCACAGAAATATCGTCGGGCACGGCCATGGGGCGGCGCTTGAATACGTGAAGCCCGCACCGCCGCTTTTCTATTTTTACGTCGTTACCCGAAATGTTATGCAAAAGAGCCGACATAAACGCGATGTCGTAGGTGAGTGCGGTCTTTGAAAAGTTGCCGCAACCCCTGCCTATCGACTTGCACATTCCGCAGTAGAGCGCCTTGTATAAAGTTTCGTCCTTGATAAATAAATACGGACTGTCGGGGTTGATATATCCAAACATTAAATCTGATAAAACCCTATTTTTTTATAGACTTTGGATAAAGTTCTTCTTGCAATCTTATAAGCCTTTTCGGCGCCGTCCGCCATTACCCCTTCGAGGTACGCTTTATCCGCAAGCAGTCTTTGGTGTTCCG
Organism: uncultured Clostridia bacterium; assembly: GCA_964600525.1. Lineage (GTDB taxonomy): Bacteria > Bacillota > Clostridia > Christensenellales > Borkfalkiaceae > Coproplasma. The sequence goes on from CAZRJY010000011.1 coordinate 16,833, forward strand.
CCTGCAAAGGAGCAAGCTTATCGGCAACTACTTCTCCGACCGCCAGCTTGAAATCGCCGTAGCCCTTGCCGTCGAAGTCCCTTTCCGCCTCCTCGACGCTCTTGCCCGTAAACGCGCAGTAGATTGTTATAAGATTACTTACCCCCGCCTTGGTTTCGGGAGCGAACTTTATACAGTTATCGCTGTCGGTTACGGCGCGCTTGAACTTGCGCATAACCGTATCCCTGTCGTCGGACAAAAATACCGAGCCGTTGGGATTTTCCGCCGACTTGCTCATCTTTTTAGTCGGGTCCGCAAGGTCGCAAATCTTTGCGCCGAGCTTGGGATAAAGTCCCTCGGGTACCTTGAACGTGGGGGAATATACGTTGTTGAAACGCTGTGCTATATCGCGCGAAATTTCAAGGTGCTGACGCTGGTCAAGCCCCACGGGCACAAGGTCGGTCTGATATAAAAGTATGTCCGCCGCCATGAGCACGGGGTAGTCCATAAGCCCCATATTTATATTATCCGCATGCCGCGCCGATTTATCCTTGAACTGCGTCATGCGCTCCATTTCGCCGACGTACGTGAAACTGTTCAGCGCCCAGCACAGCTCTGCGTGAGCGGGCACCTGCGACTGCACGTAAACAATGCTCTTTTGCGGGTCGACGCCGCACGCCAGAAACAGCGCAATGAGCGCAAGCGTCTTTTGTCTGAGTTCCGCGGGGTTCTGCCTCACGGTTATAGCGTGCATGTTTGCCGCCGCGAAAATGCAGTCGTAATTTTCCTGCAAGCCGCGCCAACTGCGGAGAGTGCCTATATAGTTGCCTATGGTAAGATTGTTGGTAGGCTGTACGCCCGAATATAACGTTTTTCTCTGCTCTTCCATATCTTTCTCCGTCAGTCGACTTTTTCGATATCTTCCGCGCGTACGGTAACCGCCTGCGACTGCGCCGCAACGCCGCCGCGGATATATCCGAACGATAAAGTGTCTTGCGCGCGCGCCGCCAGCAGTACGTCGGTCATTTTAAACTGCCTCGTAATATAAGTGGTCTTGCCGTTCAACGTCATCGAAGTGATTATATCGCCGACCTTCAATCCCGACATTGCGAACAATTTTCCCGGGTTAATCTGGTCGACCGTAACGTCCTCTTTGATTTCGCCCTTGCCCGTAGCCGCGTCGAATACGTAGCGCGAATTGTACGACCTGACGGTCACGCCCAAATGCGTAACAGAAGTGTTTTTAACCGTCGCGTCAACGCCGTTGTAGTAAATTATGCCGTCGGCAACCGCCGTTACGACCGAAGCGGGAATAGCGTAGTTCATACTCGTTATGTCCGAGTCGCCAGCATTGTTCAGACCGATAAGCTCGCCCTGCATATTGAAAAGTCCGCCGCCCGAATTGCCGTGTGTGAGCGCCGTGTCCGTTCTTATCGAGCGGTACGAACGCGCCGTTCCGTCGATTGAAAGCTCTATATAGTCGCTGTCCACGCTGACAACGCCCTCGGTTACGCTTATGCCGCCGTCGTCGGGATTACCCACCGCATACGTGTGCTCGCCGACCGTAAAGTCGTAGCTGACTTCAACGGGGCATACCTGCGGATTGACTTTCTTTAAGTCCGCCGTCTTAGCCTTGATAACCACTACGTCATAGATGATAGAACCGCCGACGTACTCGCACTCGACCGCGTACGTATCGAGCGAAGAAAGCGTGACATCGCCCGTAACCGAATCCTGCACGGGCGCATATTCGCTGCCGTACATATACACCCACATCTTTTCGGCAATCTTTTCGTTGTAGCTCGAAACGGCGCTTTTATCGTACGTTACGTGGTAATTGGTAAGGATATAAGAATATTCCTCCTCCATCTTATAAACCACCGCGGAGCCGCAGTACGAAGCTTCCTTTGCGCCCGAGCTCTGCCCCCAGCCTATGCCCGTGTACGAGCTTTCGTGGAATACAGTATACACCTTCATACATGAGCGGAGGCACGAATTGAGCGCCGCCGTGCTGTCGGTGTTGACCGTGAGATATTTTTCGCAGAACTGTTTAAAAGTCAGCTCGTCGCCGTAAATGCTCTTGTAGGTTTCGTAAACGTCATGCGCGGTAACGTCCTGAGCGTCCGTGCCGTCCGCGCCGTCCGTGCCGTTCTTGCCGTTGGTTACGGTGAACTCGGTAGTCGTGCCGTCGGAATAGGTTATCGTGTAGTAGTCGACAAGCCCTATCGTCTGAGATTTCTCGATAGAGATTACGTACGGTGTCTGATTGAAATTACAGCCCGCAAACACGCCGAGCGAAAGTACGGCTGCCGCCGTCAAGCTTAAAAAAAGTTTCTTTTTCATAAATTTCCTGGCGCAGAATGTGCGCAAAGTTGATTTTGGGTACTTCTATTATATTATGCCAAAAGTCAAATGTCAAAACAGTATTGTGAATATTAAGTAAAAAAACGGCGTGTCGCCGTAGCCAAGTCCTTTAATTGCTTACGCGTTAAACGTATTAAGCATCGGCAAAGCAAAAACAGCCCGCGGTTTTCACCGCGGGCTGTTTGCCGTTATTGTTTTAAATAATTATATGAAGCGCGTCGAACAGATTGTACTTGTTGAACAGCACTACCATAACGAGCGAAATGGTCGACATAATCTTGATAAGAATGTCGAGGGACGGTCCTACCGTATCCTTTAAGGGGTCGCCTACGGTGTCGCCGACGACAGCCGCGTCGTGAACCGCGTCGTAGCCTTCCTCGCCCTTCTTAACGCCTTCAACGCCGCCGCTTTCAATAAACTTTTTAGCGTTATCCCATGCGCCGCCCGCGTTGCCCGTGTAGATTGCAAGCATGATTGCCGAAATTATTGCGCCGACAAGCAAGCCGCCTACGAATTCGGGTCCGAAGACGAAGCCCGTAACAACGGGGATTGCAATTGCTATAAGGCAGGGGAAACGCATTTCCTTAATGGAGCCCTGCGACGAAATCTTAATGCAGTTTTCGTAGTCGGGCTTAGCCTCGCCTTCCAGAATGCCGGGGATTTCTTTAAACTGTCTGCGCACTTCCTCTACCATTCGTCTTGCAGCCTTGGCAACCGCCTGAATAAGCATGCCCGAGAACATAAAGGGTATTGCCGCGCCTACAATTGCGCCTACGAGCGTCAGGGGGTTCATTACGTTTAACGTGAGTTTGCTTACCCAGTCGTTTATGGTTGTAAGCACGTCGAATTTCATTACGTTGAACGCGAACAGATACGAGCACAGAAGCGACAGAGTTGCAAACGAAGCCGAGCCGATTGCAAAGCCCTTGCCGATTGCCGCGGTGGTGTTGCCGACAGCGTCGAGCTTGTCGGTGATTTCACGCACTTCGGGCTCTA
>CAZRJY010000012.1:0-19819 GCA_964600525.1 uncultured Clostridia bacterium
GCAGTTGCTCTCCCAACTGAGCTAAGCTCCCGAATGCTTTAATACTATAACAAATGATTTGGCAAAACGCAAGCAATTTTTCAGTAATTTTATAATTTTTTCAAAATTTATTTCGTCTTGTAGCCGTGCAAATTATACACCTCTATATATTGTATATTATTGCTTAAAGTCAAAAATTGTGCAATGCTAAAATTAACAATTGCAAAAATCTTATGCGCCAAGAAAAATTTGCGGCGCATAAACAATTTGCGCCTTAAAAATACAGTAGCGCGGCATTATGCTGCGCTACTGAAATACTACGGCGCGCTAAATTTTATGCGCTATAAACTTGCCGCGGAAAGTGCACGTTTGGCATTGTTTACAAGCTGCGCGTTCTGCATTGCCTCTATTATATAAGTTGCCACGCCTTCGGCAATAATTTCAGCCATTTTATACACAATATTCAGTCTGGTAGACGAAAACAGCGAGTAATTGAACAGTGACTTCTCCGCCACTATTCCCATTACCGACACGTCACCGACTTTTGATAAGCGCTTATTGGCGCCGCTGCCGGGCTTTATTCCCCTTTTTGCCACTTTGATAAGTCCGATGTCTCCCGCTGCGCCTACCGCTGCGTCTATTGCGATAACCGTGCTTTCTGGATGGGTATTCTTGATAAATTGGTTGGTATATTTTACCTCATGCGCCGTTATAGGCTTAGCAAGCGTGCCGTAAACGTAAACGTTATAGCCGCGCAGCTTCTCTTTCAGCTTTGTCCCCGTTACCGGTCCGAGCGAATCGCCCACCGAAAGGTCGCTTCCGATGCACACAATTACGGGCGCGCCGTTGATTTCGGGCAAAATTTTTCTGAGTGCCAGAACCTCGCCTTCCGCAGCGAGCGAATTGTATAAGTTAAATGAAAATTCCATATCTACCTCATAAATTACAGTCATTTATTGACAATCACGCCCGAATTTATTCAATGGGAGAGGTTTACAGCCGCATACTTATATTATTATGTTGCTCATTGCACATACTGTTAACTGTGAGGCTGATAAATTACAGAAAACCATCACGCGCCAGCCGGATTTGTTTGCGCGAAAAAGCCGTAACGCACAGTCGTTTTGTTGCGTAAAATGCACAAACCTTTATAGTTATCAACACGGTTATAGACAATTGTACAACGTTGTTGATAAATATGGCCGATTTTAAGCGGCTTACGTTTCACGTGAAACATTTGAAAGGTCAAAAAATTTAGGTGAAAGTTTCACATGAAACATTTTTACGTGTAAATTTAGTGGTAGCGCAAAGCATTTTTATGCCAAATATTGTTAATATTGACATAATTGTGTTGTTGAAAAAATGCTTGAATGCAGATGAAAAAGGCGTGAAAACTGCGAAAAAATTGTGTATAACAACAATATAATGGCGCGAAACACTTGAAATAGTTAAAAGCGTGTGGTAAAATAAATGTTGTGGTAATTTATGGTAGCTTATACCATATTATATATAGAATAAATTAATTTGGCGCTTAAATAATTATTAGCGCTGGGTGAGGTAGAAATTGAACAAAAAAAGCAGAACAATTTTGATTATTGTTGTGGTTGTACTTGCAATAGTTGCTGGATTTACGCTGTACTTTACGTTGCGTAACGGTGGCGCCAGCGAAATTAACTATAATACCCTTGTCAAGTACGTTCAGAACAATAAGTTCGAAAAAGACGACACGACGGAGGGCGCATTCGGAGAGGGCACCTATAAAGTTAAGGCGAAGGAAGGGCTTGAAGGAACTGTCAGCGAAGACGAGATTGCCGAGTACCGCTTCAACAAAGACGATAAGCTTCAAAAAATCAAGAAGGTAAAGAAGGACGGTAAAGAGGAACCCGTTACAGACAAAGACGGTAACGTTGTCTGGGAAAACGTTCCTGTAATCGTCGGCATAAATATTTCCGAATATAAAATTTACGGCAGCGTGCGCGAAGGCGGAAAAACTGTTGCCAAGTATTATGCCATCGGACCTTCTTTTTATTCGGCTCCGACCAAAGACAGCTTGCTCGGTTCGTGGATGGAACAATTCGATTTATCCGTAAGCTACAAGGACCCCAATGCGGGCAGTATCTGGTCGTCAGTTCTTCCCATTGCGGGCATCGTACTTGTGTGCATCGTATTCTGGCTGATAATGCGCTCTACAATGAGCGGCGGCGGCAAGGCTATGAGTTTTGCCAAAACCAAAGCTCGCGTTTCCACTAATATTAAGGTGCGCTTTACCGACGTTGCCGGTGCCGAGGAGGAAAAGGTTGAGCTTGCGGAAATTGTAGAATTCTTAAAGCAACCTAAGAAATTTGCCGATTTGGGCGCGCGCGTGCCCAAGGGCGTGTTGCTTGTAGGCCCTCCGGGAACGGGTAAAACTCTGTTCGCCAAGGCGGTTGCAGGCGAAGCGGGCGTGCCGTTCTTCTCGGTTTCGGGCTCGGATTTCGTTGAAATGTACGTGGGCGTCGGCGCTTCGCGTGTGCGCGACCTGTTTGACGTAGCCAAGAGAAACCAACCTTGCATAATCTTTATCGACGAAATCGACGCCGTAGGCAGACACCGCGGTGCGGGCTTAGGCGGCGGCAACGACGAGAGGGAGCAGACCCTGAACCAAATTCTCGTTCAGATGGACGGCTTCGAGGGCAGCGACGGCGTTATCATTATGGCGGCGACCAACCGTGCGGATATTCTCGACCCCGCACTGATGCGCCCCGGACGTTTCGACAGACAGATTTACGTTCACCTTCCCGACGTCAAGGGCAGAGAACAGATATTAAAGGTACACGCGCGCAATAAGCCGATGGCTCAGGACGTAAACTTCAAGACCATTGCAAGAATTACTGCGGGCTTCTCGGGTGCGGACCTTGCCAATCTTTTAAACGAGGCGGCCATTCTTGCCGCACGTGCGAATAAACAGCTTATCGGCAACCTCGAACTTTACGAGGGCGTTAACAAGGTTATAATGGGACCTCAGAAAAAGAGCCGCGTTGTCACCGAGAGCGACAAGAGAATTACCGCTTATCACGAGGCTGGTCACGCGATTATAGCAAGGCTCTGCGAGCACTGCGACCCCGTGCAGGAAGTTTCGATTATTCCCCGCGGAAATGCTGCGGGTTACACTATGACGCGTCCCGACAACGACGACGCGCATATGTCCAAAAACAAGATTACTGACTTTATATGTATGGCTCTGGGCGGCCGCGTTGCCGAAGAGCTTGTAATTAAGGATATAACCACGGGTGCTTCCAACGACCTTGAAAGGGTAACCGAAATGGCTAAGCGTATGGTTACCGAGTGGGGTATGAGCGACAAGCTCGGACTTGTAACCTACGGTTCGAATTCACAGACCGTGTTCCTGGGCAAGGATATGGAAACGCACAACGCGTATTCAGACGAGACGGCAAAGGCTATCGACGAGGAAATGCGCGAGATTATCGAAGGGGCACACAGCCGTGCTGTCAAGTACCTCACCGACAACAGAAGCGTTCTTGACAATATGGCGAGAGTGCTTATCGAAAAAGAAACTATTTATTCCGAGGAAGTCGACCTTCTTATGGAAGGCAAATCGCATACCGAAGTGCTCTCTTACATGGAGGAGCACGAGAAGCTTGCGAGCGATAATCCGTTCAAGAAGTACGAGGATTAACTTATGTCCGGGCCGCAATTCGGTCACATGCAATTGCGGCCCGGTTAAAAAGTTTCACGGGAAACATTGAGAGAAAAGCGGGAGAGAGAATATGGGTAAAGTAATTTCGTTTACCAACAAAAAGGGCGGTGTCGGCAAAACTACGACGGTTATTAACATGGCTGCGTATTGCGCCGATTACGGCAAGAAGGTGCTTTTAATCGACCTCGACAGCCAGGGCAACGCCACTACGGGACTGGGTTTTTCAAAGAGCGCTTTGAAAAAATCGGTTTACGGAGTGCTTATCGAGGACGAAAGGATTTCACAGAATATTCTGCCTACGATGGTGCCCCTTCTGGACATTCTGCCTGCAAACGTCGATTTGACGGGAGCGGAGGTCGACCTTGTTTACAAACGCGACAGAGAGCAGATTTTAAAGAACGCTTTGAGGGAAGTCAGGGACAATTACGATTACATATTTATCGACTGCCCTCCGTCTTTGGGGCTGCTCACCATTAACGCCTGGGTTGCTTCCGATTCGGTTATAATTCCCTTGCAGAGCGAGTATTACGCGATGGAAGGCGTCAGTCAGCTGATGAACACCATTTCGCTTGTAAAGCAACACCTTAATCCGCAGCTTTTTATTGAGGGCGTAGTTATTACCATGTACGACGGCAGAGCCATCGTGTCCAGGCAGATTGCGGCGGAAATCAAGAAGTTCTTTAAAAGCAAGCTTTACGAAATTATAATACCGCGCAACGTGCGTTTGTCCGAGGCGCCCAGCCACGGCAAGCCCATATTAATTTACGACCCCAAGTGCGTGGGCGCGCGTGCGTATAAGGCGCTCACAGAGGAATTTTTATCAAAGCAAAGATAAGCAACTTTTCACGAATTTAGCGAAAAAGGAGAGTAAATATGGCAAAGAAAGAGGAGAGAGGTTTGGGCAAATCGTTTGCCGACCTGATGGGGGATACCGTCGACGCGTTCGAGCAGACCTATGCGGGCGGCAGACGCGAGATGTTTACATACACCGAGGAGGAGAAGGCGAACGCGCAGGAAATGCCGCTTTCCAAAATCTATCCCAACCCCAACCAGCCCAGAAAGAATTTTGACGAGCAGGCACTTCGCGAGCTTGCCGATTCCATAAAGAAACACGGCGTAATTATGCCCATCGTCGTCAACGACGACCACAACGGCAGATATATGATTATAGCCGGCGAACGCCGCTACCGTGCTACCAAGCTTGCGGGGCTTTCCACAATCCCCGTAATAATTAGAAATTACTCCGAGAGGGAAATAAAAGAGATTTCCCTTATCGAAAACTTACAGCGCGAGGACTTAAACCCCATAGAAGCCGCGGCGGCTATGAAACAGCTTATGGTCGATTATAAGCTTACCCAGGACGAACTTGCCGAGCGTATAGGCAAGTCGCGCCCTGCGATAGCCAACACGTTAAGACTGCTTTCGCTTACCTCGGACGTTATGCAGATGGTGGCGGAGGGTAAACTTTCGGCAGGTCATGCGAGAACGCTTGTGCCGCTTGCCGCCGAGGACCAGGTTACTTTTGCGGTCGACGCGCTGAAAAGCGGTATGTCCGTGCGCGAGCTCGAAAAAAAGGTGCGCGCCTACAATATGTCGCCCGAACTCTTGGAGGAGAAAAAGAAAAAGAAGCGTGCGCTCGCTTCAATCGAGCTTAAAAACCTTGTAGAGCGCATGCGCTTCGCTTTCCGTACCAAGGTCAGTCTTATAGGCAACGACCAGAAGGGCAGAATTTACATAGACTACTATTCGCGCGACGATTTGGACCGCCTTTCCGAAATTTTAGACATTATAGACAAACAGTAACTTATGCACAATTTTATAAACACGGTGCATAAACGGCTGTCGACGGTTTGTTCAAAGGTGCATAACGCACAAAATAAAAGGGTAATCCTATGAAAAAAATTAAACGCAGATATATAGACTGGGAAAATACCGCAAAGAACTTAAAGCTTTTGCGCCGCGACAATCTCAATTTAAGGCGCTACGTCTGTAACGCTCTCAATTACGACAAGGGCGAGTGCAACGGCGAGTGCGCCACCTGTAAATTCGATATGGACCAGAGCATTTCCCAATCCGAGCTTGCAAAGGTTTTCAACGTTTCGGAGAGTATGGTAGTCAACTGGGAAAACAGCAAGAGCCGCCCTCAACTCGACGATTTACTGTTTTACAGTCAGATTTGCCAGATTGACCTTTTCGAAGTAGTCGTATTCGAAGATTGAGCCGATATATATGGACAGATTTAATAAATTTACAACGCAGGTAAACAAAATAGTAAGAAACATACACCGCATTAAGTGCGAGGAGACGGGGAAGCTCGGGTTAAAGGGCACGCACGTATCCTGCCTTTATTACCTTTACAGAGCCGAGAAACCGCTTACAGCGCGTGAGCTGTGCTCGGTGTGCGGAGAGGACAAGGCGGCGATTTCGCGCGCGGTGGACTATCTCGGCGGCGAGGGGTATGTGACGTGCGAGAGCGGCTCGCAGAAGAAATACAAGAGCCCGATTTCGCTTACCGAGAAAGGTGCGGCGGCGGGCAAGTTTCTTTCCGACAGAGTGGAAAGCATACTTGTCGAGGCAAGCCGCGGGCTTACCGATGAGAACAGGGCTGTCTTTTACGAAAGTCTTGACATTATTTCCGACAATCTGCAAAAGATATGCGACGGCATGTCGCAGTAATCACGGCATAAATTAAGGCTGCGCGGCGAATATTTCGCCGCGCAGCCTTTTTAATTTTGTTTACGTTATCAGTTATCGTCTGCAATGAACTTTGCAAGAGTGGCCTTAACCACGTCGATGTCGATAGGCTTTGCAATGTGCGCGTTCATACCGCACTCTAAACACTTCTGCATATCCTCGGCAAACGCGTCGGCAGTCATTGCGATAATGGGCACCTTGTTGTAACCCTTTCTGAGCCCTCTTATAACCGTCGTCGCCTCTAAGCCGCTCATTACGGGCATACGTACGTCCATTAAAATCGCGTCGTAATAGCCCACCTTGTGAGCAAGCAGCATATCAACGCAGGTCTGACCGTTTTCGGCGTGTTCCAATATGAAGCCCTCGTTTGTCAGAAGCAGTTCGGCAATTTCCCAGTTCAAATCGTTGTCTTCGGCAACGAGCAGGCGTTTGCCCTTCAAATCTACTTCTTTCTTCTTTTTCTCGCTTTTTACGGGAGCGCCGTTACCAGCTTCTTCGGTAAACTTTTTCAATCCGTAGAACAGGGTGGACTTAAACAGCGGTTTGGAAATAAATCCGCTTATGCCGGCGGCGCGCGCCTCGTCCTCGATTTCCGACCAGTCGTAAGCGGAAATGAGCAGGATAGGGATATTATCTCCGAGTTTTTTATGCAGTCTGCGCGCGGTTTCTATGCCGTCTATGCCGGGCAGTTTCCAGTCCATTAAAATGATGTCGTAGTTGACGCCTGCGTCGTGCGCCTCGACCGCCTTCTGTATCGCGGCTTCGCCGTTTAAGGTTGCGTCGGCTTTGATGCCGATGGACGCCAGCGACGCAACCGTTGTGTCGCACAGCATCTGGTCGTCGTCGACAACCAGCATTTTCCACTCGGGCAGAGCCATGTCTATTTTTTCGGTTTCGGCAATTTCAAGGTCTACTACAACGTGGAAGCGCGTTCCCTCGCCCTGCTTGCTGTCAACGTCGATAGTGCCGTGCATAGAGTCGATTATGAATTTGGTAATCGACATGCCCAGTCCCGTGCCTTCGGTCTTGTTGACGCGCGAGCTGTCCTCGCGTGTGAAAGAGTCGAAAATCTTTTTCTGGAACTCTTTGCTCATACCTATGCCGTTGTCCTGCACGGTCACGTGCGTGCGCGCATATTTGTCGCCCAAAGGCGATTTTTCCTGGTATAGCGAAAGCTCGATTTTACCGTTTTCGGGAGTAAACTTGTATGCGTTGGACAGAAGGTTCAAAAGCACCTGGTTAAGTCTTACGCTGTCGCAGTAAACCTTTTCGGCGATTATGTCGTGAACGTAAATGTCGAAGTGCTGTTTCTTGATTTTAATCTGCGGCTGAATTATGGTCGAAATGCTCTCGATAACTTCGCTTAAAGAAAGCTCTTCCATATTCAGTGTCATTTTTCCGCTCTCGATTTTGGACATATCCAGAACGTCGTTTATAAGTCCCAGAAGGTGGCGGGAGGAGAGGGAAATCTTTTTAAGGCAGTTTGCAACCTGCTCGGTGTCGTTGATATTAGCCGTCGCAATGGCGGTCATACCCACGATAGCGTTCATGGGAGTACGTATATCGTGCGACATATTCGAAAGGAAGTCGCTCTTTGCCTTGTTGGCTTCCTCGGCAATCTCTCTTGCGTGCTCAACCTGCTTGATATTGCGCCTGTTAAGTATTAAATAGGTTACGAATACGGCTATCAGTATGACCATAATAACCGCGCATATGCCTATGGTAAAGCCCGTCAGCGTGCCGGATAAACTTTTGACTTCCTTGTCGAGTTCGGTATATTTCATAACCGTTATAAGGTACCAGTCGGAATTGTCGAGCTTTGCGCAGTATATGTGTCTGCGCGGAGAGGAAGTGTTTACCACCGCCGAGAATATTTCGCGGTTTTCCATTTTGGTTTTGAGGGTTTCAATCAGACTTTCCGCTTCGCCCGCGGACATACCGAAACCGTTGCGGATTTGGTCGAAGTAATCGGCGTATTGCGTCTGGGACTGGTGTTCGCCGTCGTTGGGGTGCAATACGTAGCCGCCGTTGCTGCGGATAATGTGCGTATCGAAGCGCTTGGCGGTGCTTCCGTCGGTGTTGGCTTCGGCAAGCATATCGCTTAAAGTGGGGCTTGCAAGTCCCGCAACGAGCGCAACGCTTTTGGAAACGCCGTCGGCAAGAGTATACGGCTTATCGAAGTCGTTGTCGCCGTCGGCGGTAGTAGGCACGCCGATAAGCACTATTCCGTCCGTCTTGTTTTCGCCTTCGCCGCTGTGGGCAACCGCGAACTTGTTAACTTTATCTTCGATAAGCGATTTTTTAAAGGCTGCGGCGTCGTCAGGCGTAACCTGTTCGCCCAGGAGCATTTCGAGATTGCCGTTTTCGTCCATAAACGCAAGGTAACCGAAACCTCTGTTCTTGGCGGCAAAGCTCAGCTTTCCGTTTACGTCCTCGTCGTCGGAACGGTAGGTCGTGTGCAGAGCCTCGACCATAGTCGTACGCTGTTCGATAACCTGATTATAACGCATAACCATCTGACTGCCTATGCCCGCCATAAAGGTTTTGCCCACGCCGTTAATCGTTTTCGTGCTCTTTTTATTTGTATAAACGCCCAAAACAATAAACATGGCAATGCATACCGCAAGCCCGACGGCAACGCCGATAAGCAATAAACGTTTGGAAAGTTTCTGCCATTTTATCGTAGTTTCACTGAATTGCATACCTTTTGTTCCTCGAAAAGTGTATATTCATAATCATTTTAGTCTTTTTATTCGTCAATGTCAATGAAAAATCCGCTTTATTATTTATTATAGATACGCCCGCGCGCACATATGAAGCAAAAAACCGTTGACTTATATTCAGCTTTTGATATAATTAAATGACGAAATTAAAATTTTTGCGAACAATTTAGAGGTCAGGCTAATGAAAAATATAATAGAAAACGAGGTTTTCGACGAGGAAAGAGCGCTGTACGGAAAAAGCGGACTGATTATAAAAAACGTCAAGTTCGACGGTCCCGCCGACGGCGAAAGCGCGGTTAAGGAGTGCTCGGATATAGAGGTGGAGGACTGCTTTTGCAACCTCCGCTATCCTTTCTGGCACGTTCACGGGCTGAAAATTTCGGGCACGGAAATGACCGAAATGTGCCGCGCCGCGCTGTGGTATTCGGACGGCATTTTAATCAAGGACAGCCAGCTTCACGGCATAAAGGCTTTAAGGGAGTGCGAGGACGTTAGCGTAGAAAACTGCGAGATAATCTCGCCCGAATTCGGCTGGTCGGTAAAGGGCGTGAAGATGACAGACTGCACCGCCGAGAGCGAATATTTTATGCTCCGCTCGGAGAATATCGACTTTAAAAACGTGGAATTTAAAGGCAAGTATTCCTTTCAGTATATCAAAAACGCAACCTTCGAAAACTGCACCTTCGACACCAAGGACGCGTTCTGGCACGGCGAAAACATTACCGTTAAAAACAGCATAATCAAGGGCGAATATTTTGCCTGGTATTCGCATAACTTAACGCTTATAAACTGCACCATCATAGGCACTCAGCCCTTCTGTTACTGCACCGGCTTAAAGCTTGTAAACTGCCGTATGGAGGGGTGCGATTTGGCGTTCGAAAAGTCGGAAGCGGACGCGGAAATAACCACCGTGGTAGACAGCATCAAAAACCCCTACAAGGGCACTATAACCGTGGCGGGCGTAGGCGAAATTATCCGCGACGACCCCAAGTCCGACGGCGTGATAAAGATTTCAGAATAGGAAAATGCTTTTAGGAAAGTATCTCAACAAATACTATCTCAAATATATCTGGCTGTACTTAATCGGGGTTATAGGGCTGGTGGCGGTGGACTGGTTCCAGTTGCTTCTGCCCGAATACCTGGGGCAAATCGTCGATTTGTTCAAGGGCGGTACGGTCGATACCTCGGCGCTTAACAAGGTTGTCGTCGGGGTTATTTTTGTTGCCGTAATTTTGTTCGCGGGCAGAGTTACCTGGCGGTTTTCAATCTTCGCCGCATCGCAGCGGACGGAGGCGGGACTCAGACGCAGTATGTTCGCCAAGGCGGAAAAACTGCCCTTATCCTACTACGGAAAAACCAAGGTCGGCACGGTTATGGCGTGGTTTACCACCGACCTCGAAACGATAGAGGAGTTCCTCGGCTGGGGCACTATAATGCTGTTCGACGCGAGCTTTTTAACCGTGCTCGTAATAATAAAAATGGTGCGGCTTGACTGGGTGCTTTCGCTTATCGTGGCGGTGCCCTTAATTCTTATAGCCGTGTGGGGCGCGCTGGTCGAAAAGTTTCAGTCGGCAAAGTGGACGGAGAGGCAGAACGAGTTCGATAAGCTGTACGATTTTTCGCGCGAGAGCTTTACGGGCATAAGGGTTATTAAGGCGTTCGTGAATGAGACGATGCGGCTGCACGAGTTTGCGAAAATAGTTAAGAAAAACAAGCAGGCGAACGTTTCTTACGCGCGAATGGCGGTGCTTTTCGACTGCCTTATCTCGCTTATAATCGCGCTTATTACCGCAATAATTTTGGGCGTGGGCGGCTACTTCGTGTACGGCGCGGTTACGGGTAATCCCGTAAAAATTTTCGGGCACGCGGTGGAAATGTCGGCGGGAAATCTGGTTACCTTTTTAGGCTATTTCGAAACGATGATATGGCCGATGATGGCGCTCGGGCAGATTGTTTCTATGCGCTCGCGCGCAAAAGCTTCGCTCAAAAGAGTGTCCGATTTTTTAAGTTCCGACGAGGTTAAGGACGTCGAAAACGCCTACGTTTTAAAGGACGTCAAGGGCAATATCGGCTTTAAAAATTTCACGTTTTTCTACCCCGAATGTCAGACCCCCGCGCTTAAAAATATCACGCTCGATATCGCCGCGGGCGAAACGGTGGGCGTTATCGGCAAGGTGGGAAGCGGCAAGACAACGCTTGTAAACAGTCTGTTCAAAATATACGAAATCGGCGCGGGTCAGGTGTTCATAGACGGCGCCGACATTGCGCTGTGCGACACGGCGAGCGTGCGCGACGCGCTTGCCTACGCACCCCAGGACAACTTCCTTTTTTCGGACACTCTATCGGGCAATATCGGGTTCGCTTTGGACGATTGCCCCCGTGATATGGTCGAACGAGCGGCTGATTTTGCGTGTTTAAGCGCGGATATAGAGGGATTTAAGGACGGTTACGATACGGTGTGCGGCGAGCGCGGCGTTACCCTTTCGGGCGGTCAGAAACAGCGCGCGGCGATTGCGAGGGCGTACTTAAAGAACGCGCCCGTGCTCGTTCTGGACGACAGTGTTTCGGCGGTGGACGTTAAGACCGAGGAAGCTATTTTGTCCGCAATAGAAAGAGAGCGCAAGGGCAAAACGACCGTAATCGTCGCATCGCGCGCAAGCACGGTTTCGCGCTTCGACAGGATAATAGTTATGAACGGCGGTGAAGTGGAGGCTTTCGCTTCGCCCGAAGAGCTTTTGAAAATTTCGCCCACCTATCAGAAGATGGTGCGCTTGCAGGCTCTTGAAAACGAGGTTGAAGGAGGCGGACTGTAATGGACGAAAACCTGCTTCTTTCGGGCGGCAAAAAAGTGCCGCTGCGCGTGACCTTAAAGCGCACTTTCACCTATTTAAAACCCCAGCTGCCGCGCTTTATAACGGCAATACTGCTTATAATTTTAAACGTGGCTTTCGACGTCGCGCTTCCCATATTCATAAGTGCGGCGACAAAAAATTTGCAGTCCAATTCGGTCAACCTCAATTTTATTATCGGGCTTGCCGTCGGCTACGTTACGATAGGCGTCGTAAACCAGGTTGTGCTGTATATAGAGAGTATGCTTTTGCAGAAGGCGGGGCAGAGCGTAGTCGCCTCGATACGGCTGGAAGTGTACGACCATATCCAAAGTCTTTCGCACAGCCAGCTCGACAAAATGCCCGTCGGCTCGCTTGTCACAAGGGTTGCTTCGTACACCGCTTCGCTTTCGGATTTGTTCACCGAGGTGCTCGTCAAGGTCATTAAAAATATTCTGACCATAGTCGGCGTGTACGCAATGATGCTGTACATAAGCTGGCAGCTTTCGCTTGTAATGCTCGCCTTTATTGCGGCGGTTGCCGTCGTATCGTTCGTGTTCGGCAAGATTATAGGCGCGCTGTTCCGTAAAGAGCGGCAGTACGTTTCCGAGCTCAACACCTACCTCAACGAAAACCTTTCGGGAATGAAGCTTATACACGTATTCAACCGCCAGAAGTTCAAGGAACTGGAATTCGTGCTCAAAAACGAAAACCTGAGAAAGTCGCGCTACAAAACGGTAATAGCGTTCGGCATTTACCGTCCTCTGATAACGCTGATTTATGTGCTGTCGGTTGCGGTGACTTTCTATCTCGGGCTGGGCTTCGGGCTGGACGCGGGAATGATAGTCGCGTTCTATCTGTATCTTTCCAAGTTCTTCAACCCCGTGCAGAACCTTGCCGACCAGCTCAACAACCTGCAAAAAGCGTTCACCGCTTCCGAGCGGCTTTTCAATCTTCTGGATATTCAGCCCGAAATACTCGACTTACCCGACGCGGTGGAAATCGAGAGCTTCAAGGGCGAAATAGAGTTCGACCACGTGTGGTTTGCATACTCGGACGGGGACTGGATTTTAAAGGACGTTTCGTTCAAGGTTGCGGCGGGTCAAACGTGCGCGTTCGTCGGCGCGACGGGCGCGGGCAAGAGCACCGTTTTATCGCTCATAGTGCGCAACTACGACGTGCAGAAGGGGCGCATTTTAATCGACGGTATAGACGTTAAAACAATCAAGTTAAAGTCGCTGCGCAGTGCCGTGGGGCAGATGTTGCAGGACGTGTTTTTATTCAGCGGCAGTATAAAGAGCAATCTCACTTTAAACAATCCCGACTTCACTGACGGGGAAATAGACGAAGCCTGCCGCTACGTAAACGCCGACGGATTTATCGCCGACCAACCCAAAGGGTTGGAGCAGGAGCTATCCGAGCGCGGCGAAAATCTTTCGCAGGGGCAAAGACAGCTTTTATCTTTTGCGCGCACCGTTCTGCACAAGCCGCAGATTTTAATTCTCGACGAGGCGACGGCGAATATCGACACCGAGACCGAAGCTCTTATAAGGGAAGGGCTGGAAAGAATGCGCGATATAGGCACGATGCTTGTCTGCGCGCACAGACTTTCGACAATCAAGAACGCCGACAATATTATAGTTATGCAACACGGCGAAATAGTCGAGAGCGGCACTCACGAACAGCTTGCCGAAAGCGGCGGTTACTACTCCAAGCTGTACGCTCTGCAACAGGAAAGGCACGCAGCGGGTTGACTTCCGCGTGTACGTGTAGTATAATAAAGCGTGAGGGGAAAAGATATGAACGGTAAAAAATTGTTAAAGATGCTTGCGGTGTGCACGGCGAGCCTGAGCGTTGGCGTTTTCGCCTTTTCGGGCTGTACCAGGCGCAGTAGCGAGCACATTCATACGTACAAATACGTTTCCGACGGCGCAATCGGGCACCACAGAGTAACCGACTGCACTTCGCACGAGCCTGTCGACGAGGGTATAAAGATGCAGCACGACGGCGATATTTGCTCGAAGTGCGGCTATACGAAGGTTGTCGAAAGCGGAGTTATAGGCGTTGCTATTCTCGGCGGCGACGAAGTGGAGGTCGGCGGCGAAATTCAGCTCAACGCGGTCGTTACCCCCGACACCGCAGCCGATACGGAAGTCGTCTGGTCGGTTGAAGAGGGCGCGGAGTTCGCGGAAATCGACAGCGCGAGCGGCGTGCTCACGGGCAAGGCGGAGGGCACTGTAACCGTAAAGGCTACGGCGGGCGGCGTTTCCGAAACCGTGGAAGTTACGGTTATAAAGAGCAGCGGTGCGGCGGTTGCCGTAACGGGCATAACTCTCGACAAGGGAACGATTTCGATGTCGGTCGGCGACGCGGATAAAATTCTTACCGCTGCTATTCAGCCCGAAAACGCAACCAGAAAAACTTATACGTGGAGTTCGGACAATACGGGCGTTGCCACGGTCAAAGGCGGCGTCGTTCACGCGGTCGGTCAGGGCACGGCTACGATAACCGTAACAACTGCCGACGGCGGCAAAACGGCAACCTGCACGGTCACGGTAAAGGCGGCGGAACCCGGCAAGGACCCTACAAAACCTTCCGACCCTATCGAAAAGCCAAAAGACCCCGTAATTTCGGGACCCGTTCAGGGCGGCGTTAAAATAACCAAGGCTTCCTCGGGCGAGCTGGAAACGGCGTACGTCGAATGGACGGCGGCGGACAACGCGGCGTGGTACAACGTTTACGTCAGCCCCGAGGGCGCTGACAACTGGACAAAACTCGACGCGCCTTTAATAAGACAGTACAAAGATTATTTCCGCGCGGACGCAATCGGTCTTAAAGCGGGCAGTTACGATATGAAGGTCGTGCCCGTGGCGGGCGACGGCGGCGAGGCGGCTGAGCACGGCGCAACCGCTAAAAAGATTGCGGTTTACGCTCACGAAAGGGCGGGCTTCGCGTTTGCGAACAATACCGTCCCCGGCGCATATAAAGCCGACGGCACGCTTAAAGAAAACGCGCGCGTTATTTACGTAACAGAGGAAAATAAGGACAGCGTATCCATCGAGATAGAGGGTGCGGAGGTTAACCCCTGCGTAGGCATACAGACTATTTTAGACGCATACGGCAAGGGCAAGGAAACGCGCCCCCTGGCAATACGTTTTATCGGCAACGTCACCGACCCGTCCTATCTTATGAAGGGCGATTTGCAGCTCGACACAAAGAGTGTACACTCCAATTTAACCATAGAGGGCGTGGGCAGCGACGCGACTATGAACGGCTACGGACTGAGATTAAAGAAGGCTTTCAGCGTGGAAGTGCGCAACTTAGGGTTTATGAACTGCGACAGCTCGGAAGGCGACGATTTGGGCTTACAGCAGGATAACCAATACGTATGGGTGCATAACTGCGACTTCTTCTACGGCGACGCGGGCAGCGACGCAGACCAGGTAAAGGGCGACGGCGCGCTGGATACCAAGAAATCGACGTATATTACCCATTCTTACAACCATTTCTGGGATAACGGCAAGTGCAATCTTCAAGGCAACGGTTCCGAGCCCAACACCAACAAGGTCACCTACCACCACAACTGGTACGACCATTCGGACAGCCGCCACCCGAGAATAAGGTATATAACCGTTCACGTTTACAACAACTATTTCGACGGCAACGCGAAGTACGGCATAGGTTCTACCATGGGTTCTAGCGTGTTTGCCGAAAACAATTATTTCCGTTCGACCGCGGAGATGAAGCCCATGATGATATCCATGCAGGGCACGGATACCAAGAGCGGCACGGACACCAAAAACAAGACGTTCAGCGGCGAGGCGGGCGGTATGATTAAGGCGTACGGCAACAAGTACGACTGCCCCGACGGCAAGTTGAAGCTTATAGAAAGAACGGCTTCGAGCTCAGCCGACACGGTGCATTTCGACTGTTATCTGGCGGCAACGCGCGCGGAAAAAGTTCCGTCGAACGTAAAGGCTCTGAGCGGCGGCGCGACCTACAACAACTTCGACACGTCGGACGAGATGTACGAATATTCCGTGGATACTCCCGAACAGGCGAGGGAAAAGGTTATCAAATACGCGGGCAGAGTGGACGGCGGCGATTTGAAGTGGACCTTCGACAACGCGAAAGAGGACGGCAATTCCACAGTTATAAAAGAGCTTAAAGCCGCGCTTGTCGCTTACGACGATAAAATTCTTAAAATAGGCAAAGAAGATTAACTTCGGATATGCTCAAACTTTTTGCAATGAAAAATACTCTGTTTAACGACGACGCGACGTTCGAAAGACAGCTTGCGCTCGTCGGTGATGAGCGGAGGAAAAAGGTAAATTCGCTCGCCTTGCGCGAAAAGAAAAACGCCTCGCTTGCCGCGGGGGTAATACTGCCGCTTGCCTTGAAAGCGTGCGGAATTTCGGGTGAAATCGAGGTGGAAAGAGGGCTGTGGGATAAGCCGAAGCTTACCTCTCCGCAGGGCGTGTTTTTCAACCTTTCCCATTCGGGCGAATGGACGGTTATCGCAATCTCCGATAACGAGGTCGGAGTGGATATTCAGCAGGTTAAACCCCTTAATATGCGGCTTGCAACGCGGTTTTTTTCCGAAAACGAGCAAAAAATTCTTGCGGAGGCGGGCGATGATGCCGGGCAACTTTTTTACCGTTTATGGACGGTAAAGGAAGCCTATTTAAAGGCTGTCGGCACGGGGCTTTCGAGGCCGTTGAATTCCTTTTCCGTGCGAATGACGGCGGGGGGAGCCAAGCTCGCCGACGGCGAGGTCGGCGAAGGGTGGCTGGTATCCGAATTCGACTGCTTCGAAGGGTATGCTCTTGCGTGCGTTGCAAGGGAGTTTGCACCGCCGATACAACCCGAAATACTCGAAATAAAATAGGCAAAAGCCCGCGCGGTTGCGCGGGCTTTTGTTTTGTCTGCGGCATTCGCGCCGCTTACATTATATATAAAAATTGCTAATGATTGGTTTCGTATGTAAGGGCTAAAAAGGTTGCATTATGGTTGAAAATGTGATAAAATACACTATCGAAGAGATTATATTCATTTATTGATGCATAAGTTGTGAATTTATACAAAAAATACACGCAAAAAGGAGGTTGAAGCCGTGTCGGAAAATTTTCTTAAAATCAAGAAAAAATATATGACCATAGCAATAATCGCCGGCGCCGTACTGGGCGCGTGCCTCGGCGTAGCGCTGACTTGCACGCTTGCCGTCATATTCAAAAGCTGCGCGGTTTCCTTCCACTGGGCGCTGTATATGCCGATTGCTCTGGTGCTTTCGGCAGGCGCGGGATATCTGTTCTTTTTAATACTCCGCCCCGACGATGAGCGCATAGCCAAAAAGCTGGATAAAGAGTTTGCCCTGAACCAGAAGGTGCAGACCATGGTCGAGTACGCGGGCGTGGAGGGCGACTTGCCCGAACTGCAAAGACGGCAGACCGACGAAGTGCTGGGCGGCGTTGCCAAAAAGCGCGTCAGCTTGAAGTGGCTGTATAAGTTTGCGGTAGTGCCCGTCGTTGCGGCGGCAATGCTGTTTGCTGGCATATTCGTTCCCGCGAAAAAGTCGGGCAAAGTCGACAAACCTTTCGATATAACCGAAGCGCACGAAACGGCGCTTAAAAATCTGATTGCCGACGTCGAGGGCTCGTCGCTCGAAACGGGGCTTAAAACCTTCACCGTGTTAGAGCTCAACGTGCTTTTGGATATGTTAAAGCAAGCCGAGTACGAGAGCACTATGAAAGAGACGGTAATTTCGTCGGTGCACAATATCGATAAGCTGGTGGGAGGAGCAAACTCCTATCTTAAAATCGACGCGGTGCTCAAAGCGGACGAAGTGCTTAAAAGCTTTTCGGCGGCAATGGTTAACGGCGTTGTCGATTACAAAAACGGCATAAGTCTTACCACTATGAAGGCGGTAAAGGACAGGGAAGCCGATGCCGACGACCGCATAACGTACGTGTTCGAAAGCTGGGAAAACAAATATCTTGCGGAATACGCGCCCAAAGCGGAGGGCGCCGACGAGGGAACGCCCTTGTCACCCGAGGAAGCGGCGGCAAAATTAAAGCCGTTCGCCGACGCGTTAAAGGCAGGGCTGGAAAAACTTGCGCCCGTAAGCGGAGCGGAGGAAACGTCCGACGCGCTGTACGGTAATCTTTGCGAACTTTCCGAAAAACTTTCGGCGCGTGCCGAAACGCCGGGTACGGTCGGGTACGACGCTCCGTCGTACTATTCGGCGGTCAAGGGCTGTTTCGACAGCTTTAAAGACAGCGCCGTAGTGGCGCTTGCAACCCAGTCGTACAACTGTATGATGGACGACTATATCAGAAACAGACTGTCCGTTATATTCGGCATAAGCCGTTCGGAGTTCGGCTCGAATGCAGACATCGCGCCCACGCCCTCGGGAGAGGTTGCCGGCAGCGACAGAGAGGTAACGGGCGGCGGCTACGGTCACGGCAACCACATATACGGAAGCAACGAAGTAGTGTTCGACCCCGATTCGGGCGAAAAGAAAGAGTACGGCGATTATATCGACCCCGAAAGGCCCGAAAACGGCACTCTGTACGACAAGTACTACAACAGAGCGATGGAATATATTCAGTCGGGCGAATGCTCGGACGAAGTCGCGGCATATATCAGACAATATTTCGCATACCTCAACAACGGTATGGAAAAAGATAAAGACAACTAAGACGGAGAAATAAAAATGGAAAACACCGAAAAAGTAAAAGAATTCAGCCGCTCGATAGAAAAGGTTAAAGCCGAGCTTGCAAAGGACGTCGTAGGACAGAAAGAAATAATCGACAACGTGCTCATTGCAATCGTTGCGGGCGGCAACGTGCTTTTGGAGGGCGTACCCGGCGTAGGTAAAACCCGACTTGTGCGTTCGCTCGGCAAAACGCTGGGCTTGCCTTTCTCGCGTATACAGTTCACGCCCGACCTCATGCCTTCGGACGTAACGGGTACCAACGTCATAGAAAAGGGCGCCGACGGCAAGATGAACACGGTGTTCCAGCGCGGACCTATATTCGCGAACCTCGTGCTCGCCGACGAAATCAACCGTGCAACTCCCAAAACGCAGTCTTCGATGCTCGAAGTTATGCAGGAGCACAAGGTTACGGTGGCTAAGCAGACCTACGTTTTGCAGGAGCCCTTCTTCGTACTCGCAACCGAGAACCCCATCGAGCAGGACGGTACGTATCCTCTGCCCGAGGCGCAGATGGACCGCTTTATATTCAAGCTTATCGTCAAGTTCCCCTCGGTCGACGAGCTTGCCGACATAGTCAATATGACGCAGGTAACTATGGACGAAACGGCGGAAGCGGTTATCGACGGTCCAACGGTTATGGAGATGAGGGCGCTTGCAAAGGACGTGCCCATCATCGACGACGTGTTGAAGTACGCGGTAAACCTTGTATCCAACTCGCACCCCGAGCTGGAAAAGACGAGCGATACGGCAAAGAAATATATCAAGTACGGCGCATCGCCCCGCGCGGCGCAGGCGCTTATAACGGCGGCTAAGGTAAGGGCGCTTATGAACGGCAACTACAACGTTTCCTACGAGGATATAGACGAGCTTGCCTGCCCCGTACTCCGCCACAGAATAAAGGTCAACTATACCGCGGTCAACGAAAAACTGACCGTCGACGACGTAATAGCACTGCTTATACAAGAGAACAAAAAACTTTCGAAATAAAACATGGCAAGAACGGTTATAGACGACGAGCTTTTGCAGCAAATCGAATTGTTGCAGATGCTTGTCAAAAACAACGTCGCGGGCATGTTCGGCGGCAACCATAAGAGTAAGACTTACGGTTCGTCGTGCGAGTTTGCCGATTACAGGGAGTACACCCCGGGCGACGACATAACCAAAATCGACTGGAACGCTTACG